>CAZILB010000196.1:0-5940 GCA_964539925.1 uncultured Syntrophobacter sp. | reverse complement strand
GGATAGTTGTGCAGCGGCTCGCCGCCGCGGGGAGTGACGAGCACGGCGGCTCCGAGCTGCAGGCCGGCCTTGAAGTCCCGGGTGATCGGGTTCGGCTGAATGATGTGAACCATGTTTGCTTCGAGGGTCCAGGGTTCCAGAGGATGGGCGGCCGATTTCGTGCCGAGCTCGGGCGATTTGCCGGCTTCGCCGTGAAACACGCTGTCGTAGGAGCTAAAGCCGCTCTCTTCGATCACCGAAGTGGCCGCGACGATCTGTTCGCTGGTGATGCCGGGTTTGCAGATTTGTCGCACATTTTCATAGCACTGGTGGGCCGCGTCAAAAAGTTTTCGGTAGATCGGTGCGGGCTCTTTGCCGATGGCGAAGGGGCGGTGAATCTGCGTTGAATAGCCCCAATAGCTGACCGTCAACTCGGTGATGACGACGCCGCCTTTTTCGAGCACCCGTGTGGTCGTACGCTGCCAGGGCACGAAACGGTCCGGGTTTTCCATGTTGGTTGTCGCGATGAAATGAATTCCCGGATCGCCGCCCTGTTTGATGTACGCGCCGTAGACGATCGACAGCACTTCTTGCTCGTTCAGGCCGGGGCGCAGCTGGCTCTCCAACGCTTCGCAGGCGAGATCGGTGAGGTAGCCGCTCCTGCGCAAATAGACCAGTTCTTCCGCGCTGCGCACGCGGCGGATGCGGCCGAACTGCGGGCCGAACTCGATGAACTCGGCTTCGGGGAATTGCCGCTGCAATTCCGTGACATGGCCGTAGGCCATGGCGCGCATGCTGACGAGCCCGATACGACTCTTCGACAAACCGCGGCGCCGAACTTCCTCCGCCAGCGTCGGCATTGGCGCGGGGCCGTACCAGCGCACGTCGTCGATGACCGATTGTGCCTTGGCGCAGGGCTGATGATTGAAGAAGTGAATGAAGAGCGTCGCTTCTCCCTCCTGTGGAAACAGCAGCCAGCAGGGCGACTGGGCGAGATAGTTCGAAAGATACGCAACTTCGGAGGACCCGCGCGCGCCGGAAATCAGGATCGCGGCGAGATTTTCCTTCACCATCGCCTCGCGGATCGCGTTGTAGCGCCGAGAGTATTCGGCGTCCGAGAAACAGGGAAATAGATCATGACTGCTCATCATGTTCTCCTTTTCAAGAATTGAATTTGGCGACCGGCGTCGCCACGCTAAGCCTTTTCGATCCGTACTTCGACGTCGTAATCCGGGAAGCTGGAGACCGGGTCGGCGCGGCGCGCGATCAGAGCGTTGGCCTCGGGCCAGTAAGCTTGCACGGTGCCCGACTTGACGGGCGCGAGCCGGATGACGCCCTTCATTTCGCCAGTGGCGGAGCGGACGATGATGTTTGCGCCGTCCTCGATCTTGAGACGCTCGGCGTCTTCGGGCGAAATAAGAACGACGTTGCGCCGGCCGGTTCCCATGAGGCGATCCACGCCGCCGAAAGTCATGCGGTTCAACTTCTTGCCTCGCCGGGTGGCGAGATAAAACTTGCCCTCGGCAGGCCGGCGATCGGGCGGTTCCAAGGGAGTAAAGAGCGCTCGGTTTCCGGGCATGGCGGTGAATCCGTCTTTAAAAAGATAGGGGCCGCCCCACTGCAACTGATCGCCTTCTTTCTGCAATTTTTCGATGCCCTGATATAGGGGCATGACACGGCTCATCTCCTCGCGAATCGCTTGAGTGTCGTCAAAGGGGAAGAGATTGTCGCCATTGGGCATCGATCTGCGTCCGATCAGCACCGGGATCTCCCACTCCGGCCGGGTTTCGCCGATGCGATGGCCGGGAATTTCCGGAGTGAAGCGAATCCTTCTCTCCGTGTTGGTCGAGGTGCCGCCGCTGCGTTGTTCATATCGGGTTTGTCCGGGAAGGATGACGACGGCTTCGCCGGCGTCGACCAGCATCGAGGGGTTGAGCACGACATCCTGGTGCACGCGCAGCGAAACTTTTTCCAACGCCTCGGCGACAAACTTCGGGTCCGGCATGGTCTCCAGCAGATTGCCGCCGAGGGAGTATAGAAAATTGAGCCTTCCCCGGTGCGCTGTTTCGATCATCTGCGGGATTTTGAGGCCCGCAGTGGAGGGCACCGGATGATGCCACAAGTTGGAGAAACGGCGTGCGGTGTCGTCGTTGACGGCAAACCCGCCGGGAAATTTGTCGGGCTCGGAACCGCACTCACCGCCGCCTTGCACACTGCTGTGGCCGCGGATCGGCATGATGCCGCATTTTTCCCGTCCGAGCATGCCGCGGGCCAGGGCGAGATTGACGACGGCCTTGACGTTGCCCACGCCGAACTCATGCCGGGTAAGCCCCATGCTGTAGACGAAGACGGCGGTGCGCGCCTCGCTGTAAGCCAGCGCGAATCGTTGCATCGCCTCGCGCGGCAATCCCGCGCCCTGCTCCAACATCTCCCAGGATTGCGCCCCCAGGGCATCTTTAAGCTCGTTGAATCCGCTGGTGTGCCGATCGATAAAGCTTCGGTCAACGCGATCGGCGGCGATCAAGAACTTGAGTACGCCGTTGATGAACGCGATGTCGCCGCCGACCTGCACCGGGTAAAAGTCATCCATGAATTTCGTGCCGAACAGCGCGCTGTGCGCCATCGAAGGCACCCGGTAGCGCTCCAGGCCGTATTCTCGCATCGGATTGACTACCGCGACGCGAGTGCCGGCCTTCTTCGCGTAGTGGATGTACTTGGTCGTCACCGGTTGGTTGTTGGCCAAATTGGAACCGAAAATCACCAGGAGGTCGGTGCCGATAAGGTCGGACAGCGAGCAGGTCGGCGCGCCCGCGCCGAGGGTCGCCTTGAGGCCGGAATCAGTGGCGGCCTCGCACAGCCGCGAGCAGAGATCGACGTTGTTGGTGCCGAGTATGCGGGCCAGCTTTTGAAAGACATAATAGACTTCGTTGGTAAGGCCGCGCGCCGTGGCCAAGAAACCCATCTCGTGGGGCGTGATCGCGCGAAGGGTGTTGCAGACCCTATCGAGCGCTTCGTCCCAGGAAACACGCGAAAAACCGCGCTCGCCTTTTCGGCGAATCATTGGGTAGGGCAGCCGTCCAAGGGAGCGGAGCTTCTCCGGGGCCAGCCGGCGCAAGCGGCTCACGTCGGCGAGCGCCGGCGGATCGAGCGCGGCCATGGTGTTTGATTTCAATAATTGCAACCGGATCATGCACAGATGCACGCCGTCGAGAACGTTGTCCTTCATGCCGTACGGGCCGAGGGAGCAGCCGTCGCAGACCCCGTGGTTCAGGACTTTCCAGGCGTAAGGGAGTTCGGTTTTGTTCTCCCACAGAACGCCGAGAATCTCGCGGTAGCGGCGCGGTTTGGTCTGGCCGATCAGGCCGAAGGGCACAAGACGCGAGAGCCGGGTGTCGTTGGATTTGACGCTAGCCATCGGTCGTCAGCTTTCAGCCGGCGCCTTTCGGCCCGCGCAATTGCTCCAAAATTTGCGCGAACGCTTCCGGCTGGTTGGTAGAAATAGCCATCTTGTAAAGCGCGTATCTCTCGTGGGGTTGCCAGCGAGCCCATTCCACGAGACTCACGGGTAAAGCGGCGGCCGCGCTTTTTCGCAACACGGCTTCGGGGACCTCCGACGCGCGCCATAAGTCGCTGTTGAGAGCATCGGTGGTTTGGAGCGGCCTATCGCAGTATTGGCCCGACAAAAAATCCAGATATGCGGCGAATATTTGTCTTTCCTCGTCGCTGTCGACCGGCAGGTGACACAGCACCAGGCGCTCGGTGTAGCCGAATGCGAGCCAATTTTTAAGCGAAATCTTGATGCCGGTCAGGTCAAGTTTTCTGCGCACGTCGAGCGGGATGCGACTGAGCGCCGGATAAAATTCGCTCTCATATTGAAATCGGTGAAACATAGGTGAAAATAGTTTGCCTTTTGTCGTCGCGAGACGTACTTTTTCCGATGAAACGGAGCAAGTCAACCGCGTTGCAACGATCATACCCCGGGAGGAATCGCAATGCACCCGAGGCGCAACGACTAGGAGGGGAAATGGCCAAGGGATACAAGAAAATCGTGATGCCGCGCGGCTAACGGCTTTTCGCCGGTGCGGCGGGCTGGAGAATGTTTCTGGAATCGAACAGGTAGGTCATACGATGCAATACAATCCAGGCACTGCGGGCGCGCCGCCGCCCATTGAACCGGCCGGCTTTTTCACGGGCGTTCAGATCCGGCCGGTAATTCTCGGCGTAGTGGTGGACACGGTTGCGACGCTGGTCCTCTCGACGTTTTATTTTATGTTTTATGTGACCAAGGATTTGACCGAGAAGGGCGACGCCATGGAGGATGCCTTTACCGCCTACTGGACTTCCAGCGAGGGTCTGATCGCCAGTTTAGTCATTGGTTCTCTGGGGACGATGATCGGCGGATTTTACGCCGCGCACAAAGCGGGCGCGCTGCAAATAAAGCATGGGGCTCTGGTGGGCGTCGGCGCGATTATCCTCGGGCTGGCGTTTTCAGCGGCCGGTACGGAATCCGAACTGCCGGACTGGTTCATGGCTCTGGCCTATGGCGCGGCCATCCCGGCCGGGGCCCTTGGCGGATATTTTGCCGAGATGCTCAAAGAAGTGGGCGGCGAATGGCCCCGGCCGGGCGGTTCTCGGCATTGAGAGAAGCGATGGCCGTTGTCGAGTACCGCCGCGCGCTCGCGGTTGACTATCCCCGGATTCTTGAACTGCAGTCGGACAATTACATCGCCAATCTTTCGCCGGAGGAGCGCCGGGAAGGTTTTCTTTCGGCGCAATTTACGCCGGCGCAAACGGCGCAAATTGCCGAGGATCTGGGCACGATGGTCGCCCTGGTCGACGATGCCTTAGCCGGCTTTCTATGCGCATTTCGCAACGAATTTGAATCCGGTTCGGCGGTGATTGCCAAGATGCTGGCCTCCTACGATCGCCTGCGCTTTGAAGGCCGGCCGTTAAACTCTTGCAAAAGTTACATCTATGGACCGGTCTGCATCGCCCGACAGTATCGCCGGCGCGGGCTGTTGCGCGGGCTCTACGAGGCCCAGAGAGCGGACTTGGCCGGCAGGTTCGAGGTCGGCGTGGCCTTTGTCGCGCGCAGCAACCCGCACTCGTTGCAGGCTCATGTTCAGGGGCTGGGGATGAGCGAAGCCGGCGACTTCGAAGTGAACGGCAACCTCTACGCGGCATTGGTTTTTTCCCTGCCCGCGGCCGCGAAATCCTGACGAACAATCTCCTTCGCCGGACTCCGGACAAGCTCCGCACGCGTTGAACGATTTGAACGGCTTAAACGTTTGAACGTCCCCGATGTATGCGGGCCTTGCGGATTGCGCTGCGCTTCCATAAAATCATGGCGCCGTCGGGAACTGCGGCGGCGAAAGCAAAATTGAAAGGAAATTCTATCGATGGATGCCGAAACCAAAAAAACCGCACTACGGATGATTCCCTATGGATTGTACGTGCTGACTGCCGAGAGCAAGGACGGCAAGGTCGCCGCGGCAACGGTGAATTGGGTGACCCAGACGGCGTTTCAGCCGCCGCTCGTGGTCGTCGGCGTCAAGGCCGACTCAGGGGCTCATTCGATCATTAAAGATGCCAAGGCCTTTGCGCTGAATATTCTCGGTAAAGACCACAAGGGGCAGGCGTTCACTTTTTTCAAGCCCCTGGAACGCGAGGGCGACAGCATCGGCGGAGAACCCTTTCGCAAAGGCGCCCTCGGCGCGCCTATCCTCGAACGAGTCCCGGCCTTTGTCGAGTGCGAGCTGGTGAACACGATGGAAATAGGCGATCACTCGATCTTTGTCGGCGAGGTCAAAGATGCCGGTGTCGCGGCGCAGCCCGCGGGCCGGCCTGACGACTTGACGCTGACGCTTAAAGATCTGGGTGATAAAGTTTTCTACGGCGGGTAAGCGCGCTTTACGCGCGTGGTTCCAGGTTCAAGGGCCTGCCCTGAGGATCTCGAAGGGT
>CAZILB010000195.1:0-6273 GCA_964539925.1 uncultured Syntrophobacter sp. | reverse complement strand
GTTGCTTGACACCAAGCCGTCCCTTTGGTTAAGAAAGTGCTGCCGAAGATAGCCTGAAGGATCCGCAACGGGGATTGGTCTGGGTATAGCCGGCTCGCGAAGAGACCGGCTTTTTTTTGTTCGGCGCACGGCCAGCAGAATTCCGGGAGGAGCGATGCTGGCTTTTTTTTGACCATAATCTGAAAACGTTCGCTTGACATGAACCTGGCATATTATCCTTTGCTGATCCTTGCGGCCCCCCTCGCCGCCGGCGTGATCGCCGGTCTTCAGGGACGTGCGATCGGCCCGAGAGTTTCCTGGATCGGCACGGCGGCCGAAGTGATCGCCTTCGTCCTGTCCCTGGCGCTTCTTTTTGAGGTTGCCGGCGGCGGGCCGCGCACCCTTCCGCTTTGGCCGTGGAACGACGGCGTCCTGCAATTCGCTTTATACATCGATCGGCTTTCGGCGGTGATGCTGGTGCATATCGCGGCGATCAGCATCCTGATCCATCTCTTTTCCATCCGCTATATGCAGCAGGAAAGCGGTTACGCGCGATTCCACAGCCTGCTCGCCTTCACGACTTTTACGCTGTTCGGGATGGTGTCGAGCGCCAATCTGCTGATGCTGCTCATCTTCTGGCAGCTGCTCAGCTGGCTGCTGCCGCTGCTTTCTTACAACTACCAGCATCCGCCCACGGTCCGCGGCGCCTTTAGAACTTTTATCATGCAGCGCTTCGGCGACGTCGCCTTTCTCGTCGCCGTGGTTCTGGCTTACGGCTTTTACGGAACTCTGGATCTTCAGCAGCTCTTCGGCCGCGCCGCCGGCGTCACCGCCACGCTGTCTCTCTGGCCCGGCATCGAGATGCGCGCCGCCACCGCCGTGACCTTGCTGATCTTCATCGGCGCCATGGCCAAGTCGGCGCAGTTTCCCTTGCACATGTGGCTGCCCGACTCGCTCTACGCGCCCACGCCGGTCCATGCCCTATTGCATGCCGGGATCATCAATGCCGGCGGCTTTCTCCTGGCCCGCATGGCGCCGCTCTACGGCCTGAGCCCGGCGACTCTCCATCTGGTATTCGCCGTAGGAATGCTGACCGCCCTTCTCGGCTCTTCCATGATGCTCGTCCAAAGCGACATCAAAAAGACCCTCGGCTACTCCACCATCGGGCAGATGGGCTTTATGATCATGGAATGCGGCGTCGGCGCCTACGGGCTGGCGATCTTTCATCTGATCGCCCACGGTCTGTTCAAGGGATCGATCTTCTTGAACTGCGGTTATGTGATTCACGCCGCGCGCAAAGAGCCAAGATTTCCGCCTAAACACGAGGCCATGGAGAGCCCCGAGTTTTCCACCCTTACCTGGCTGACCGGCTTTGCCACAACACTGATTCTGCCGCTGATCATCGTGCTTGCGGCTCATGACATCTTGGACATTCCGCTCAGAGACTCGCAGGGAACGGCGATCTTTCTGTTTTTTGGCTGGGCCACCTCGTCTCAAGCGATTCTGACGCTTTATCGCCTCCGGGCGGTGGCTTCCTGGAAAGTCGCGGTCAGCATGCTTTCCGTCCTGTTCGTCGTGGTTATCACCTATCTCCTGGCCGCGGAAAGCTTCACGCACTTTCTGTTTCCCGCGCCGGGCGAAGTTGCTTCCCACTTCAAGGCCGGCGCTTTGCCGGTGGCGGTGTTCGATCTCCTGGTAGGGGTGTTTGCGCTGGTTATCGTCTTCGGCTGGTTTTTGATCTATGCGAGGAGCCACGGACGCACGCTGCGCATGCCCGAGGGGGTCGACGCGCTGCAGGTACGGCTTTATTTATTCTTGCTCAACCGCCTGTACCTGGACACTTTGTCCGTGAGGCTCCGGGGTCTGTTCACGCGCGGATTTGACCGCCTGAACGCGAGCCAGTCATTCCCCGTTGTTGCCGCTTCCATCGCCGTCGTCGCGGCTCTGCTCTCTGCCGCCCAACTGCCGGAACTGCCGGCGACGGAGATGGCTTTAACGGGCTTCGCGGCTCTCCTGCTGCCGCTCTTTCCGCTGCATGGTGCTTACGTCGCCGCGCTGACGCGCGCCCCGCGATTTTTGGCGGTGGCTTTTGCCGTGCTGATGCCGGCGGCGGGTTTATACGCCCTGGCCAACGTCTTACCCCAAATTCCCGCCCAGGTTCTCCCGGCCGTAAGCGCGCTTGCCCTGTTCGGAGCGCTCTATGGATCGTTCAAAGCTCTGGCGCAAACCCGCGTACCGAAGTTGTTGGCCTACGCAGGCCTCGCCTACTTTTCGGCGCTCTGGTGGCACGCCGCCGTCACCGGAACCGTAGCGGCGCAGGCGGTCGTCTATTCCGCCGCGGTGGCTCTGCTCATAGCCACGCTGCTGCTCGCCTGGCAGCGCATCGGGAGACGCTATGGGGATATCACGCTGGAACAGATGCACGGATTGGCGCAGCCGATGCCGCGCTTCGCCGCCGTGGTATCACTGCTGGTCATGGCCGGCGTCGGTTTGCCTCCCTTCGGCCTTTTTTCCGCCTACGCCGCCATGCTGCTCCAGCCCGCCGTTGCGACTTCCGCGGGGCTCATCGTCATCATGCTCTGCTGGTTTTTGACGTCCTGGTATCTGTTCAGAATGATGCTGCGGCTCCTCTTCGGACCCCATCGCGCCGACATTCGCTATGAAGATCTGCGCCACCCCGAGCTTGCGTCCTTCGTACTGTTGCTGGTGGTCCTGGCGCTCCTCGGCACGACACCGCCGGAATGGCTCGAAGCCAACCTGCTCGCCGACGGTCAACGCATGGCCATGGAGATGATGCCGTGGCACAAGTAGCGAGCGCGAGCTTCAGCGAAACCCAGCGGATGGAGCTGAGAGCTTTGATCCGGCTGGCGAGCGAGATCATCGCTTATTACTGGCCCATGCGCACCTTCGTGCATCACAATCCGCTGCACGGGCTCGAAGACCTCCATTTCGAAGCAGCCGTGCGCCGGGCGCAACGCCTCTTGGGCGGCAACGGTTATTTGCCCAATGAAACCTTTCGCGACTACTTCCGCTCCGGCAGGATTCAGCCGCATCACCTCGACGCCGCCCTGAAGCCTCGTGCCTCAGACGGGCAAGTAACGCTTGGAGCGCGTCAAGTGAGCCGTTTTGATGTGCTGCGCGTGCATTTAACTCAAGGGATATCGGCCCCGCCCGCCGACACTCTGGACGCCGCGCTCGAACACCATCCAGACCGCCCGCAAATATCTTCCCTGGCCGAACGTATCGCAGCGGCGCTCACGGCGCCGCAGTCTTCCCAGGGCGCCGAGGATCGGCAAGCTCTGCTCGGCAACGAGACGCTCTCCGGGTGGTGCGATCGCATTCTCGGCGCCGAGATCTGCGAACACATCAACCGCGAACTGATCAAATGGTGCGAGGTGTTTTTGGACGAAGGGCACGCCACCTGGGCCATGCCCGGCCGGGAGAAGGGCTTTTACGCCGCCTGGAAATCGCTCGCGCAAAAGGAGTGGTCCCCCTGCGGCATCCGAAACAGCCGCGAGACACTCGCCCGCCTGCCGGCCCATGCCGAGGATGCGCTGCTCGAAAGTCTCGGCGCGCTCGGCGTTCATCCGGAAGCCTGGCAGGACTATCTTTCAGTTCATCTCGCGGCTCTGCCCGGCTGGGCCGGTTTCATCAAGTGGCGCGCCGATCAGAGCGAATATCCCTGGCAACTCGCCTACCCGATCGATCTCGTACAATACCTCGCCGTGCGTTTGTGGTACGAGCGCGAACTGGTGCAACAAGCCTGCCGCGATCTCTTAGGCGTCGACGGCAACGCGGCGGCGATCTCGGAGGCACTGGGGCGGCGCGGCGGTCTTGCGCCCGCTCTTGCCGGCAACGAGGCCGCCCATCGCGCCCATCTAAGCGCAGCATGGAAGCTCGCCGCGCTGGCGCGGGCGCTGAAAATCGATCCCGCGCTCCTGACCCAATGCTCCGCCGACTCGCGCGCGACTCTGCTTCACTGGCTCGACGGCTCTCCCGAATCGACCCACGGACCGGTGTGGCTCCAGGCTTTCGAGGCGAGCTACCGGGAACGGCTTCTGGAAAAGCTTCGCTTCAATCTTGCACCGCCCGCGGAGCTTGACTCAGACAAGATCGCCTCCGAGGCTTCTCGCCCTGCCGGGGCCCTCGACGACATAAGGATGGTCCGTCCCCAGGCCCAAGCGGTGTTCTGCATCGACGTGCGCTCCGAGCCGTTTCGGCGCCATCTTGAAGCCGTCGGTGATTACGAGACCTTCGGCTTTGCCGGTTTTTTTGCCGTCTTCATCCGCCATCAAGCGCTCGGCAGCCATCATGAAACCGATCAGTTTCCGGTGATCATGAAAAGCAAAAACCAGGTCCGGGAAATTCCCCGAACCTATCAGGGGCGCTTTCTCCTCCGCCACCGGCACCGGGAGAAACTTCTCGATACCGGCCATACGCTGCTCTACGACCTCAAGGAAAACGTCGTCACGCCCTATGTCATGGTCGAGTCCCTCGGCTGGTTCTACAGCCTGCCGTTCGTCGGCAAAACCCTGGTCCCTGACTGGTATCGACGGGCCATCGAATGGCTGCGCTCCAAACTCGTCCCGCCGGTGGCCACCACCTTGACCGTGGACAAACTCTCCCGGGAAGAAGTCGAGGAGATGCTTGCGGCGGAACAGCGCGCCGCCACGCGCAGGGCGCTGCAAGAAAAATTCGGCGACCGCAACTTGAACCTTTCCCTGGAACGGCTGGACTACCTGCGCCTCCGGGCGCTCGACGAGGAGAGCACGGGCGAACCCTCCCCCAGGGCGCGCTCCACCGCCCTTACTCCCGATGAGGAAACCGCCTTCGTCGAAGACCTGCGCCGGCACTACGGCATCAACCGGGGCGCGTCCTTCGCGCGCATGGAGCGGATCACCCGCACCGGCTTTACGCTCAGCGAACAGGTCTTCACGGTGGAAACCGCGCTGCGCATGATGGGACTCACACGAAACTTCGCCCGCGTGGTGCTTTTTTGCGGCCATGGCAGCAGCTCGGAGAACAATCCTTTCGAGGCGGCGCTGGACTGCGGCGCCTGCGGCGGCAACCCCGGCAAGCCCAATGCGCGGGTGCTGGCGATCATGGCCAACCGACCGCTGGTGCGGGAACAACTGGCCAAGAACGGCATCGCCATTCCGCAAGATACGCATTTTGTCGCCGGCCAGCACAACACCACCACCGATGACCTGGAGCTGTTCGACCTCGAGGACGTTCCTCCCACCCATCGCAAGGATCTGTTGCAACTGTCCCGCGATCTCGAAACGGCCGGTGCTCGGACCAGCCAGGAACGCTGCACGAGACTCCCCGAGGTTGCCGCTCCCTGGAGCGCTTCGAGAGCCAAGCGGATGGTGCGCAGGCGGAGCGCCGACTGGAGCCAGGTCCGGCCAGAGTGGGGTCTCTCCGGCAACGCGGCCTTTATCGCCGGTCGGCGCGCGCTGACGCGCGGCATCAATCTCGAGGGTCGCGTTTTTCTCCATTCATACGATTACCGGGAAGATCCGGACGGACGGCTGCTCGAAGTGGTCATGACCGGCCCGCAGATCGTCGGCCAGTGGATCAACATGGAGCATTATTTTTCCGTGGTGGACCCGGAGGTTTTCGGCAGCGGCAGCAAGATTTACCATAACGTGGTCGGCCGCTTCGGTATCATGTCCGGTCCCCAGAGCGACCTGCGCACCGGACTTGCCTGGCAGACGGTGATGAACGGTGCCCATCCCTATCACGAAGCGATGCGGCTCCTCACACTGGTCGAAGCGCCCAGGGAACGGATCGAGAAAATCATCCGCAACCATCGCCACCTGCAGCAGCTCTATGACCACGAGTGGCTTTACCTGATCGCCATCGAACCGGAAGAACGCTTGTGTTATCGATATGTACCGAAGCAAGGCTGGAAGCCGGTAAAATCCGGCTGTTCGCATCCTGAATACAGACCGGCTTGAAAGGAGGATAACCGTGACCGACCTCACGCTGCATCCGATGAAGGAGATCAGGATTATCATCCAGGGAGAGCACCTGAAGTTCGCCACCGACCTGCTTGACGATAAAGCCACCGGCTACACGATCATCCACAACATTTCGGGAAAAGGACACCACGGTTTTCACACCGCCCATCCGATGTTCAACGAGATGGACAGCCTCGTCATGCTCATGACGGTGGTCACGCCGGAAAAGGTCGAGCCGATTTTGGCGGGACTGAAACCGCTATTCGACCGCTACACGGGGGTCATGTTCGTCTCCGACGTGGCCGTAAGCCGGCGGCAATATTTCGCCCCT
>CAZILB010000194.1:0-6362 GCA_964539925.1 uncultured Syntrophobacter sp. | reverse complement strand
GTGTTAGGCACGCCGCCAGCGTTCGTTCTGAGCCAGGATCAAACTCTCCAGTTAAATCTTTCAATCCACCTTCAGGTGGAGGATTGACTGTAGAGATTGATAGCTGCACTCAATGGCTTTTCGGAAACCCTAAACCGTCACTGCTCATAAATGGCAGTTGCTACTATTTAGTTTTCAAAGACCAGAAGGGCCGCCCGACGACGGGCGAAAGTTTGTTATAGGGAAAAGAGCGGATATTGTCAATAGCATCGGCAAAAAAATGTCAGGATTCCTTTACCGCCCGGGCAATACGGTTTTTGCCCACTTCCAATACGCTGTGCGCCTCGCCGCGAAACTCGAAATTCACATCGCTGATCGCCTTTCCGTCGACTCGGACGGCGCCCTGCGCCACCAGCCGCCGGGCCTCGCTGGTGGACTTTGCAAACGCCAGATCGACGAGCAAGCGGCAAATCCAAACCGGCTCCTTGACGGCGAACTGTGTGCGAATATCGGCGGGCGCGGTTTTTTTCTGGAATTTGGCCTCGAAATAATCCCGCGCCGCCGCCGCCGCCTGGCGGCCGTGAAATCTCGCGACCAGCTCCGCACCGAGGGATTTCTTGGCTTCCATTGGATGCAGCGCCCCGCTTTCCACCTGTGCACGAAGCGCCTGAATTTGCTGGAGTTTCCTGTCGCTGAGCAGCTCGTAGTAGCGCCACATGAGGTCGTCCGAGATCGACATGATTTTGCCGAAGATATCCTCCGCCGGTTCATTGATGCCGATGTAATTGCCCAGGGACTTGCTCATCTTTTGGACGCCGTCCAGGCCTTCTAGAAGCGGCATGGTGAGCACCACCTGCGCCTCCTGGCCGTACTCGCGCTGCAACTCGCGCCCCATGAGCAGATTGAAGCGCTGATCGGTGCCGCCCAGCTCCACATCGGCGTTGAGCACGACCGAATCGTAGCCCTGGATCAAAGGATAGAGAAACTCATGAATGCCGATCGACTGCTGCCTCTGGTAGCGTTGCTTGAAATCCTCCCGCTCGAGCATGCGCGCCACGGTGTATTTGGCCGCCAGCTCGATCATGGCCGCCGCATCCATTTTCTCCATCCAGCGATGATTGAATTCGATGAGCGTCTTTTTCGGGTCGAGAATCTTGAAAATTTGCTCCCTGTAAGTTTCCGCGTTCTTTGCCACTTCTTCGCGCGTGAGCTGCTTGCGAGTCTCGGATTTACCCGTCGGATCGCCGATCATGCCGGTGAAATCGCCAATCAGAAATATAACTTCGTGTCCGAGGTCCTGGAACTGCTTCATCTTCTGGATCAGCACGGTGTGGCCCAGATGCAGATCCGGCGCGGTGGGATCGAATCCCGTTTTAATGCGTAGCCGCCGGCCTCTTTTGAGTTTCGCGACGAGCTCCTCCTGCGGTAAAATGTCCACCGTGCCGCGCTTGATCGTTTCGAGTTGCGTCTCAAGGTCGGTCATGTTCTGCGGCTCGCTTCCCAATGAATTCGCAGCCGGCGAATCTCCCGCGTCCTGCCGTTTTCGTCGTCGATGTCGGCGATCACCCCTTGCAGCACGACATTGTCCTGGGCGACTTCAAACAGCCGCGGCAACTGAGTGATGAACCCCCGGATCACGGTGTCTTTCTCCATGCCGATCACCGAATCGAACGGGCCGCACATGCCCACGTCGGTGATATAGGCCGTCCCGCACGGCAAAATCCGCTCGTCGGCGGTTTGCACATGGGTGTGAGTGCCGAAGACGAGCGACGCCCGGCCGTCGAGATACCAGCCCATGGCGTATTTTTCCGAGGTCGCTTCGGCATGCATGTCGACGATCACGACGCGCGATTGAGCGCCGTGTTGTCTCAGAAGCTCATCGACGCAGCGAAATGGATCGTCCACGTGATTCGGCATGAAGACGCGTCCCTGGAGGTTAATAATCAGCGCGCGCCGCCCGTTTTGCTGCCAAACACACCAGCCCTTTCCCGGCGCGCCGGCGGGAAAGTTGGCGGGACGGAGGAGATTTTCCCGCTCATCCAAAAACGGGTAAATTTCCTTTTTCTTCCAGATATGATTGCCGGAAGTCAGCACTTGAACGCCCGCCGACAAGAGTTCGTTGGCGCTCTTGATGTCGACGCCCATGCCGCCGGCCGCGTTTTCCGCATTCGCGACCACGAGGTCGATTTCTTCCTTTTCGATCAGCGCAGGGACAAGCTCGCGCACGGCGCGCCGCGCGGGCCTTCCCACCACATCCCCGAGGACCAGCACTCTCATCCTGCCTCGCTCTCTTATTTGGCGTAGTCCACGGCGCGCATTTCGCGGATCACCGTGACTTTGATTTGCCCGGGATAGGTCATCTCGCTCTCGATCTTGCGGGCGATTTCGCGCGCCATGCGCGCGGCTTCATCGTCGGAAACCAGGTCGTGCTGGACCATGATGCGGATCTCTCGGCCTGCCTGGACGGCATAGGATTTTTCCACGCCTTTGAACTCGTTCACAATGCGCTCGAGCTCCTCCAGCCGCCGCGTATAGGTCTCCATCATTTCGCGCCGGGCTCCGGGGCGCGCTCCCGAGAGCGCGTCGGCGGCGTCCACCAGCGGCGCCAGGATGGTTTCGGCCTTCACGTCCTCATGGTGCGCCGCAATCGCGTTGACGATCTTCGGAGACTCGCCGTACTTGCGCGCGAGCTCGGCGCCGATGAGCGCGTGCGATCCTTCGACTTCGTGGTCCACCGCCTTGCCGATGTCGTGCAGCAATGCGGCGCGCCGCGCTTGTTTCTCGTTCAAGCCCAGCTCCGCGGCCATCGCCCCGCAGATGAACGCCGCTTCGATGGAATGCAAGAGCACGTTCTGGGCGTAACTGTAGCGATATTTGAGCCGCCCGAGAAGCTTGATGATCTCCGGGTGGACGCCGTGCACGCCGACGTCAAAGATCGCCTTCTGTCCCGCCTCGCGAATCGCCTCGTCGATTTCCTGCTCCGATTTGCGCACCACCTCTTCAATTCTGCCGGGGTGAATGCGCCCGTCCGAAACCAGCTTTTCCAAGGACAGCCGGGCGATCTCGCGCCGGATCGGATTGTGCCCCGAAATGACCACGGTCTCCGGCGTGTCATCGACGATCAGGTCGATTCCCGTCGCCGCTTCGAGGGCGCGAATATTGCGCCCTTCGCGGCCGATGATTTTTCCCTTGAGTTCGTCGTTGGGCAGCGGAAATATCGTCACCGAGCGTTCCGCGACGAAATCACCGGCGAGCCGCTCGATCGCCAGGGCGACGATCTTTTGCCCCCGGCGCACAGCCTCCGCTTTGGCTTCCTCCTCAATGACACGAATCCGCTTCGCCGATTCATGCTTGGCTTCATCGACCATCTGCTCGATCAAGTTGTTTCTCGCTTCTTCTCGAGTCAAACCGGCGACCTGCTCCAGTTGGCGCCGCGCTTCGTCAATTTGGCGATCGCTCTCCGCGGCCTTTTCTTCCAGCGCTCTCTCCCGTGCCTTGAGCGACTGCTCGCGCCTTGCAAGCTCGCTGTCGCGCTTATCGACGGTTTCGAGCCGCTTGTCGAGGCTCTCCTCCTTGCCGATTAAACGTTTTTCCTGATTTAGCAGTTCGCGGCGCGTCTCGCGCACTTCTTTCTCGAATTCCGCCCGTTCCTTAAGGACGCTGTCCTTGGCGTACAGCTCCGCTTCCTTCTTGATTGCGTTGGCGTCCTTCTTGGCTTCCTCAATGATGCGTACGGCGCTGGTTTTCGCCGTCTCGGCTTCCAGGTGCGCCCGCTTGCCGCGGACGAAGGCAACGACCCAGGCGATCGCCAGCCCGCCGGCCAATCCCGCAACCCCAAACAAAACACTCTGATCCAAAGAAAACACCCCCCTTCAAATGGCTAAACCGACCGTTTTTCGCGGCCTAATGCGGCTCTGCGTGACAGTCGATGACCCGGTTTTCAGTGATGACATAGTGAACCTTTCGGTCCCATTTCCGCGCAGCGAGCCGGTCCACGATCTGAAACTCGTACGCCAAGCCAATGTAGACTCCCTGCATCTCCAGCTGCGCCAGCAAGCGGTCATACCACCCGCCGCCCCGGCCTAGTCGATGGCCGCGGCGATCGAACATCACTGCCGGAACAAAGACGACCATATTCGCTCGATCGCTTTCCGTAAGCGGATGGGCGCTGTCCGGCTCGGCAATGCCGAACGGACCCGCAGTCAGGTCGTTCGGTGAAAAAATCCGGTAAAACCCGGGCTCGGACCCTTTGCCAATCTTCGGATAAAACACCTTCCGCCCAAGCGCGAACGAACGTTTTTGAATCTCGCCGGTATCGACTTCGTTTTGAATCGGACTGTAAAGAACAACCGAGCGGGAAGCTCGGTATTGCGAATGATCGAGCGCCCGGGCCTGAATCGATTGGCTCCAGGACAAACAGTCGGTTGGAGAAAGCGAGTTGCGCCGCGACATGGCCCCGCGACGCAAAGTCTCCCGGTCCTCATCCATAACGGCTCCGTACACAATCCGATCCGGAGCGGTTGGAGAGATGACGAGATGAAACTTTGCTGGAGAACGGTCGGCTAGAGATCTGAACGACGATTCACGGAAGTCGGCCCCCTTGACGACCGCCCCCCGAACCGGGCCGGGGCTGGCGCTGCAAAGGCCATCGTCAACGGTTTATCCAGGCGAGTTTCAGGATTTTCCGCACCGGGCTGCCGCATCGCTCGTGAATCACAGAAAAAAATTACCCAACGGATCAGATCCATTGCTATCGTGTTTCCCCATTCCCTCATCTGCCCACGCCGCCTCGGTTTCTAAGGCGTGTCCCCGCATGAACGCATTCCGGGGAGCTGCGTCGCCTTAAAAAGGCTTAACCCTCCTCAGACAATGTCAGCGAAAGCTTTTTTGACAGTTGGTCCAGTTTGCTAATGACGTTGTCATGAGCATTTTTCAGCCTGTGATATTCGTCGGCGATATTGAGCGCCGCCAGCATCGCCAGGTTGGACTTCGCCGCCGGCTTTGACGCGCTCATGAGCTCCTGCATTTTGCCGTCAACATAACCGGCAACCTTGAGCATGTAGCCTTCGTCGGCATCGCTGCTAATGGTGAATTTCTGGCCCAAAATCGTCACATCGAGCGCTTTTTTCATGGCTATGTCGGTCCCTATTCAGATAGATTCAAACCTGCAAACTGGCCGATGATTTTGTCCAATTTTTCCTTGAACTCGATACGCTCGCGTTCGTACTGGCGAATTTGGCCGCGCAGATGATGCCATTCGCTTTCCTTTTGTTCGAGCTTTTTTTGCAGCTGCTCTTTTTCCCGTTTAGTCTTCTCGTGCCTCTCCAGGAGCCGATTTATCGTCGCTTCAAGATGCTCAAGATGATCGACTGGCATAACCTTTGTCACCGCAAAACTTCATGTTTGAGTTTAGTTTTAACCGGGAACCTTGTCAAGCCAAACTTCTGATCCTCCATGCGCCGGGAAAGCGCAAAGCCGCAAAAACTTGCGACAGGACCGCCGATGCCCGAGACGCCGAGCCCCGCGATGGGTTGGCTCTACCGCACCCGCTCTTCCGGCGGTTCGTCGTAGCCAAGCACACTCTCCCAGGGAATGCTGCAGTGGGCAACGATAAGAGCGTCATATTTTTCCCACCACGCCAGATCTCGTCCCTCCCGGCTCAAAAAGCGAACCATTTGCAAAAGATCATTGATCTCCGCCGGGCTCAGCGCCGGCTCAAAGGCCGGCATCAAACCGCGTCCCTCGGCGATGATTTTCCTGATTTGACTGTTGCTTTTGCGTTGGACGGTATCGCGGAAGTCGGGGGTATTCACCGGCAAGAGTTCGGCCATCGGGCCATCGCCTCTGCCCCCGGCGCCGTGGCAATTGAGACAGCGCTCGGCGTAAAGCAGATCCATCCGCTCGTTGCGCCCGCAGCCGACGGAAACGGCCAGCAAGAGTAAAATCCCAATGAAATTAACCGCTCGCACGCGTCTATACGCCTAGCACACCGTCGGCGCGCTGCCAACTCGACGCCTATGTGCGATCCAATGTTGACACGATCTTTGTTTCCGTGCTACGGAGGAGTTGGAATTTAGGTTTATGCACCACCTGTCGCGCTTTGGCGTTTCTCTGGAAGAGGACTTGTTGGCCGCCTTTGATGAAAGTATTTCCGGGGTGGGCTATCAGAACCGCTCCGAAGCGATCCGCGACCTGATTCGCGATCATCTGATTCAGAGAAAGGTCAGTCAGGGCGACGCCGAGGTGATCGGTGTGGTAACGCTGGTATATGACCACAGGGTACACCGTTTAAGCGACATGCTGGCCGACATGCAGCACAAAGCCGAGGTCGCCGTCAACGCCAGCCTGCATATTCATCTCGATGAACATAATTGCCTGGAAGT
>CAZILB010000193.1:0-6387 GCA_964539925.1 uncultured Syntrophobacter sp. | reverse complement strand
ACACCCGCTGCCAAACAAATTGACACCGAGGCCTGCCCTTTGTTATGCGAAGTGGAAGCCCAGCGATAAATCAGGAGAGCGCCGATGAAGAACGGTTTCAAGGCGATGGACTCCGATATGCACGTGATGGAGCCCTGCGATCTGTGGCAGAAATACATCGACAAAAAATACCTCGGGCGCGCGCCCATCGGCCTCAACCGCCACAAGCGCGACCTCGGCGTCCAGGTCGAGGGCAAGATCATGCCGCGCGCGCCGGAGCGACCTGCTCCCGCGCTCCGGCCGATTCGCGAAAAAATCTTGAATGAAAAATACCCGGAAGAAGAAGCGCGGGGCTTCGACAACGTCGCCCAGCTCCGGGCCATGGATAAAGAAGGACTCGACGTAGCGATCCTGTATCCGAGCCGCGGTTTGTTTGTTCTCGCCGTCGACGGGCTCGATCCCGAACTTGCCGCGGCCATCGCCGGAGCATACAATGACTGGTTGCACGACTTCTGTAAAATCGCTCCCGAGCGCATGTACGGCGCCGGCATCGTCGCACCCCACGACGTTTCCTCGGCCGTGGAGGAAACCCGCCGGGTCGTGAAGCGGCTCGGGTTCCGCAGCATTCTCATGCGCCCCAACCACGTCAACGGCAAAATGTGGAGCGATCCCTACTACGATCCGCTATGGGAAGAATGCCAGAGACTGGGCATTCCGATCGGGTTTCATGAAGCCGGACGGGTTTACCTTCCCCAGCCGGCGTTGCTCCGGTTCATTCCGAGCTTCACCATGTTCAATACCTTGTCTTTCCCGATGGCCAACATGTTCGCCTGCGCCGACATGATTTACGGCGGCGTCATGGAGCGCTTCCCAAAATTGAAAGTGGCATTTCTCGAGGGCAACTGCGCCTGGCTCCCCTGGCTGCTCTGGCGCATGGGTGAATACGCCGAGTTGACCGGCGCCGCCGAGCATCCCGAAATGAAGCTCGAACCCTTGGCCTATTTTCAGCGCCAGTGCTGGGGCGCGGTGGAGTGCGATGAATTCGTCGCCAAGAACATCCCTGACTTCGGTCTCGAGGACAACATCGTCTTTTCCACTGACTACCCCCATCTCGACGTAAAATACCCCCACGCGGTGGAAACCTTGCTCAAACAGCCCTTCAGCGAACAAACCAAACGAAAGTTTCTGTGGGACAACTGCGCGCGGCTGTACGGCTTTGGCTGCTAGCATGGGGCCGCCCGCTCTGGTTCCGGGACCCTGTTGCCAACCCGTTCATGGTTCCTTACGGCTTGGTTCCGGGCGGGCTGGCGCGCCCCGGACGGAATCGGAGCCGCACGAAACCAGGGTATTGCGGATTCGTCCCGAGGCTCTCGAAGGACGAACCTCCGATCGCGGCACACTCGTGAAGCGGCGCGCCGCTAATGGTTCAACGCGGCCGCGAAAGTATCCATGATCAAACAGACGTGGAAAACGCTGCTCCTATCAACGGCCATCGTCGCCGCGCTCGGCGGCGTCGGACTCTGGTGGTGGATAACCTCCGGTTACGTGTCCACCGACGACGCGCGGATCAAAGCCGATATCGTGGCCGTCAGCGCCGAGCTAACCGGCAGAATCGAGTCCCTGAACAAGACCGAGGGCGACCGGGTAAACCGCGACGAGGTGCTGGCCACCCTCGACCGCCGTGAGTTGGAAATTCAGATCCAGCAGGCGGAGGCGGACCTGGAGCGACTGCAAAGCAAAGCCCGGCAAGGATCCATGAGCATCGCGCTCTACGAAGCGAGACAAAAGGAGGAAGTGACAAGAGCCGAAGCGGCGCTGCGCGCCGCGCGCCACAGTTATGACGAAGCGCGCGCCCACGCCGTCCAGGCTAACGACGATTGGTCGCGCAATCAAAGACTTTTTGAAAAACAGCTCGTCGCGGAACAGGAACTGGACCGCGCCAAGACTCACCTGCGCCAAACCGAAGCTCATATGGCCGGCTTGAAAGAAAGAATCAAGGAGGGCGAGTCCTCGCTCGATCTGGCCCGGATCGCGTCCGGCGAAATCGCCGTCATGCAAGCCGAGCTGCAAGCGCGCCAGGCCGAGGTGCGCGGCGCCGTCGCGAACCTCGCGGAACTGCGGCGCAAGCTTTCCCTCACCGTCATCCGCAGTCCCGTGAGCGGGGTGGTGGTCAAAAAGAGCGCCAACCGCGGCGAGGTGACCCAAATCGGCCAACCGATCTTCATGATCGTCGACGACAGCCTCTATTGGGTGGAAGCCAACGTCGATGAAACGGAGTTTCGCCATGTGCAACCCGGCCAAGCCGTGATCATTCGCGTCGATTCCTATCCCGATCGAACCTTTAATGGGACGGTGACGGAAGTCGGTGCCGCGACGGTCTCCGAGTTCTCCCTGTTCAATCCGCAGAAGCTCACCGGCCAGTTCATCAAGTCGACGCAGCGCTTGCCGGTGAAAATTTCCATCGACAATCAAGACGGACTTCTAAAGGTCGGCATGCTCGTCGTCGTCCGCATCGAGAGAAGTTCTCCATGAGCGCGGCCCCCATGGATGTCGCCGCCGGTTCCGAGGTGTACACCGACGGCGTTCGCAAATGGTGGATCGCGATCACCCTGTTCCTCGGGACGTTGTCGATCGGTCTCAGCGTCACGGCCGTCAACGTCGCCATTCCGACGATCATGTCCTCGCTCGGTACTTCGCTCAACCGCATTCAGTGGGTTCTGACCGGCTTTATGATCACCCGCACGGTGCTCATTCCCTGCGTCGGCTGGCTCGGCGACCGCATGGGCGACCGCAATCTTTTCATCGCGAGCACGACCCTGTTCACCGCCGGATCTTTGCTCTGCTCTTTTTCCTGGAACGCCGAGTCGCTGATTTTCTTTCGCATCGTTCAGGCGGCCGGCGCCGGACCGCTGCTCGGCATTTCGATGGCGATCATGTTCGAAGCTTTTCCGCGCCATCAGCGCGGTCTGGCCATGGGGCTGTTTATGACCGGCTGGTCCCTCGGACCGTTCTTCGGCCCGCTGTTGGGCGGCTACCTTACCGAGCATGTGCACTGGCGCGCGATTTTTTATATCAATCTGCCGACCGGCGCGCTCAGCATCGTGAGCGGCTACTATCTTTTGCCGCGCATGGCGGCGAAGCCCGCAGCCGCGCCTCTCGATTTGCCCGGTCTCCTGACGATGACCGTCGCCAGCGTCGCCTTGCTGCTCGGGCTCAATCTCGGCCATGAGATGGGCTGGGGCAGCCGCTGGATCGTTTCCCTCTTCGCTCTCGCCGGCGTTTCTTTCGCGCTTTTCATTTTCGTCGAGTTGAAAACCGAGCGGCCATTTCTCGAATTGCGCTATTTCCGCGATCTTAATTTCAGCCTGGCGAATGGTCTGATTTTTTTTCGCGTTTTCGGTTTTCGCGGCGCCAGTTATCTGCTTGCCATTTTTCTGCAAAAGGGTCTCAACTACACACCCACCCAGGCGGGAATCTTTTTATTGCCGGGAGCCATCATCACCGGTCTGTGGTCCCCTCTGGCGGGAAAATTGAGCGACCGCGTGGGACCGCGCATTCCGATTGTCGGCGGCCTGGCGATCCTGATCTTTGCGCTCTACGGGCTCTCGCAACTATCGCTCTGGAGCAGCGTCGCGTTTATTTTCTTTTTCATGTGCGTCAAGAGCTTCGGCCAGTCGAGCCTCAACGCACCCCTCAACACCGTCGCCCTGGCCGCCATCCCTGAAGGCCGCGCCCGCATGGGCAGCGGCATGATCGGCATGACGCGGGGCCTCGGCGAAGCCTTCAGCGTCGCAATATTGACCTTTCTGCTTGAACGGCACGCGTTTTTTAATCTTTATGCGATTCCCCCGCTTCAAGGCGAAGTCTTCGCCTCCGGGGAGCGCTTGCAAGCGCTATCGCACATTCAGGGCCTGCTCACCCACGCCGGCCATTACGGCCTCGCCCTCGAGGAGCGCGCCCGATCCCTGCTTGCCCACACCCTCGTCAATCAGGCGCTGACTCGGGCGTACCAGGACTTATTCTTCCTGATCGCCGTCCTGCACGTCGGTTTGCTCGTCATCGCGCTGTTTATCCGCACGAAACGCCCGCAATGAACGAGACTCATCCACGGGGTGCGCGCGGCCTCGCCGTTTGTGCAGAGCCATCCACTTCAAAGGGCGGGAGTATTCTTCGTGTTCACCAACCAAGGCCGAGACTCGTCAATATCCGCCGCACTCTGGACAGAGACTCCACCTTTTGGATTTCACGGCACTCGAGATTTCTTACCCGCTTTGTCGAAACGCTCTGCGGAGAGGCTTCCCCGATGGGATCCCCCTCCGGCTGCTTCAACCGGTCGTTTTTGAAAGCACCGCCAGTCGCGGCCGAGCTTTCCGAGGTCGCGTTGGAAGGGGAAGCGTCCTGGCCCGGAGAGGCTTCACTTTTTACGTATACCGTAATCGCCATGGTGCCGCGGCGTTCATCGTAGATAACCCTGCTGCCTTCTTGCTCATCCGCGCGCACGATTTTCTTGAGCATCGCGGCACATTCCGAAACATCGCCGTACTCCCCCACCGGGATCCAGCGCTGGCCGGCGCTGCCGGGTGTGAAACTGCTTTTGGACGATGAAATTTCCACTTTCTCCACCAGTGTCCATTGAGTCGTCAGGCGCGGTTCGCCTCCGCTTGCATACATCACGGCCAAAATCGCTATCCCCGCGGCCAGGGCATAGCCGACGCGCTTTTTGGAGATGGATCGGCGATCCTTTAGCCGCTTCAGTATCTCGGCCGACTTTTGTCTCAATCCACCCCGACGAGCGCGGGATGGAGCAGGTCGCTGTCTCCGCGCAACCGGTGGGCGCCGGCGGGATTGGGCTTGTTGCACGGACTGTTCATCATAGCGCTGGCGACGCTGCGGATTTCCGAGAACCGCGTAAGCCTCGTTGATCTGCCCTAGTTTTTCGGTAGCCGCCGCCTTTTCCCCGGCGTTGAAATAAAGGTCGGGATGATATTTTTTTACCAGGTCCCGGTAGGCCGAGCGTATTTCATCGGCGCTGGCAGCGGGTCCGACGCCAAGAACCCGATATAAATTCGCATCACTCATGGGTCATCGATCGATCAGGAAAGCGCTCGGTAAATTGCGCTCGCAACCGGTCCGCTTTGAAAACGCCTGGCGCCCGCCGTCCATTGTATCACAGGAGTTCGATATGACGAATCTTCGCGCCGTATCGCTCCGGTTTCTTGAAAAACGGAGACCCATCCGTTAAGGGAAAGACTGCAGGAGGATTGGTTCATGACGGTCATTGATTCGGACGGACATTTGCACGAGCCCTTCGACCTTTTCGAGCGCTACATGGAGAGGGAGTTTTATCCCATGCGCCCGCGTATCGTCGATCTGCGCGACGAGCCGCGGGACACGGGACGATGGTTGGTCGAAGGGCGGCTCGTGCCTCGCCTGCCGTTTACCAGGGGCGTGGGTGGAGGAGGCTTTCGCTATCAGACGCCGCGCCATTCGCAAATGAAGGCGAAGGATAATTCCCTCGACGACATCGAGGGTCGCCTGGTAGATTTGGACCGGATGGAAATCGATTTCCAAGTCGTTTATCCGACGGCGCTGGTCTGGGTCTTCGATCTCGAAAACAAAGAGCTGGCCGCCGCCGTGTGCCGCGCCTACAACAATTATATCGCCGAGCAGTGCGCCAAAGCGCCCAAACGATTGGGCGGAGTCGCACTGGTGCCGATTCAGGACCCCCCGGCGGCGGCTGCGGAGGCGCGGCGCGCCGTGCAAAAGCTCGGGCTCAACGGCGCCGTCATTCCCGGCATGGTCGGGAACACGCCGCTTCACGCCAGGGAATTCAATCCGTTCTTCGAGACCATGAACGATCTCGACGCACCCATAGGCTTCCACGCGGTCACCGGCATGCACTATACGCCGTGGGCGGACTGCTTCACGGATTTTTTCTCCACCCACGTGACGGCGATGCCGTTTTCTATGATGGTGGCGATGATGTCGCTGGTGCGCTCGGGATTATTAAAAACGCTGCCGAATCTCCGCTGCGCTTTTCTGGAGATCGGCGCGAGCTGGCTGCCCTACTGGAACTGGTGGGTGGGAAAACACATCGAGCATGTGCTCGAACCGCGCGCCGGCCGCAGGGAGAGCGATTGGGGTCGAGAACCCTACGATTTGCCGGCCACCGTGCACGAGCCCGGCGAAGACATTCGCGAGGGGAGAATTTTGAGCGGTTTCGAAGGCGACGAGAACTTGCGCTCCATTATCGACCAGCTCGGCAGCAAAGGATTCATGTACGCCAGCGACTACCCCCACAGCGATATGGATTGGGGGCGCGTCCAGACGATCAAGGGCTCCGAGATCTTGAGCGCTTCGGAAAAGGCCGATCTGCTCGGTAACAACGCCCGCCGTTTTTACAAGCTG
>CAZILB010000192.1:5152-6423 GCA_964539925.1 uncultured Syntrophobacter sp. | reverse complement strand
ATTCTTTTTTTAGCGGGTTTAACCTTTACGCTGCGATCCTGGGTTGCAGCGCTGATCACCATTGCCACGGCGTTCTGGTTTCATTGGCGCGTTCTCGCCGACGAAAAAAAACTTCGAGAACGCCTCGGACCCCCCTATGCGGCATATCAGAATTCGGTCAAGCGTTGGATTCCGGGACTTTTCTAATCTTTGCGGCTATTGCAAAGGTGGTGTCGAGGGTTCGCGGCACCATCAATGCCCGGGTTCACTCGTCTCCCGCTTCGAGCCCGCAAAAACCAGGATCTCCCACGCGGCTCGATCCGTCAAAATGACTCGCGTGCCTTGACAGCCCGAGCGTTCCCGGAATAGGTTGCCACCACAACTAAAACCGAACGGAGGAAACCGCCATGGCTGAATCTTTGGAAAGCTTCAAAAGCTACATCGGCAAGAATGAAACCGCGACGGACGTCGTGACCGCGTCGATGCTGGTAAAGTTTGCGGCAACCCTGGGCCAGGAAAATCCGCCGCTGGAAAAAGGCTCGCCGATCCCGCCCGGATGGTACGGCGGGTTGTTTCCGGCGTCGCACCGGCCCGACAAAATGCGCACCGACGGCCAGGCTTCCGGGGGCGGCATCGTACCGCCGATTCCGTTGCCGCGCCGGCGCATCGGCGGAACCCGGGTTAACTTCAAGGAACCGTTGAAGATTGGCGACGAAGTCATGCGGAAAACAGAGATTGCCGATATTCAAATCGACGACGGATCGAGTGGCGCCATGGTCACCGTGATCGAGCGCAACAGCCTGTCGACGAGCAACGGCCTGTGCGTCGTCGAAGAACGGGACATGTGTATGCTCAGCGAAGCGAGAGCCGACGCCGCGCCCAAGAACACTCCCGCGACTCCCGGCGAAGCGAAATGGAAACAAACCGTCGAGCCCAACACCCCGCTGCTGTTTCGCTTTTCGGCGATTCGCTTCAACAGCCACCGAATTCACTACGATCGCGATTACGTGACCAAGG
Source organism: uncultured Syntrophobacter sp. (assembly GCA_964539925.1). Lineage (GTDB taxonomy): Bacteria > Desulfobacterota > Binatia > UBA9968 > UBA9968 > DP-20. The sequence continues at coordinate 5,427 of CAZILB010000192.1, read as the reverse complement.
TCGAAAAGCTGCCCGGTCTCGTCGTGCAAAGCTCGCTGATCTCGCAATTGCTGATCGAGATGTGCCGCCGGGAGCTGCCGAGCCGCCGCTTGACGAACTTCGACTTTCAGAACCTGCGCTCGGTTTACGACACCGGCGGTAAGTTTACCCTCGCCGGCCTGCCATCCGCGGACGGCAACGCGGCGACCCTGTGGGTTCTCGACGGCGAAGGCAAGCTTTCGATGCTCGCCAGCGCAAAGTTCGCGTAGGGACGCCTCACCACGAAGTTCGCCTTT
>CAZILB010000192.1:1288-5052 GCA_964539925.1 uncultured Syntrophobacter sp. | reverse complement strand
GACGCCCTTAAATCAGGCTAGCGCACCAGGGTGATCGCGATGGTGCCGCCGACCACGGCGAGGGCGCCGAGGATGGTGCGCAGCGTCAAGCGTTCGATGCCCTGGAGAAAAAACCAGGTGCCGAGCAAGATCCACAGCGGGCTGGTGGCGACGATCGGCGAGACGATGACCACCTGCCCGACGCTCAACGCCAGCATCACCAGCAGGATTCCGAGAGTTTCAAAGATGCCGGCGAGCAAAAAGGGGCGGATCGCTTGCGGGTTCCACACCGGGCGCTCGCGGCAGAGGGGCGAGAGCAAATAGCTGCCCATCCAGATCAAGGACACCAAGCCAACCACGGCGGCAAAGAAAAGCGGTTCGTCGGCAATGCCGAGGGCGTGGCGCCGGATCGGATGGCTGACCCCCGCCAGCAAAGCCGCGCCGAGGGGAAAGCCGATATGCCACCAGCGGTAGCTTCCTCCGGGCGGCGCCGGCTGCCATGAGATCAAGGTGACGCCCGCGACGATCAAGATCGTGCCGCCGACAATCCACAGGTTCGCGGTCTCGCCGAGAAACAAGATCGCAATCGTCACGCTGAAAAGCGGATGGGCGCCGCGCACCGTGGTGCCGCGCGACGCGCCCATGTGATGAATCCCCGCGTAGGTGAACAAGCGGATCACCGGCTGCAGCGTGCCGGTGACGACGAACAAAAAGAGCGCCCACGGCGGCACCGCCGGAACGCCGCTGGTCGCAAGCAAAAGGGTCCATAGACCAAAGGTGTGGACCAGGAGCGACACCAGCGTCACCGTGGCCGGCGTCGAATAGCGCAGGCCGCGCTTGGCCGAGATGCCCGAAGTGGCGTAGGACAGAGCGGCGCCGAGCGCGATCAGTTGCGGCGGGATTTCCGTGAGCATCAGGCGGGCGGCGAACGGCTATTTTTCGATTTCCCGAACGATTGCGGACGCAAATTTCTTGGTCTCCGCTCTGCCGCCGAGGTCCGGAGTCAACGCCTCGCCCTGGAGCAGCACGGTCTCCAGTGCGTCGAAGATTTTTTTCGCCGCCTTCTTCTCGCCGACATAGTTGAGCATCATCACCGCCGCTTGAATCATCGCCGTCGGATTGGCGATGTTCTTGCCTTTGATATCGGGCGCGCTGCCGTGCACCGGTTCGAACAACGCGTGGCGGTCGCCGATATTGGCTCCGGCGACGACGCCGAGACCGCCCACCAGGCCCGCCGCAAGATCGGAGACGATATCGCCGTAGAGGTTCTCCAGTAGTAGCACGTCGAATTTCCACGGATCGAGGACCAGCTGCAGGCAGGCGTTGTCGACGATCACATCGCTAAAGCCGATCGCCTTGTAGTTGGCCGCCATGCGCCGGGCACAGTCGAGAAACAGCCCGTCGCTCAGTTTCATGATGTTCGCTTTGTGGACCGCGGCGATTTTTTTCCGGCCGTTGGCGCGGGCGTAGTCGAAGGCGAATCTGGCGATCTTGGTGGAGGCTTTTTCAGTGATGATTTTAAGACTTTCAACCACGCCCGGAACCACTTCATGCTCGATGCCGGAATAAAGCCCTTCGGTATTCTCGCGCACGACGATCAAGTCGATGCCCTGATAGCGCGCGGGAACCCCGGGAAGATTCTTGATCGGCCGGAGGTTGGCGAAAAGATTGAAGGTCTGGCGCAGCTCCACATTGACGCTGGCGAACCCTTCTCCGACCGGGGTCGTTACCGGCCCTTTGAGCGCGACGCGATTTTTCTCGAACGAGTCCATCAAGGCTTGGGGGATGGTGGTGCCGTGCTTCTTGAGCGCCGCCGCCCCCGCCAGGTGCGTTTCCCAATCGATCCTGACACCCGCCGCACGCAGGATTTCCAGCGCCGGCTTGGTCACCTCCGGGCCGATGCCGTCGCCGGGGATCAATGTGATTTTGTGTTTCATGAGGTGAGCCTTTCGCGATTCCAACGATGCTTTAGATAGTGATCTCAGAAATGTTGGACCAAACGACCGCAGGAAAATTTATCCCGCCAAACCGCCAGTAAAGTGAGCGGTAAGCAGTGAGCGGTCCGCACCGAAAACGGCTTCCCGGGCCTTGCCGCTCACTGCTCACCGCTTACCGCTCGCCCTTCACCGAGTCAGCCTTGGCGTCCTTTGCGCCCTTTGCGCGGGACACTTTCCTAGACGATCTTCCTCCTCCTTGTCGAAATTTCAAATATCCATAGCTGGTCTTTATACACCTTCGAGCCCGACTTGGCAGCTCATCGCATATCAGGACTTCTCGGGTAGTCACTTATTTTGACGGTTCCGTGCGGACTTGTAACGAACGCTGTGGGACAAGGGATTCGTCGCTCCGCTCAGAATGACGCTGAACCGGAGTTGTCATCCTGAACGAAAGTGAAGGATCTGCTTAAACTTGAGCGACCCCGCTTCCCGCCCCGCGTTGACAGCATCGCGCTGTCCCGCTAGTTTGACGGGGACGACAAAGCCTGACTTTCGCCTCCCCCGATTCGCCGTCCGGCTTGCACCACTGAAAAACCGATGATCGGCAAACTCGCGCCCCGCCTCGGCGGCATGTTTTACGGCTGGTGGATGGTCGCCCTTGGCTGCAGCATACGCATGCTGGGCGGCGGTTTTCATCTCTACGGCTTCACCATTTTCTTTTTACCCATCACCCGGGAACTGGAGCTCAGCCGCGCCGCCACCTCCGCGGTGTTTTCGCTGGCGCGCGCCGAAGGCGCCATCGAAGGCCCGCTCGCCGGCTATCTGATCGATCGCTTCGGGCCGCGGCCGTTGATGCTTGCCGGGGTGATTCTGTCGGGCGCGGGTTACATGCTGCTTGCCGGCGTGGAGAGCTACACCGGATTTCTGGTCGTATACCTGGGTGTGATTTCCCTGGCGTTCTCCGCCGGATTTATGCACTCGCCGATGGTTTTGGCCAACTCCTGGTTTATCCGCCGCCGCGCCTTTGCCATGACGCTCATCAGCAGCTCCATCGGCGTCGGCGGGGTATTGATCACACCCCTGCTCGCCTTCTCCGTGCAGACTTGGGGTTGGCGCTGGGGCGCGTTTATCGCCGGTATTGCTCTGATCGTCGTCGGTGTGCCGATCGCCTTGTTTGCCCAACGCTCGCCGGAGAGCATGGGACTTTATCCCGACGGTGTGCGGCCGCACTCAAATGCGCCGTCGACGAAGCCCGGCAGCCATGGCGGGAAGCGAGACGCAGCGGCCGACGACGGCGAGTTCACGCTGCGCCAGGCGATGCGCACCGCGGCCTTCTGGATGCTCGTTCTGGCGACCACCACCCGCGTCGGCGTGTTTAACGCCATCACCGTTCATTTCGTGCCGATCATGGTGTGGAAAGGCGCCAGCGAGCAGCAGGCCGCCGCCATGCTCGCGGCCATGGCGCTGATGAGCCTGCCGTCGCATCTGTTCATCGGCTGGATCGCCGATCGCATCAGCAAGCCGCTGCTGATGTCGGTTTGCATGCTGTTGGGCGCGCTCGCCATCGTCTTTCTCGCCTACGGCGACGCCCCCTGGTCGCCCTGGGCTTTTATCCTGCTCATCACCTTTGTCGAAGCGATCTTTCCGGTGAGCTGGGCCACCGTCGGCGACTTTTTCGGCCGCAAGTCCTTCGCCACCATCCGCGGCACCATGAGCTTTTTTTATCTCTGGGGCCCGGCCCTGGGGCCGGTGATCACCGGCGCGGTTTACGACCGCCATCAATCCTATGCGCCGTTGATGACCGCTTACATCGTGACATTCCTGATCGCCGCCGGGCTCTACGCTCTG
>CAZILB010000192.1:0-1188 GCA_964539925.1 uncultured Syntrophobacter sp. | reverse complement strand
TGACCAAACCGCCGATTCCCGAGGCTGCGGCGCATGGGTGACTCCCGCCCCGCCGGCGCGGCCCGGCGGCTAACCAAATGGCTCCCGGTTGTCCTCTGGGCCGCGGTGATCTTTCTTTTTTCCACCGATCTGTTCTCCGGTGAAAACACCGCCGGCATCATGTCCCCCCTGGTGCAGCTTTTTTTTCCCGGCCTATCGGCGGAAGATTTGGCCCTGGGGCATTTTCTTATCCGCAAGTTCGGCCACTTTACCGCGTACTTTATACTTGCGGTGTTGCTGATGCGCGCTTTAACCGAGGAGCCGCACCGCCCGCCTGCAAGCCGGAGCATGATGCTCGCGATTTTGCTCGTCACTCTCTATGCGATCAGCGACGAGTTTCACCAATCCCTGGTTCCCAGCCGGGGAGCGAGCGTGATCGACGTGTTGATCGACATGGCCGGAGGGATAAGCGGCACGGTTTGTTTCTACGCACTAAGCCGGCGGAGGATCTCGCCTGCGCCGGCGCTCGGAGAGCGATCGTCGTGACGCCGGCCGATCGCGGCACGGAAAAAATCTTGACAAGCCGGGCGCAAACCGCGAGGATATGAGCAAATTTAACTCTAAGTTTGGCATTAAATGACTTTGTCACGCCCCAGAGTGCGCCTTTTTGGCCAATATTCTCGCGCGGCATGGCTATCCTTGGCCGTGCTGATCGTTGCCGGGTGTGCAACCCCGTCGCCGCCGGCGGCCAGGCTGTTTTCGGCGCCGGAATCTTTGGACAACCCCGTCCCCGTTTCGGCTCGCTCGTCGTCGGCCATGGAAGCGATCCGCCGCGGCGTCGCCGCGGTCACGCCGCCGGGCGCGGCGCTGCAGGACATTTATTATCAATTTGACAGCATCGAGTTGGGGGCGGAAGCCGAGGACACTCTCAAGAAAAACGCCGCGTGGTTAAAGGCCAACCCGCAAGTGCGCGTCGAAGTCGAAGGCCACTGCGACGATCTCGGCGCAGCCGAATACAACCTCGCCCTCGGCGCCCGGCGCGCGCAAGCGGCGAAGGATTTTCTTGTCAATGAAGGCATCGCCCCCGACCGTTTGGTGACCATCAGCTACGGCCAAGAAGCTCCCGCTTGCTTCGAGCCGACCGACGAATGCCGGGTCAAGAACCGGCGCGCGCGCTTCGTCATCTTCACCGAAATCCCAACCTCGTAG
>CAZILB010000191.1:0-6489 GCA_964539925.1 uncultured Syntrophobacter sp. | reverse complement strand
TTAGTGCTCGAGTCGCAAACAGAAAAAATACTGGACCATAATCGGTCCCGAATCAGTCCCGCCGATACTGGTCTCTTTCCTGCTCTTGCTGCTCGCGCTCGGCGCTTTTTTCACGCAATCGCTCCAACAACCGCTCCTTCTCGCTTTGTCTTTCCCACTCGCTTTGCCGCTCCGGCGCGCTCTCGAATCCCTCTCGCGGAGATTCCCTGCGCGTGCCGCGGAGCGGCGGCAGCGGTGCCGGTTTGGCCCTCTCTCCGAAAAGGCCTCTGAAAAGGCCCTCAACCCAGTCTCTGGCGCTGTCAAGAAAAGGTTCCCAGCTCGGATCGTGAGGCCTCGCAAACGGAAACTCGGCACCACCGTCGATCAGTCGCTGAGCGAGCGCTTGCTGAAAAAAATCGCCGACCAGAAGCAACGCGTTGTGCGCGCCCGCCCCCCAGTGATTGCTGCGCATGGTGACCCGAGGGTCGTTGAAGCCTACCCATGCGCCGGCGACCAGGCGCGGATGCATCAAGATAAACCAGCCGTCGGTGTTCTTTTGCGTCGTGCCGGTTTTCCCCGCCACGTCGGCGCGCACGCCAAAGCGCGTCCGTACCCCTTGCCCGGTGCCTTCGTCCACCGCGTCGCGCAGCATGTTGATCAAATCTTCCACGGTTTGCTCGGAGAGGACGCGCTTGCTTTCGTTGGCGAAGCGGGCAAGCACGTTGCCGTGCTTGTCGGTAATGCGGGTGATAAAGATCGGCTGGCGGTATTCACCGAGCGCCGCGAGTGTGCTGTACGCGGAGACCATCTCCAACGGCGTCACCGGACTAGTGCCGAGCGCCAGCGACGGCACCTCGTCGAGCTTGCTTTGATTGACCCCCATGCGGCGCGCGAAATCGGCTGTTCTTCGCGGGCCGACCTCCTGCATCACCTGAGCGGTGATGGTGTTTTTCGAATGGACGAGACCCTCCCGTACCGTCAGCCGCTCGCCGGTCGACGCGGACGGATCGGAGGGGCGCCACACGGTGCCGTCGGGCAGCGGAATATCCACCACGCGATCGATAAAGCGACGATCGGGCGACATGCCGTGCTCGATCGCGGCGCCGTAAACAAACGGTTTGAACGTCGAGCCCGGCTGGCGCCTGGCCTGCGCCACATGATCGAAGGGATCGGTGTTGAAGTCGTGGCTGCCAACCCAAGCCTTGACATGGCCGCTGATCGGATCGATGGCCAAGAAGCCCGCCTGCAAACGGGTTTTTTCAGCGCGCAACCTGGCTAGAAATTCTTTATTGCCTTTGAGCTGCGCCAGGGCCGTTTCAGGGGTAGTGCCTGCGGCCACCGCGCCGCGATAGGCGCCGGACTCGCGGATAAAAACATCGATCAGCTCGGCTTTACTCTTCCAAAAATAAGCAAAAGGCTGCACCCGCCGGCGCAAATCTGTATACGCCTGCGTGCTCGACGAGAGCAATCGTCCGTTGCTCATTCCCCATTCTACGTCTGCAACAGTTTGCAAGGCCGCCATCTGCCGTTTTACGGCGCGATTGGCCACCGCCTGCAAACGGGAGTCGATGGTGGTGTGAACGATCAAGCCGTCAGCATAAATATCGCGGTCGTTGCGGTCCGCCCAATCGGTCAGCCAGCGGCGAATATGCGCCGCAAGATGCGGGGCTGGACCGAGCCCGTCCGGCTGGCGCTCGAAAGAAAGGCGTATCGGGCGGCGTTTAAGCCGGTCGAACTCGGTCTGGCGCAACACTCCGCGTTTGACCATTTGCGACAGTACCACGTTGCGGCGCTCTAGGGCGCGCTCGGGGTTCAGCACCGGATTGTAATAGCTGGTCCCCTTCAACATCGCAATCAGGGTGGCGCTCTCGAGGACATCGAGTTTTCGCGCGCTTTTGTCAAAATAGGTGCGCGCGGCCATCTCGATACCGAAGGCGTTGTACAAAAAGGGCATGGTGTTCAGATAGGTTTCGAGAATCTCTTGCTTGCTGTAGGCGTACTCGATTTTAAACGCCGTGAGGGTTTCCTTGATTTTGCGCGTAAGCGTTCGCTTGCTGCCGATATTGTCCGGATAGAGATTACGCGCCAGTTGCTGTGTCAGCGTGGAACCTCCTTCCGGATTTCCCAACAAGGTGCGCATGATGCCGGTCGCGGTGCGCCGAAAATCAACGCCGAAGTGCCGATAGAAGCGGTGATCTTCCGTGGCGATCAGGGCATGGATGACATGCGGCGAAACTTGATTCAGCCGCACCCACTCGCGGTTCATCGGCCTGAAAGTTGCGAGTCGTATGCCATCGGCAGACACCAGCACGCTCGGTTGGTCGATTTTCGCTTTTTGGATATCCGCAATGCTCGGCGTGAACGGTAATAAGATCACCGCGTAGGCGCATAAAAGAGCGAGGCCAAGCGCTCCTGACACCGCCAGTCCTTTGACACCGTGAACGGCTCTTGTTCGCAAAGGTAAAGACGGATCGATCGCGGCCTTGAAGACTTCGGCGATTCGGCGATACCAACGCTTGCCCCATTGGGCATGCGGCGCGTTCTCAGCCATCACGGCTTCCTATTTCTTTCAGCCTCACGGAAAAGACGCCCGAAGGCCGATCGATCGTTGCTGTGATTGAGACGGGAACCATATCGTGTCGCCTGCGGCACTCGAAGACCACGCCCTTCAGTATAACCCACTTGCGCGTCACTTCCACAAGTACTCGATAAACTCCTCGGTCCGGTACCCCGCGATCCCAAAGTTGATCGATCCTCGGCAATTTAGAGTTCTGCCAGGCGCCGCGGGAAAGCCGATTAACTTAGACGAACGGACTGTAAAAAAGATAATGCCGCATGAGTCGAACTGGTTCCGGGCGGTTCAGACGCAACCAAGCCGAGAAGTGCGCGCTCGGGAGAATAACGCCGAACATAGCGAGCACGGCGCCATCAGCGATTGTGGGCCTCGATGACGAATTCGGCCAGCTCGCGATTAAAGCGAGGGGCGGCCTCCCAGAATGCCATGTGACCGGCTCCTTCGTAGATCGAGGTTTGCGCATGGGTAACCACGCCGGCGGTGTAGCGGACCATCGAGACGAGCGCCACGCGGTCTTCCGCGCCGTGACTCATGAGCACCGGCACAGTGATTTTTCCGAGAGCGTCTTCATAGGGCGCCGGCCGTCCCAGGAGATGACCGCGGACCTGCGACGGGACGACCATGTTAAAGGCGAGCATCGTTTGCAGCTCCGCCGCCGGCAGCGGCTGGAACGAAGAGAATTTTAGAAAAGAGATGGTGTTCTCGATATTTTCCACTAGGTTCTCCGACGCCATTTTCAATACCGCGGCCGTCGCCGGGCCGAGGATCTCCTTATCGACTTTGGTGAAAGCTCCGACAAAGTTGATCCCGGCGATATTTTGATCCCCGTACTCCATCAGATACTCGGCGATGATCCGCGCGCCGTAGGACCAGCCGACCAAAACGGGGCGCTTGAGCTCGGCCGTTTCGATTACGGCTTTTAGTTCGCTGGCCCAGCGCCGGTGATCGCGGTAGAAATCCGCATCCAGGGGCTTGTCCGAGCCGCCGTGACCCCGGATATCGTAAGTGATGATGCGAAACGATTTCGCCAGTTCGCTCTCGAACTGTCTCTGCCAGGAGAGATGGCTTTGCGAAAAGCCGTGGATGAACAGGATCTCCGGGCCGTTGGGATTGCCCCATTCCTGCGCCGCGACCGAAACGCCGTCCGGCGCCTGAACCTTGATGATCTTCCCTCGGCCCGCGGATACGGTTTGCGCCATAATAGTCTCCGATCCCAACAGCAGCGAAATTATGCCCGCCCTCAGGTATTTCACCGAGTCGCTGTATTGCATTCTTGCGCTCTCCCGCTGCGCGTCCTCGACGGCGTCCTGCGAAAACCGTTAATCCGTCGATAAAGAATACCCTGCCTTGAGAATTGCCATTGAGCGCACGTCGGTAGTTCATCCCATTGAGGCTCCTGTGGCAAGACCCGCGCCTTCGCGCCGAGTACCGAAAAGAATCGCATCGGCAGTTTAACTTTCTACCGCCAAGGCCCAATGTCAGCAACCGATCGCAAGAGCTCGTAAATTGGAACTTGCAGGCTTTGCTTTGGCAGCGATTCACGATATATCCGGCGTGATATGGAATTCGGCATCTTCGACCACCTGGATCGGAACCATCTGCCATTGAGAGAATTTTACGAATCGCGCCTAAAGCTGATCGAGGCCTATGACCGCGCCGGTTTCTATGCCTACCACTTGGCCGAGCACCACTCCACACCCATCGGCATGGCGCCGTCGCCGAGCGTGTTTCTTGCCGCCGTCGCCCAGCGGACCAAGACTCTGCGCTTCGGGCCGATGGTTTACGCGCTGCCGCTGCATCACCCGCTCCGCCTCATCGAAGAAATCTGCATGGTCGATCAATTGAGCGGGGGAAGGCTGGAAATCGGTTTTGGCCGCGGCTCGTCGGCGACGGAAGTGTCCTTTTACGGCCAGGATCCCGCCAAGGCGCAAGATCTGTACAGCGAAGCCCGCGCGCTTATACTTGAGGGATTGACTCATAAGAAGTTGACTTTCGAGGGCAAGTTTTTCTCCTTCAAAGACATCCCCATGGAGGTCGAGCCGCTGCAAAAACCCCATCCGCCCATGTGGTACGGCGTTCACTCGGTGGAAGCCGCGGAGCGCGCGGCGCGCCAGGGGCTCCACATGGTCAGCCTCGACTCGGCAAAGGACACGCGCACTTATCACGACCGGTACCGGCAGGTGTGGCGCGAACTCAACGGCGACAAGCCGACTCCCAGACTCGGCCAGAGCCGTTTCATCGTCATCGCCGAAAACGGCGCGGATGCCTTGGCCGCCGCCAGGCGGGCCTATCCGATCTGGCATAAGCATTTTTATTATTTGTACTCCTTGAAAGGCGGCCGCCCCGCGCATCCGCGGCCGGAGACTTTCGACAAGATGGTCGAAATTGGCCACGCCATCGCCGGAGATCCCGACCAGGTCACACGCTTTCTCAGGGTCCAAATCGACGAATCGGCGGCGAATTATCTGGTTGGACAGTTCGCCTTCGGCGACTTGACCCTCGAGGAGTGCCTGCGCTCCGTCGAGCTGTTTCGGAAACATGTCATGCCGAAGTTGAACGGGGCGAAAACGGTCTCGACAAGCGCATGAATCAACCCCGCCGAGACCCTGCAGACCTCGGCGGCCCTGGGCTCTTCGTGGTAAACAAATCGAATAATAGACTCATAGGAATCGCAGAAGGAGGCTCAAATGGAAAGAATCGGCTTTGTGGGAACGGGGGCAATGGGCAGCGCGCTCTTATCGCGTCTGAAATTGGCCAATGTCACGGCCTTGGCGTTCGATATCGCACCCAAGGCGATGGAGGCAGCGCGCGCCGAAGGGGCCGAAACCGCGCCCTCGGCAAAAGCGGTGGCGCAGCATTCGACCCTCATCGACGTGGTCGTGCGCACTGATCGGGAAGTGCTCGAGTGTATGCTCGCCCATGACGGCGTCCTGGAAGGCGCCGCGCCGGGTTCGCTGGTACTGCTGCACAGCACTATCCGACCGGCGACAACCAAGAAAGTCGCCGAAGCGGCCGCGGACAAGCGGGTCAACGTGATCGACGCCTGCATGACCGCCGTACCGAGCGTCGTTCGCCAGGGAGGGCTGACTTTCCTCGTCGGCGGACAAAAGGCTTTCTTCGACCGCGCCAAGCCCCATTTGCTGAACATGGCCAAGGATGCCGTCCACATGGGGCCGCTCGGCTGCGGCAACGTAACCAAACTCTTCAAGAATATGGTCACGGCTTCCGAAGCTCTGGTCGTCTATGAAGCCTTGCAGATCGCCAGAGCCGGCGGGGTCAGCTATAAAGCCGCCCTCGATCTCATGCAGAAAACCAGGTCGCCGCATATCCTGGATCGCTGGGAAAGCCGGTTCGATATTACTGGCGGCGAGCTAAAATTCAACTCCGGAACGAATCTCTACGACAAAGATCTACCCCTCGCCGCAGACGTGGGCAAGGCGCTTGGCGCCGACATCCCTGTGGTCGAAGCCCTGGCGAAATTAGGGATCAAGCTGAACGGCGGCAAGGAGAGCATCTAAGAAAAGGCGGAAGGCGAAGGGATGAAGCTGGAGTGAAGGGAAAAACGAACGCTCGGTTCCCTTTTTTTATTCTTCCGCCATCATCCAATCTTAATGCGTACTAAGACCTATCGCGGCCATCGCGTCGCGCTGGAATCCGCAGTCACGCGCTCGGGCGAATGGGTTGCCAGGGCGACGATCGTCGTTTTCGAGGGCAGAAAGGAAAAACGCATTCCGATCTTTGGCCGGCGTCAAGCCACCTTCGACGCAAAGCGCAAGGCGGATGCGTACGCCCTCGAGCTGGCCAAATTGTGGATCGACGGCAGGATATGGGGCACCAATGGTCATGGATAGACTTCACTAAAACAAGGACACGACTATCCGAACTTTGCGTTTCCTGGTATCTTGGCGCGAGAAAACTCTTGGCTTTTTTAACAA
>CAZILB010000190.1:0-6496 GCA_964539925.1 uncultured Syntrophobacter sp. | reverse complement strand
AAGATCATCGTTCCTCGCGGCGATTGCTGAACCGCGAGTCCTTCGAAGTTGTCCACGGCCAACGGTTGTTCCAAGCGGAGCAATTCTTTTCCGACGAGCTTGGCCCCGGGTCGAATGCTTTCGGCTTTGACAAGCGTCATGCGCGCCGACAGGATGCCGAACCGAACGTAGCGGCGCTCCAGAACCAGAATGTCTCCATTGTCGAGCGCGGCGCAGTCGGTGACACGAAAACCTTGCGCGGGCAGGTAGGATAATTCCGCAAACCGACCGTTATCGATCAGCCAGCCCTTCAAACTCCCGTCCGGGTTTTCAAATTCCTCGGTCAATGCCAAAAGCCGGCCGTCTGGCAGCACGGCAAGGCCCTCGATGCCGCCATTGCCGGGTGCTTGTGCGAGGACAGCCGGAGTTGGCACGGCGACGGGAATAGATTCAAACGTAAGCGGCGGCGCGCCATAGCGCCAGATACGGTGGACGCCTTCGAAGGCGACCAGGAAAGATCCGTCGCGGTCTACGGCCAGCGCCTCGGCATCTCGCCACGCTCCCGTGACCGGTGTTCGGGAGGGCGAGAGGAGCGGCGCGATCCGCCACTCGGTAAGATCCGCCAGGGCACCGCTGGGCTTCAGCCGCATGGCGGCCGACAACCAGTAGCCGCGGTCGGATACCGCGTAGAGTTTGCCGTCGCTGCCGATGGCGAGTCCCGAGAGCCCGCCGAAGCGTCTGTCGTTCGACCGTATTTGGAATGCGCTTAAAAGAGTCAGTGCGCCAAATTGTTTTCGCTCAGGCTCATTGGAGTCCAAGTGGATGGGCATCGATGTCACGCGAAGTTCAGGCGCGCCGGATCGCACGGCCGGCGGCGGTAGACAGGCAAGCAGTGAGATTGAAAGAATCAAGCACAGGAAAAGGGCCGGCAGATAGCCGCTTTTTTTCGGTCCGCGCATGGAGGCAGAAAGGATCGCACCGATAGCGATACGGCTCAAGTTCGGCGCATAGAACATTCTTGACAGGAGCAAGGCAGCGTTATAAGCGGAAGTGTCTTCATGGCTCGGCGGGTCGGCATTCGATGCGATCCCCCGCGGTGGAAATTTCCCATAGGAATCAGGGTGCGTAAAGTGAGCACGGCTACCCCTTATTATGCCATTGTCGGCCATTCGGTTCCGCGGGTCGACGGCGTCGACAAAGTCACCGGCAAAGCCAAATATACCGGCGATCTCGTTGTCCCCGGCATGATCGAGGGGAAGTTTTCGCGCAGTCCCTATGCGCATGCGCGCATCCGCGCGATCGATACGTCTGAAGCGCATGCGCTGCCGGGCGTTATCGCGGTGCTTACGAGCAAAGACTTCATCGATATCTCGCCCTACGTCGGCCGCGGTAAATACAAAGATCAGCCAATGATCGCTACGGACCGTGTGATTTACGCCGGCCAGCCGGTGGCCGCGGTGGCGGCCGTGGACCGGGCGGCGGCGGAAGCGGCTCTGAGCAAGATTCGGGTCGAATATGAAGAGCTGCCGGCGGTGATCGAAATCGACGAAGCGATGGCCGAAGGAGCACCGCGCTTGCACGAGTTCGCCGAGCGAAATATCTGCGCGAAAGCCGAACTGATCAAAGGCGACGTGGAAAAGGGATTTGCCGAAGCCGACGAGATCTTCGAAGACAGCTTCGAATTTCCGATGGTCTATCACTATTCGATGGAGCCGCACACGGCGATCGCTCAGGTGGACGGCGACGGCATTCAAATCTGGACCTCTACGGGCCATCCCTTCGGCGTTCGCCAGGAGATCGCCGAGATCTTTCATTTGCCGCTGTCCAAGATCCGCGTGCACGTGAATTTCGTTGGCGGCGCCTACGGAAGCAAGTCGGGGGCCAAGATCGAGCCGCTGGTGGCGGCCCTGGCGCGCAAAGCAGGGCGGCCCGTGCGCGTGGCGCAGTCGGTATCCGAAGCGATGGCGACTTGCCGGCGCCACGCCGTCAAGTGCAAGCTCAAGACCGGCGTCAAAAAAGACGGCACGTTGGTGGCGAAGCAGGCGGAGATCTACCTCAACACCGGCGCCTACGCCGAGACCGGGCCGATTGTGACAGGAAGGACGCTCACGCGCATCCTCGGTCCCTATCGCTATCCCCATCTCAAGATCCATTCATATTGTGTATACACCAACACCGCTTCCGCCGCGTCGTTTCGCTCCATCGGCGGGCCGCAAACGGCCTGGGCCACCGAGTCTCAAATGGACATCATCGCCCGCAAGCTGGGCATGGACCCGGTCGAATTGCGGCGCAAAAATTTGGTGAAACAGGGCGAGGAGATCCGGCCGAACTACAAACCCCTGGACGCGGACCTGGCCAAGGGATTCCAACTCGTCCTCGACAAATTGGGTTGGGACGGTCCGGTTTCTAAAGAGGGCAAAGGCAGGGGCGTGGGATTCGGCACGACCGATCCCGGTGCGCCGCTGGCTTCGACTTCCACCGTCCATGTTCTCTCCGACGGCAGTGTCGTGCTTCTTTGCGGCACGGCGGAGCTCGGACAGGGCGCCAAAACCGTCATGAGCCAGATCGTTGCGGAGGAGCTGCGCGTACCCCTCAATCGAGTCACGATCCGGCCCATCGATACTGCGTTCACGCCGTTCGATCGCTCCACGGGCTCGAGCCGTTCGACGACGGTCATGGGCAAAGCCGTCGAGCTGGCGGGCAGAGATGCGCGCCGCCAGATCGTCGAGCTTGCCGCCGAACATTTCGAATGTCCCGAGGACGCGGTCACGCTCAAAGACGGCGAAGCGACCGCGGGCGGCAAGCACATCAACTACGGGGAACTGATTCATAAACACTTTGCCATGCAGGGCGGCGAGCTGGTAGGCACCGGCTACGCCCATAGCGGCATGGCGCCGACTCCGGCCAATCCCCTGTTTTGGGAAATCGGCATTGGCGCGGTGGAAGTGTCCGTGGATCGGGAGACCGGCAAGGTTCACGTCGAGAAATATGTCACCGCCGCCGACGCCGGCAAGGCACTCCATCCGCTGCAGTGCGAGGGGCAGGATGAAGGCTCGGCGATGATGGGATTCGGCCATACGTTTTATGAAGCTTATCGGTTCGACGGCGGGCAGATCATCAATGCGACGATGATTGACTACAAAGTGCCGACCTTTGACGACGTGCCGGGGGAGTTCGAGTCGATATTGATTGAGGATGCCAACGGCCCCGGACCCTATGGCGCCAAAGGGTTGGGCGAGGGCGGTATTATTCCGGTGGCGCCGGCGGTGGCGAACGCCGTCGCGTGGAGCACCGGAGCGCGGGTTAAATCGCTGCCTTTAACGCCGGAAAAAGTTTGGCGGGCGATCAAGGAGGTTCCCGATGATACCCATAAAAGCGACCCTTAAGGCTGCGGTCTCGATCTCTGGCCTGGTTTTTTTGGCTGCGGGTTCGGCGTTTTCGCAAACTCCCTTTTACCAAGGCAAAACCATCACCATTGTCCGCGGCAGCACGCCCGGAGGCATCGGCGAGATGCGCACGCGAGCGGTGGCCAACTATCTTAAAAAACATGTTCCCGGCAGCCCTACCGTAGTCATCGAGTTCATGCCCGGCGCGGGCGGTCGGAAAGCCGCCAATCATCTTTTTCAAAGCGCTCGCGCCGACGGCCTTGTGATCGGCGCCCTGCCAAGCGGCATGGTGCCGGCGGCGATTCTGGGAGAGTCGGGCGTTCAATACGACCTGAACAAATTTATCTATCTGGGGTCGCCGAACAGCGCGTCGCAGTACGTCTTTTACACCAATCGGAAGCTCGGATTGAATAGTACGGAAAAGCTGCGCGCCCATGCCGGCTTGAGGGTCGGCGCGCAGACCGTCGGGCATTCGATCTATTATACGGGCAGGCTGTTCGCCTATCTGCTCGGTTTGCGGGAGCCCAAGTTTGTCGTCGGCTACTCTTCGCCGGAGCTTGATATCGCGATGTTGAGCGGAGAGCTGGACGCCGTGCCCGGCGTCGCCAGCAACGTGATAAAGCAAAACCCGGACTTTCTTGAAAAGGGTTTGATGGACTTTCATGCGGTCATCGAGATTCCCAGGGGCGACAAGCATCCCCGCTTCGCGAAGCTCCCCGAGCTGGACGGTTTTGCGAAGACCGAAAAAGAGCGCAAGCTGCTCGAGCTGTACCGCACCTTCAGGCTCGCCGGTTCTCCTTTTGTCCTGCCTCCCGGGACGCCGAAGGAGCAGGCGGATATCCTGCGCACCGCCATGCGCAATATATATACGGACCGGGAATTTATCGCAGAATATCAAAAGCTGACGGGCGAACCGGCGTCGCCGCTTCTTCCCGATGCCCATGAAAAGGCGATGGGCAAGCTGCCGCGGGAGCCTGAAATCATCGAGATGTACAAAATGCTGGGGAGCGCCGAGGCGCTACCGCCGCGCTGAAGGAGCTACGGTCCATATGAAGCCGGAAAAAGCGCAACTCGTAATCCAGGGGCTTAAGGAAGCCGGCGTTGACTTTGCCGCCGGCGTTCCCGACGCTCAGTTCATCGAAGTTTACAAAATGCTCGCGGAAGACCGCGACATCCACTATATCGGCGCAGCCAACGAGGCCGAGGCGACAGGCATCGGCTTCGGCGCCTGGTTCGGCGGCAAAAAGCCGGCGCTCATTCTTGCAACATCGGGTTTATTGGTGGCGACGTATCACCTGGCGCGCATCAACCTGCTGCACGAAGTGCCGGTGCTGGTAGTGATTCCGTACCGCGGCGACATCGGCGATCCGCGCTGGATGGGTTTATACAAAAAGACCACGGAGCCGGGGCTCAATGCCATGGACATCCCCTATCGGGTGGTGAGCCGGTCGTCGGATATCGTGCGAGCTATCAAGGAGGGCAACGAGAGCGCCCGCGCCTGGCTCAAGCCGGTAGCCGTGTTGCTCAATGAGGAAGCACTATGGTAACCCGATTCACTTTGCTGAAAGAACTTTCCGCGTTCGTCCCCGACGACGTTCTTGTGCTGACCAGCATCGGCAATAACAGTGGATTTTGGGGCCAGCTGAAAGATCGGGAAGCGAACCTGTTTCACCTGACGATGGGAATGTGCAGCCCGACGGCGCTGGGACTGTCGCTTGCCCTGCCCAGGCGGAAAGTCCTCGCCCTCGACGCCGACGGCAACCTCACCTTGAATCTCGGCGTGCTCGGCACCATAGGCAATGAAGCGCCTAAAAATTTGACCCTTGTGGTGATGGATAACGGCAATTACCTCGGCAGTCACAAACACGCGCCTGGCATGCCCACGGCGACGAGCGGCAAGATGAATCTGGAGGCGGTGGCGCGAGGCTGCGGCATCGAGAGCGCATGTACCGTCGAAGACGCCGCGGCTTTCCGCGCCAAGATTCAAGCCGCGCTATCCGGCGACGGTCCGCACTTCATTCGGGCGCGCGTCGAAGCGCTCGATCAGGACGGGCCGAAAAAAACCAAACGCGTGCCCGACCCGCGGGAAAACAAATACCAGTTCGCGAATTACGTCCAAAAAACCGAGGGTGTCGAAATTCTCGGCAGCGGGCTAGGAGGAGGATAAACTATGAGGCGAGCTCAATTGCCCATGATTCTGTCCATCTTTTTTTGCCTGTTTTTCGTCGGGGCCGCCCACGCGCAAACCAAGATGACCGTCGCTTACTCTTCCATCGGCCCGATGGCATCGGGGGTGTGGATGGCCAAGGAGAGTGGCGCTTTCGAGAGATACGGCATTCAAGCCGATATTATTCTTATCACCTCCGGTCCGATCTCCGTGCAGTCTTTGATCGGCGGAGACATCCACGCCGTGAGCGCCGCCAGCAACGCAGCGATCAATGCGATATTAAACGGCGCGCCGATCATCGCCGTAGGCGGCACCGCCAATCGGCCTTATCACCGGCTCTTCGTCCAGGCGGAAATCAACCGCCTGGAAGATCTCCGCGGCAAGACGCTCGGCGTCACCCGCTTCGGTTCGATCACCGATAACTTGAGCCGGATCCTGTTGCGCAAGCACGGCCTGGAAGGGGCCGTCAATGTACGGCAGATGGGGGGCACGATCGAGGTGGCGGCAGCCTTCCAGAACCGTATGATCGCGGGGGCGGTCACGTCCGAGCTGCGCGTGGCGCCGCCGAGCCAGCCCAAAATTCTGGTGCGGCTGGTCGATATGGGCATTCCGTATTCCATGAACATGATCGCGGTCCAAAAGGAGTACTACCGGCGCAACCCGGGAGCGGTCGAGGCTCTGGTCCGGGCCTACGCCGATGGCGTCGCGTTCATGAACCAGAACAAGGAACGGGCCCTCAAAATCATCGCCAAGTACTCGCGCCTCAGCGATCCCCGGATGATCAACGACTTTTATGACGACTCGGTCACTTATTTAGACCGTATTCCCAAAGCGGAACCCGAAGCGGTGCAGACGATCCTCGAATTTATGGGCAAGAAAGGTGTTCCGGTGGAGACTTTTCAGGACAATGCCATTGTCGAGAAGCTCACGCGCGAGGGATTTTTCGATCGGCTGTACAAGAAAT
>CAZILB010000189.1:4822-6529 GCA_964539925.1 uncultured Syntrophobacter sp. | reverse complement strand
TCGGAGGTGAGCCTGCGATACTCCTTCGGGAAGCCCGGGTCCAGATAGGTCTTGCGGAAGGCCGCCTGCAATACCTCGATCCGGTCCTTCGGCGTTCCCGGCGGCAATACGAACGGCGTGCCGGTGACGCGGAACCCCCTTTGTAAAGCGAGCACCTTCCGTTCCAAGTCGTTTCGCGCCATGGATTCGAGCGTGGGGAGCTTGGCGAAGAACGGATGAGGGTGTTTTTCGCCTTTGGGCGTTTCCATGATCGCATGAATGTTAGCCAGGCCCTTTTCGAGCCATTCGCGGTTGCGCTGCAAGATGGTGTCCGGGCCGGTCGCGCGCCCGTCGATCTCGCCGCGCGCCAGCGCCGGATCGAGTTCGGCGCCGCCGAAGGCGGCGATGAACAGCGGATCCTTCAAGCCGAGCATGTAAGCGAAAAGCCGCCCTTCATTGTAAGTCGAAAAGCCCACCGACTGGGCGCCGATTTTGATGCCCGTGGCAGCGCGCAGTTTCTCGAGACTGTCGAAGCCCGCGTCTCTGCGCGTGACAAAGACCGAATGATAGGTGCTGTAGGGCGAGCCCAGGTAGTGGAACTTATCGATGTCGTACAAAATTCCCGATTCGCCGAGGATGGCCAGGGAGACCATGGCGGAACTGAAGTTGCCGATCGTCAGGCCGTCGGGGCGGGCCGAGCGGAAGACGTGATTGGCCGCCTTTCGGCTGCCGCCTCCCGGCATGAATTCCATGAGGATCGTTGGGTTTCCGGGAATATATTTTTGCAGGAACGGGACCAGCGACCGCACCCGCAAGTCCCCAGTACCGCCGGGATCGCGGCCTTGAATGATAGTAATGGTCTGGCCTTGAAAAAAGGACGACTGGGCAGCTGTGTATCCCGGGGTAAGTGAAAAAACGGCTAATAATAAGGCTGCTCTAAGCCACGAAACCGGCAAGCGTTTCGAACTCATAAAACCCCCTTTCCGTGCGGGCATATCTATGCGTGAAAGCTGGCGTTGTCAAGACGTTTCGCGAGAGGAAAATGATTCGTTAATTATTAGGCTTTGCTGGGTGTTGTAATGAATCGCTCTTGGAAGGGCGGGTTCGACACGAGTCGTGAGCTTGCGGCGGCGGGAAGACCTTCTCGACACAGCCCCGTTCGGGATCGATTTGACAGCGCGAAGCGGCGGGCGTAGAGATGCGTTCGAATGTCCTGCTTTCCAATGCAGAAAAAGGCCGTAGTGCTGTTGACGAGTGTCGCCAAGATTTTTTTTCTCGCCGTATTCGCTCTAACGGCGGTATCGCATCATTTCGATACCGTTCGAGATCATCGGGCGCTGCGCGAAAATCAACTCCGTGCGCTGCCCGTTTTTATCGAGATTGCCGCTGTCGCGCGAGCAACAAAAGAGGCCTGCGGCGATGCTTCGGCAAGCGATACGGCTTGCGCAGATTGTCGCCGGACGCCGCCCGACGACTTTTCGATTGCCATGACGAGCGGGGCGCACTTTCTCGGCCGCTCCAGCCTGGGCAAAACGCCCATCCGTTCTCCTCCCTTCGATTGCCGCAGGTAGCACCCGGGCTTGCGCACCGGCCGATAGCCGCCGCAGTCTCCGTCGCCGCGCTTCGGCTCATTTTCACTGTGCGCGAGACTTAAAGTCCATGACTGCCGCTGCGTATTCGCGCCGCCGTCGATGGACGACTCGCTTGTCTTGCGAACGTCGAAAGGAA
>CAZILB010000189.1:0-4722 GCA_964539925.1 uncultured Syntrophobacter sp. | reverse complement strand
AAGGCCGTTATTCCCGCACGATTTAAGCGGTGGTTCGACTAAGGCTCACCACAGGTGTGTTAGGATCGGGACCCCCGATTAAAACCTTCGAGTGGGACGGAATCGGAATCGTTCGTAGGACGGGGCTTCGAGCCCCCAAGCTCTTTCCGGGGCACTTCATTCATCAAGCACTGCCGAGAAACTAGGCGCGCTGCATAAATCCTGTGCAATCGGAGAACGTCGCGCCGGCTCGAGATGCGCTCGCGCCCCGGCGGAGCTATGCGCTTAACATCGCTATGGAAAATGGCGAGTGGGAGGGCGAAAGACACACGCGCAGTTGCTCGGCATAGCGGTTGCACTCCGGAGATTTCATCCAAGTTTCCATATCGGTGCAACGCTAGCGAAAGAGGTGGTCTCATGAAGATGGTCGAAGCCATCGTGAAACCGTTCAAGTTAGACGAAGTCAAAGAGGCGCTGACCAAGGCTAGCATACAGGGGATGACGGTGGAAGAGGTCAAGGGCTTTGGTCGCCAGAAAGGACATACCGAGCTGTACCGCGGCGCGGAATACTCGGTGGACTTTCTGCCCAAGGTCAAAATTCAAATCCTGGTGCCCGATGACCGAGCGGCGAAAGTCGTTGAGGTTATCATGGATAGCGCCAAGACCGGCAAGATCGGCGACGGCAAGATTTTTGTCGCGCCGGTCGAAGAAGTCATCCGCATTCGCACGGGAGAAAAGGGCGAGGATGCGATTTAGCGATAAAGTGTTCAAGGTCAGGAGGTATAAAAAATGAATCGAGTTAAAAGGCTGACGGCAATCTGGTCATTGTCGATTTTTCTCGGGTTGTCTTGGATGATGAGCTTGTCTTCGGCGCAGGAAGCGCCGGCCCCTGCCGAGTCGTCGAAGGCGGAAGGTTCGGCGTCGCCGCCGGCGGAAGCGAAAAAAGCGGATCCGGGGTCGGCTCCCGTGCCGTTTACTCAGGAAATGGCGGCGCAAATGGCGGATGCCAAGGTCGCGTTGGATACTTTGTGGACGCTGGTCGCCGGGATGCTGGTGTTCTTCATGGCCATGGGTTTCGCCTGCCTCGAGTCGGGTCTTTGCCGTGCCAAGAACACGGTAACCGTGCTGGCGAAGAACGTGATTGTATTCGCCGTCGCGTCGATCGCCTTCCTCCTGATCGGCTGGGGCCTCATGTTCGGCAACGGCAATCCGTTTTTCGGCACGGAGGGACTCTGGTTTGTCGGCGGCGCCGATAACAGTCCGGCGATAGGAGACGACTACAAAGGAGTCTATGAAGCCATCAACTGGACCGGGATTCCCCTGTGGACGAAATTCTTCTTTCAACTCGTATTCGCGGCCACGGCGGCGACTATCGTTTCGGGCGCGGTGGCCGAAAGGATCAGGTTCGGGGCTTTTTACATTTTCAGCTTCGTGCTGGTGGCGCTTATTTACCCGATTGTCGGCCACTGGATTTGGGGCGGGGGATGGGCCGCGGAGCTGGGCATGTTCGACTTTGCCGGCTCGACGGTGGTTCATTCGACGGGTGGTTGGGCGGCTTTGGCCGGAGCGATCGTGCTTGGGCCGCGCCTTGGGAAATACAGCAAAGCGGGAAAGACCCTGCCCCTTCCCGGCCATAGCTTGTCGTTGGCTACAATCGGCGTGTTCGTGCTGTGGTTTGGCTGGTTTGGTTTCAATCCGGGCAGTGCGATGGCGGCGGACGCCGGCGCGATCGGGCGGATTGCGGTGGCGACGAATACGGCGGCGGCCGCGGCTGCGATCGCGGCATCGATCACCGCATGGCTATTTTTGGGCAAGCCCGATCTCACGATGATATTGAACGGCGCGCTGGCGGGGTTGGTGGCGATTACGGCGCCCTGCGCGTTCGTAAGCATTCCCAGCTCGCTTGTCATTGGACTGATTGCGGGAGTTCTGGTTGTCGTATCGGTTCTTTTCTTCGACAAGATAAAAGTTGACGATCCGGTGGGCGCGATATCCGTGCACTTGGTGTGCGGTATCTTTGGCACGATCGCCGTTGGCTTGTTTGCGCAGGAACATTTCACGCCTGATACCACGGGCAACGGCTTACTGTTCGGCGGCGGCGCGAGCCTGTTGATTGCGCAGTTGGCCGGCATCGCCGGCGTCGGCGCGTTCGTGTTCATCAGCTCGATGATCATTTGGAAGATCATTGGCGCAACCCTCGGTGTGCGGGTGTCGGTGGAAGAAGAACTGGAGGGCCTCGATATCGGCGAGCACGGCAACGTCGCTTACCCCGATTTCGTGAACGTCGGAACACGAGGATCTTCGGTTTTGGCGCAGCCCGGTGGCGCGGTTGCCGCTGTCGAGGGTTATCGCGCGCCGGAGCTTTCAGATCGGACGGTGTAATCGTGTCGGTGGCCCCGGGCAAAAAAACCGCCTCAGGGGCCACCTCATTACGCAGCGCTATCCATATGGTTGTCCATCCATCGAGGATGGCGGTGAACAACTTTTGGCGGGCATGAACGTTGTTTCTTAAAACTCATGGTCCATGAGCAAGATCGAAGAATATAAAAAAGAAAAAGACGGCCTCGATATTCTTCATGACGTGCCGCGCTACGCCGCCGAAGGTTGGGAGGCGATCACCGACGGCGATAAAGAGCGGCGCAAGTGGGCCGGGGTTTTCTTTCGTCGTCAGACGCCGGGCCATTTCATGATGCGCTTGCGCATTCCCAACGGCATTCTCAGCGCCGTGCAACTGCGAGCCATTGGGGAACTTAGCGGTGCATACGGCAAGGGTTTCGCCGTGGGCAAGGTGGCGAGTTTCGCCGGCAAGCTAGATTGGTTTTCCGGCGCCGTCGCTGGCCAGCAAACCGGAGGTTATCGTGACGATCCCCATCGAATTCAGCATGCCGAGCCGAGCGAGCTGCGGCTAAAGGCGTAAATCATGCCTAGGAATTCAGCAGATGTGATGAAAACTCAGGCATAATTCGGTCGAATCGGTCCTTCAAGGAACAAAAATTACTTTGATTTCACGACTATTTAAATTTGATTGAACCGTAACTTAAATGGCATTTTTATTGCTCGCATTGAAGTCCGAATAAAATCCTTTTTGTGCACATGAAAAGTATTGAATCGTCGCACTAAGAATTCAACGAGGAGGTTGGCTTAATGAAATATCGGTTGCGGGGGTTAATCGCGGGATTGGGGATAATCACCATGACCGCCGGGGTATCGTTGGCTCAAGAGGACAAGCCGCTGGGTCCGGGCTGGTTGAGCCTCGACGGCAGCGTCGGGCTGATGGATAAAGGAATCGCGGATGCCAAAGGAAACCTGGAAAAGGCGCTCGGGATCAACTTAGGCGGCTTTCTGGATACCAGCTACATTTACAGTTCAAACCGGCCGAGGAGTCCGTCGAACATCACCGGCCGCTATTTCGATAAAGACCACAACAAGGTAGTTTTCAATAATTTTCACCTCTTTGTCGAAAAACCGGAGGAAGATTGGGGAGTGGGATTTCGTATCTCCGGTGATTTCGGCCGCACCGGCGAGCTTTTGCGAGAGGCGACGCTTTGGGGCAAGAACTTTCACCGCGAACCGTCGGCGGAACTGCGCGAGGCCTACTTGACGACAACGATCCCTGTCGGCGCCGGCATCGGCGTCAAGGGCGGTCTGTTTGTAACCACCTTGGGAACGGAAATTCTTTTCAACCCGGGGGAGTACAACGACAACATTTCCAGGTCTTTTCTTTTTAATTTTGCCATTCCGTTGCGCCACCTAGGCATGCTCTTCAGTTATCCCGTTCACAAGGTTTTTTCGATAAACGCGGGCGTTGTAACCGGCTGGGATAATCCCCGGGACAACAACGGGCAGCCCTCGGTGCTATGGGGATTCGGTTTCGATCCGATGGACCAGTTCGGACTGACGAGCAGCTTCATTTACGGCCCGGAACAACGCAGCAACACCGGCAACAAGCGCTTTACCATGGCCCATGTGGCGACGATCAAACCGCTCGATCCTCTCGCCATCCTGCTTGAATACACGTACGGTCGCGAGGAGAAGGCTTCACTCGGCGGCACCCGCAACGCCGTTTGGCAGGGGGTTGCGGGAGTGGTTGCCTACGACTGGACCGATCGTTTTTCCACCGCTCTTCGAGGAGAAATCTTCAACGACCGCGATGGCGCCCGCCTGGGCGGCGGGGTCAACCATGCGAATGTCACGGTCGGTGAAATTACCCTTACGGGGTCGTATAAGTTCACCAAGATGCTGATCGGCCGCATGGAATACCGCCAGGATTGGGCGGACGATCGGTTCTACCAGAAGCGCGCCACTTCCGCCGACAAGAGCCAGGGAACTTTCGCGGTGCAGCTGCTTTACGCGTTCTAAGTCACTGAGCAACCGCGCGGGCTCTGCCGCGCGCTAAAAGGGGGAACGGCAACCTCTCCGTGCCGGTCCCCCTTCTTTCTTCTAACAAAGCCATGTCTCGCCTGTCGCGTGAGCCTGGCGGTGTCGCATTGATCGCGACTACCTGCTAAGAAACTACCCGTAGCGTTAGCTCTCTTCGGATCTCGCGAGTTTGGAAAACCGCAAAGACTTCCCTGTTTATTTGTTGGGATTGGCGCTGTTGTTGTTCGTTCCGGGACTCGGCGCGCGCGATTTCTGGGCGCCGGTGGAGCCGCGCTACGCGGAGATCGTCCGGGTGATGTTCGCCAAGGGCGAATGGGTTGTTCCCACCGTCAATGGCGAACTCTATACCGACAAACCGATCCT
>CAZILB010000188.1:2972-6616 GCA_964539925.1 uncultured Syntrophobacter sp. | reverse complement strand
CCTACTCATAGCCGATCGCCGTGACGATCGGCGTCGCCGCCGCCCGCTTCGCCGGACCATAGCCCGCCAGCAGACATAGCAGCACCGCCGCGGCCACCGATAGCACGGCGATGTCGTACGGGTAAAAAAACTGGAAGGTCCAGCCGGTGAGCATCTTGGTGTTATAGACGACGTGATGGTAGGCCATCACCGAGCCGGCGACGAGGCCGACCAGACCGCCGATCAGTCCCATCCAGACCGCTTCCATGACGACCATGCGCCGCACCTGCGCCTGGGTCGCGCCGATGGCGCGTACAATGCCGATTTCGCGCCCGCGGTCCAGAATCGACGCGAGCAGCGTGTTGATCACGCTAAAGATGGCCACCACCACGGCGACGATTTGCACGGCGTAATTCACCACGAAGGATTGTTCCATGATATTGACCACGGTTTCCTTGAGCTCACGGTGCGTACTGATGAAAAGCTGGTATTGTTCGCCGTGCCGTTGCTTGATCGTCTGAATGATCCCTTGCTCATCGGCGCCGGGCTCCAGCCAGAGGTCGAAGGCGTCGACCAGCTCGTCATGCCAGTGCTTTTTGTAGAGCTGGCGGTCCAGCAGCACGCTACCGGAATCCGAAGAATAATCGATATATACGCCGAGGACTTTGAAAGCGACGCGACCCGACGGAGTCGCCAGCAGAAGGTTGTCGCCGCTCCGGGTGCCGAACCGGCTACGAAAGCTTTCGCTGACGATCACGCCATTCCCTTCGCCCATCTCGCGCAGCGCCCGGACGCCATCGCCTTCGACCATGGGCAAGGTCCGAACGCCGGCGGAATCCCGCGCCGAGAATGATTCGACCAGAATCGGCTGTCCTTGGTGAACCGAGCGAATGCGGCGATAAAGATCGATGACCTTTATACCCGGGAGTTTTTGCAGCTCCGGTAAAAGATCTTCGCGCAGCGGCACGTTTCTAGGTCCGGCGGTTCTGGCGCCGGCGCTGACGATCAAATCCGCCGTCACCATCTGATCGACCCAGGAGAGCAGAGATTCGCGCACGCTGTTGACGAATGCGGCAATGGTGAAGATCGCCGCCAGACTGATCACCATGGTCGCCACCGTAATGCCGGAGCGCGCCGGATTGCGCCTGAGACTGTCCGCAGCCAGGCGGGCTTCCAACCAGCCGGCTCCCTGGCGGGGCGCCGCGAGGCGCCAAAACCCACGCGCCCACGCGCCGATCAGGGCCGGACAGAAAAACGCCAAGCTCAAAAGAAACGCCAACATCCCGACAACGCCGATAGTGAAATTGGCCACCGGATTGCCGGCGGCCGGCGCCGCCCAGAGCAAGAGAGGCGAGAGCAGAAGACAAAACAATCCGATCCGATTGGCCCACGAGGGCTGGCCGCGCCGCACGGGCCGCCAGGCCGCCTGACGCGCGCCTTCCAGGGGGCTGACGTGGGTCGCCTCCCAGGCCGGTTGGAATGCGGCGAGTACGGCGACCGCTACGCCGCTGCCCAGGGCGAGGGCCCACTCCAGCCGGGTAAAATTGCCGGCCAGCAGATCGATCAGCGAAAATAAATTTCCCACGGTTTCGCCGACCGCGATGAGCGCGACCCGGGCCAGGAGCCAGCCGAATGCCGCACCGGCCACCGAAGCGGACAACGCCAGAAGGACCGCCTCGGCGACAATCAGGCGCAGGAGCGCGCCTCGCTTCATTCCCAGACAGCGCAAGGTGCCAATTTCCCGGCGGCGCTGGATCACCGAAACCGACACCGTGTTATAGATCAAGAAGAAACCGACGAAGAGCGCGATCAGGCTGACGAAAAACAAACCGACGCGAAACGACGTAAGCAGCTGCTCGATCTGCTCGCCGCGCCGGCGCGGCCTTTCCACCTCGGCGGCGCCGTTCAGCCGTTGCCGCAGCCGCTGCTGCACCGCCTCGATGCTTTCGCCTTCTTCCACCGTGAGATCGACGATGTCGATCCTGCCCTGTTTACCGAAGGTCCGCTGCGCGGTGGGCAAATCCATCAGCGCGAAACTGCCGCCGAAAACTTTTGCCGTTCCTTCCTCCTTAAGGAACGCGCGCACGGTATAGTCACGCTGCCCCTCGCTGGTGAGCAGCGAGATTTTCGCCCCTGCCGCAAGGTTCAGGCGCCGCGCCAGGGATTCCGTCAGCGCGATGGAATCGGGCCTGGCGATAAAATCGAGGGCCTGATCGAAGGCGAACTGCGCGTCGCTGAATTGATGGTCGCGAATGGCGAAATCGGTCAAGAAGTCAACGCCGTAAACGTAGAGCCGCTCTCCCGGCGCGCCGACCACGGGCAGAAACCCTTCCACGGCGGGTGCGGCATCCAGAACCCCCGGCGTATCGCGAATCATGGGAAACAACGACTCCGAGACGCCGCTCTCGCCGCTCGCCACCTGTAAAACCGCTTTGCCGGCAATTTGCTCGATGGTCGACTGAAATGAGGTGGTCAGCGCTCGGTTGACGATGGCGATCGCGACGATCACGCCGACGCCGAGCGCGATACCGAAAAAAGTCAGCAAGCTGCGCAGCCGATGATGCGCGACGTGACGCCAGGAGATCGTCGCCAACAAGCGGCGCATCAGCGGGTTTCCCTCTCGACCCGTCCGTCGCGCAGATAAATCCTGCGATCGCCGTAGCCGGCGGCTTCCTCGCTGTGCGTCACCATCACCACCGTGCAACCTTCTTGTTTATTGATCTCTCCCAGCAGAGCGAGAATCGCCCTTCCGTTTTTCGAATCAAGGTTGCCGGTCGGTTCGTCGGCAAGCAGCAGCGGCGGGCTAAAAGCCAGGGCGCGCGCGACGGCGACGCGCTGAATCTCGCCGCCGGACAGCTCGTCGGGCAGATGCTGCGCGCGCTTTTCCAAGCCGACTTTTTCCAGGAGCCGTCCGGCCCGGGCATTGGCCTCGGCTGCGGGACGGCCGTCCAATACCAGGGGCAGCGTGACGTTTTCCAGCGCCGTCAGCGTCGGCAGCAAATTGAAAAACTGAAAGATGAAACCCACCTGTTTGCGCCGGTAGAGCGTCACCTCATCGTCCGACATCTGTCCGATCAGCCGGCCGTCCACCAGCAGATCGCCCCAGCTCGGCCGGTCCAAGCCGCCGAGCAAATGCAAAAGCGTGCTCTTGCCCGAACCGCTCGCGCCCATGACGGCTGTGAAGGAGCCTCTGGCGATCTCCAGCGAAACGCCCGCCAGCGCGGTAATCTCGTTATCGCCCTGGCGATAGACCTTGCCCACGTCGATGCAGCGGATCATGAAATCGAAAATTCAACAGACCAAATGAATCGTCGGAGGGTTCAGGACCTCGGTCGTGATTTGCGGGTTCGCTTCAAGTTGCTGCAGATGATCGTTGACCGCGTCGCTCAAGGAGTCCACGCTCACGCCGAAATGCACCGGACGGTAGGGATCGAGCTTCTCCAATCCCATGCGCCAGAGCTTGATCGCCCCTGCCGGCACTCCCTGCTCGAGTTTGAAGTAGCCCGCGGCGATCTGAATAATGCCCTGATAGAATTTCCGGTCCTCGCCGTGATCCTCGAGCCAGATCTCTTCGAGAGTTTCATGGCACTCGAAGTATAGCCCTTGATTGAACTCTTCAATGCCCTTGAGAAATCTCGGATCGTTTTGCGCTTCCATATATCAAA
>CAZILB010000188.1:1227-2872 GCA_964539925.1 uncultured Syntrophobacter sp. | reverse complement strand
GCCCTCCCTGCCTTTGTGTTCTCTGCGCTCTTTGTGGTTAAGTTCTCCTATCTGCAATTCGATAAAAGCGACGAATGGCTCAGACTAACTCGAAAAACACGGTCACGCTAGAGATCGACGCCCTTTCCTATGGACCGTACGGTATCGGCCGGGCGGACGGCAAGGCGGTGATGGTGCCGCACACGGCGCCCGGCGATAGGGTTGAAGCGCGCATCATCGAATCGAAAGAGCGTTACGACATCGGCGCATTGGTTCGGCTCATCGACTCCTCTCCCCGGCGCCAGGTTCCGCCCTGCGGATACGTCGGGACCTGCGGTGGATGCTCCTGGCAACACCTGCGCTACGACGCCCAGCTTCAAGCCAAACAAAAAAGCGTCGACGACGCGCTGCGCCGCATCGGCAAACTCGACGGCTTCGAGTTGACACCGATCATTCCGTCCGCCGATGAATTTCACTACCGCCGCCGCATCCGGCTGCAGATCGGCGCCGATAACCGACTCGGCTTTTACGGCGCCGCGTCGTATCAGGTGATCGAAATCGCTGCATGCTTGATCGCCGACGAGCGATTAAACAACGCCCTGGAGATTTTGCGCCCCTGGACGCGCGCCCTAAACACCGCCGTGGATAGCCTGGAAATCGTCAGCGGCGACGAGCCTGGCGAGATTGTCGCCGTCGCCGTGACTGCCGGGCCTTTTTCGCCGCGTGACGCCGCCGCCTGCGCCAACCTTATCAGCCCGGGCGGCGCTGTTGGCGGGGTAATTTTCACTGGAGCCGATGGGCGTCGTACCTGGGGCGATCCGAGAATTTCCGTCAAACTCCGGGGCGGCCTATCCCTGGTCGTCGATGCCGATGTTTTTACCCAGGTGAATCCCGGAGGCAACCTGCGCATTCTCGCCGAACTGTTCAGGGCCGGCGACTTTCAAAAAGGCGACCGCGTCCTGGAGCTTTATTGCGGCGCCGGTAACTTCACTCTGCCGCTGGCGCGGGAATGCAAAGAAATTGTTGCCGTCGACGGAGATCGCGCCGCGATCGCCAACGGCAAGCTTAACGCGCAAAGAAACGCCATAGAGAACATTCGCTGGATGAGCGCGGCCGTACCCAAAGCGGCCGCGCAGCTCGCCCATCGGCGGGAGAAATTCGCCAAGATAATCCTCGATCCGCCGCGGAGCGGCAGCAAGGGCATAGAGTCCCAGCTCGCCGCTCTCGATGCCGAGAAGATTTTCTACGTCTCCTGCAACCCGGCAACCCTTGCCCGAGACCTTGCCGCGCTCGCCAGGCACGGCTATAAGCTTGGAAAGGTTCAGCCGATCGATCTATTTCCCCAGACCTTTCACGTGGAGGCGTTGGCCGTAATGGAGCGTTAAAAACAACGGATTGGAGCGAACGCCCATTCCTCGTCGAACCGAGGGATGGCCGTATGTTCGGAATATGGGCGTAGAGCGTGAGGCGCGAGTTAGGGAGAAAACATAAGGTCATGAAGGCGATCGACGTTCATCATCATTACGTACCGAGGGAGCTCATCGAAGAAACCAAACGGCACGGCAAGGCGCTGGGAGTCGAGGTCAGCGAAGTTCGCGGCAGTTACGCGCTCTCTTTCGCCGGCAGCAAGCCGCATCGCCTTCAGCCGCCGATATTCGACGTCGAA
>CAZILB010000188.1:0-1127 GCA_964539925.1 uncultured Syntrophobacter sp. | reverse complement strand
CAACTGCTCCGAAGCGGAAAAGGCGCTGATTCTCGAAGGCACCGCCCGGCGGCTATTGAAGTTATAGGGCGCGATGAATCGCGCCCCTACGACGACCTTAACGACTGGAGCCTTTGGAACGTCTGAAACTATTGGAACCGCCCGATCGAACGTCTTGACCAATTTGAACGATTTGAACGCTTAGGTAATCCCGAATAGTTTTTTCGCATTCAAATAATAAATCTTCTCCTTGTCCCCCTGCGGCACCTCCAGCTCTTCCATGGCTTGTAGCGTCATCGGATAGAACTGATCGTCCCGTCCGCCCCTGCCGTGGGGATAATCGGCGCCGAAAAGAATCTGGTCCGGGCCCACGGTATCGCACACGAGCTTGATGAACGCCGATCGTATGGGCCCCGCCGTGTCGTAATAAATTTTCTTGAAGTAGCTCTCCGGCTCCTCTTTGCACACGGGATCGCCCTCGCGCCAGTTGAGGCGATCGAGATAGAGGAGAATCATGCCGCCGAGGTGAGACGCGATCAGCTTAAGTTTGTGATAGCGGTCGAAGATGCCGGCGTAAACGATGCGCGACAGCGCCAGAGTGCTGTCCGTCGGCCAAAGGATTTTTTGATGCAATGAGTACTTGTCCCAATTGGACTGGCAGGGTGCGTTGGCCGGGTGGAGAAAAAGCGGCTTGTCGCCGGCCGCCAGGGCGTCCCAAAACGGTTTGAATTCCGGCTCGTCGATATACTTTCCAGCGACGTTGGTCGGCATCATGACGCCGTGCATCTTGAGATCTTTGTAGCACCGCTCCAGCTCGCCCACGCAGTCGTCCATGTGCACCATCGGCAGGCGGGCAAATGCCATGAAGCGCTTGGGATGCTTGGCGTGGGCTTCGGCAAAGGCGTCGTTGAGCGCGCGGCATAGTTCCAGGGCGCGAGCCCGATCGCCGCCTTTTTCAATCCTGCCGCCGGTGTTCGACAGCACGCCGATGTCGATACCGTACTTGTCCATGACGTCGAGATATTCCCGGTGATCGAAGGCGTGAAATCCGACGCCGCGCACGTCGTTTTTCGCCTCCGGCATCATGTCGAGAAACTTACCGGGAAAGGCGTGGAAGTGGGTATCGATAATCATGGGGTCTCCTTTTC
>CAZILB010000187.1:5268-6648 GCA_964539925.1 uncultured Syntrophobacter sp. | reverse complement strand
GACGGCGCAGCCGCCGGATAAACCAGTTCCTCACGCTGATCGGAACGATCTTCAGCCGGCGTAACCATGATGAAGTGCCGACCAGGATCAGCCCGATCTCGCCATTCTCCAAATACGGTTTCACGATCCGGTTCAGGGAGCGCCAATAGAGGTCCACCTCGACCTGCACTCCGATGCGGCTAAAAATTCGGCGCGCGGGTTCAGCGAAATTTTCCTCCGCCCGTGCTTTTTGCTCGTCCCATGAAAGCCACGCCCTCTGCCCTTGCCATGCGATCCCATTGTCGAAGCCCGTTTGCAGCGATGTCACCTCGGCCAAGAGCCGAGTCGGAATATCGTGCTG
Source organism: uncultured Syntrophobacter sp. (assembly GCA_964539925.1). Lineage (GTDB taxonomy): Bacteria > Desulfobacterota > Binatia > UBA9968 > UBA9968 > DP-20. The sequence goes on along the minus strand of CAZILB010000187.1, from coordinate 6,308 downwards.
GTACTCGAGCAGAAACACGATCCGATTGCCCGGCTTTACGACAATTTCCAGACGCCGCAGCAGGTCGCGAATGTTGTTGTCCGGGCTCAGCACAACGAGAATTGTTTTAGCCATCGAATGGATCCTCTTATTAGCCAATTTCCGAGGTGGCTGCGATTTGAATAGAGCAAAGCGTGGGCCAACTTTACCGCTACAGCAAGTACTTGATACAGGGGGTATTTTCATAGGCTTGAGCGCATCAGTCGGAATCCGCTGACCACGCGAAAGCCCGATCCGCGTCAACTCGGTTGACGGATCGCAACTTTCGTTGATAGCCAATTCAGCCGTTCGGGGAAGCGGGGACAGGCTGCTTTTCCTCCAAACGGCGACCGTGCGAGGGTTAAAAGGCATTCCAAGAATCGGTTCGGTGAAGCCGGTTTGCCGTGCGTTGATTGCGAAGAAAGGCGACTTCCGTAGGGATTTCCATTTCTCGGTGAGCGGTTTTTAACAGGAACCACTGCCGATCCCCATCGCTTGTCAGTGTTTTAATTCTCACATAAGATCGCGCCTGATTATCTTACAGGAGCGAGGATGCGATGATATTGGCGGGGAAGATCGACCTGGCCGTCCCGGCGGAAAAGGCCTGGGACTTTTTGATCGATATCAACAAGTTTTCTACCTGTCTGCCGGGGATCGACGAGGTCAAGCAGATCGACGACAAGACTTTCGACGGCATTATTTCAGCCAATGTCGGGCCGATCTCGGGAAAATTCAATTTCCGCTCGACGATCCTCGAGAGCCGACCGCCGGAGCAGATGGTGGTACGCACGGAAGGGACGGATACGGTGACCAGAAGCATGGTAAACGCCGATATGGTCGTCGATCTGCGCAGGGTCTCAGAAAACGAATCGCAGATGGACTATAAGGCCGACGTGAAAGTCAAGGGTCGACTGGGCATCCTCGGCGACATGGTGCTGCGCGCGACGGCGACGCTGATCCTTCAGGAATTCACCAAGCGGCTGCATAAAGGGCTTGGCGAGCAGGCGTAAGTTTAGTATGGG
>CAZILB010000187.1:1551-5168 GCA_964539925.1 uncultured Syntrophobacter sp. | reverse complement strand
GTCGGCGGCGGGTCGGCGGGCTGCGTGGCGGCCGCTCGACTTTCGGAGGACCCGAACCGTAAAGTGCTATTGCTCGAAGCCGGGCCGGATCCCCAGCCTTTGCCGGAACTGGTCGCCGACGCGTCTAAACAAACCAGGCTGCTCCTGGAGTCCGACTTCGTCGCCATGTATCCGACCCAGCGCCATCTGGATGGCAGCACTTATTACGCGCTCGCCGGCCGCATCATGGGCGGCGGCTCGTCGGTCAACGTCATGTCGGTGCTCAGGCCGCAGCGCTACGATCTCGACCAGTGGGTGGCGGCGGGAAATCCCGATTGGACCTATGAAAAATGTTTGCCGTTCATGAAGAAGATCGAGTCGGACCAGGATTTTCCCGAAAGCCCGATCCACGGCAAAGACGGCCCCCTTTACGTCAAGCGCAACTTTACCCTCGATATGGAGGCGAACGCCGCGCCGCCGGTCAAGGCGTTTCTCAGCGCGGCTTACGGCATGGGACTCCCCAAGTGTCCGGATCTAAACGTGGCGGAGCCCTACGGGGTGTGCGCGTCGCCTTACAACATCAAAGACGGCAAACGGCAATCCACCGTGGTCGCGTATCTGGACCCGGCCCGCGGCCGCAAGAACCTGACGATTATCGATCGGGCGCAGGTTCACTCGCTCAAGCTTTCGGGAAAGAAGGCCGAAGGGATCACTTACGAGCGCGACGGCGAGATGCAAACGGCGTTGAGCGGGCAAATCCTTCTGACTTCGGGAGTATACGGCTCGCCGCAGATTCTGATGCTTTCCGGCATCGGCCCGGCGGCGGAGCTCAAGAAGCACGGTATTGCCGTCGTGCACGAGCTCAACGGCATCGGCGAAAACTATCAGGACCATCCGGTGGTGTTCATGACCTACGAGGGGCCGAGGGAGTTCAACACCGACTGGGTGGTGCCGCGCTTCCGTTTGATCATCCGCAAAAACCCGATCAGCGAGGCGGCGAATTTTCATATCAACATGCGCCCGCCGACCGAGGTGACAGGTCTAAAGCGCATGATGCCGATCTCCGCGCACTTGCTCGAACAGCGCAACCGCGGCCGGGTATTTCTCCAGAGCGGCGATCCGCATGATCAGCTCGGCATCGATTCCTGCATGCTCGAACATCCCGAGGATCTGAAAGCGATGGTCGAAGCGATGAAGTTCATCGACGAGTTGGTGCACAGACCGGAAATCAAGGAATACTACGGTCCGTTGATTCAACCCGGACCCGACGACGATTGGGGCGAGTTTGCGCGCAAGACCTACGACAGTTACCACCACGGCGTCGGCACCTGCAAAATGGGTCCGGCGTCGGACCCGATGGCGGTGGTCGATCAGCGGCTGCGCGTCCACGGCATCCAGAACCTCTGGGTCGGCGACGCCTCGATCATGCCGGTGGTGAGCCGGGCCAATACCAACCTGACGTCGATCATGATCGGCGAGCGACTGGCGGATTTTGTGCAGGAAGTCGCGTAAAATAATCGTTCAAAAGTTCAAAGGTTCAATCGTTCAACGTCTCGAAAAAAGCGTCGTGGATGGACGACTTGATCATTGCGCGAAATGGTTGAACCTATGGCGGGGCGGCGAGGATTCTGACGTTGAACTGTTGAACCTTTGAACCTTGAACGAATCTTAGAGGAGGTTTCATGCCCGACTACCCGTTGACGGCGGCGGCGATCAAGAACGAATTCAAAAGCGCCGGCATTCATTTTGTCGTGGCGCTGCCGGATCGCGTGACGAGCCATTATCTGCTCAAGGGACTGCTCGCCGACCCGGATTACCAAGTGGTGCAGGTGTGCAAGGAAGACGAGGGGGTGTCGATCTGCAGCGGGCTTTACGCGGCGGGCCACAAGTCGGTGTTCATGATGCAGTACACCGGTTTTCTCGATTCGATCAACGCGATCCGCGGCGTGGCTGTCGAAGGCCGTTTCCCTGTGGTGATGGTTGTCGGGTTGCTGGGCAAGGAGCCGGATGTGGCGCCGACCCAGTCGAAAAAATACGGCGTGAAGATCATTGAGCCGATCCTCGACGTGATGGGCATTGAGCATTACTTGATCGAACGCGATGCGGACACTCAGCAGATCGCGCCGGCGATCGAGAAGTCGTTCAAAAACTCGTCTCCTTCGGCCCTATTGATCGGAAGGGAGCCGCGCTAGCCATGATGAAACGGGATGAGATGCTGAAAGCCTTCGCGCGCCACCGCCAGGACGAGATCGTCGTGGCGGTCTATACGGCCGCGCAAGAGATCACGCATATCGCGCCGAACGATTTGAACTACACTTTCGTCGGCGCCATGGGCCAGGGCTCGTCTCATGCGCTCGGCCTCGCGTTGGGCCGCCCGGACAAAAAAGTCGTGGTGTTCGACGGCGACGGCAGCTTGTTGATGAACCTCGGCAGCCTGGTGACCGTCGCCCATCAGGCGCCGAAAAATTATATCCATTGCCTGTGCGAAAACGGCTGCTACGAGACCAACGGCTCGGTGCTCACGCCGCGCTCCGGCCAGATTCGCTTCGCCGAACTCGCCAAAACCGCCGGCTACCGAAAAACCTATGAGATCTCCGATCTGGCCGAATGGGAGCGCGAGCTGCCCAAGATTCTCAAAGAAGACGGGCCGGTCTTCGTGACTCTGAAAGTGGAACCGGGCGAGGCCTATCCTGAAGATTTTCGCCGGCTCTACAGCGTCGAGCAGCGCGAAAAATTTCGCCAGACGCTGGCCAAGTCTTGACGCCTCGTTTTGATATTTGCTGTCACCGCAAGACGCCGCGATCTATTCTATCCCCGTTCTGTTTCGAAGCGCGGGCTTGAGCTGACACCCGCAACGCGAAAGCCAAAGCCACCCGTGGCATCTTGATGTCGCCGCAATTTCTCGCCCTTGTAACCGCCATTTGCTATGCCGCGGCGCTGGTTGCTTCGCGCCGCGGCATGCAATATTCGACGCCCGACACGGTCACCTGGGTGTCGATCCTGGTACAAAACTTGACGCTCTGGTCGGCCGTCTTTGCGACCGGGGGTATCCCGCCGGTGTCCTGGACGGCGGTGGGAATTTTCTGCATCGTCGGCACTTTTCAGATGGGCGTGCGTTTATTTGCCTACACCGGCGTGCTCAAAATCGGCGCGTCGCGCAGCAGCTCGTTGCAATCGATAAGCCCGCTCATCGCCGCGACGATCGCGATTACGATTCTCAACGAGCCGGCGAGCACGTTGATCATCGCCGGCACCTTGCTGGTGGTGTGCGGCATCGTTCTAGTGTCCTGGAAAGCCGAACGCGAGCTGCCGAGCTTTCGCTGGTGGCACCTGCTTCTTCCCGTCGGCGCCGCTTTTCTCACCGGCATCAACCATCCGCTGCGCCGCCACGCTTTCAGCGTGTCGAACGAGCCTTTGTTTTTCTCCGCGTTTATGGGCCTGGTGTCGTTGGTAGGTTTTCTTGCTTACCGTGCCGCGTCGCCGCAGAGGCCGCGCCTGGAGTGGAACGCCGGCGCGCGCTGGCCGCTTCTCTTCACGGGGATCTTCGAGACCCTGTCCATTGTCTTGATCATGACTTCGCTGAGCTTGGGCCGGGTCGTCGTGGTGGCGCCGATCGCCGCGACTTACCCGGTATGGGC
>CAZILB010000187.1:0-1451 GCA_964539925.1 uncultured Syntrophobacter sp. | reverse complement strand
CCTCGCATAAGATCGGCGCGGAGGTGGCCCGTGAAGCTTTACGATATTTCGCTGACCCTTTCGCCGCAGTCGATCCGCTGGGTCACCGCGCAGCCGCTGGAGTTGATCGAGCGCAAGCGCATGAGCCGGGGCGATACGAATAATTCTTCGTCCATTCACACAAGTGTCCATGCGGGCACGCACGTCGACGCGCCATTTCATTTTTTGCCAGACGGCGAGACCATCGAGTCGTTGCCGCTGGAACTGTTTATCGGTCCCGCGCGGGTGTGCGCTGTCGAAGCCGGCACGCATATCACGGCGGGCGATGTGGCCAAGGCAGGCGTGCAAGGCGAGACGCGGGTGCTGTTCAAGACGCGTAATTCAGAGCTTTTGAAAAAAGGCGTTTACGATGCCGGCTTCGCGCCGTTTTCGGTCGACGGCGCCAAGGCGTTGGTGGATCTGGGTGTGAAGCTGGTCGGCCTCGATTATCTTTCCGCCGCGGGGGCAAACGAGCAGGTGCCCGTGCACCGGGCGTTTCTCGACCACGGGGTGATCCTGCTCGAAGGCGTCGACCTCTCCGAAGTCCCGCCGGGACGCTACGAGCTGATCTGCCCGCCGGTAAAGCTCGCCGGCTCCGACGGTGCGCCGTGCCGGGCGGTGTTGAGAGAGCTGGCGTGAGTTGACGGGTCGGCGATCAAGGAATTGTTGTGTAAGGTTGTGCGTTTCTCTTCCCCCTTGAGGGGGGAAGATCAAGATGGGGGTGATGCATCGAAGCCACACGGATCACCCCCTCACTAACTCTCCCCCGTCAAGGGGGAGAGAATCGGAAAGTGGAAAGAAGAACTTTAGGTAAATGAGTATGCGCAACTCGGCTCTATGACAAGTTTTACTCCAGCGATCATCGTGCACGGCGGCGCCGGGCCGATCAAGGACGACAGCCTGGCGGCGCGGCTCGACGGCTGCAAGGCGGCGGCGCTCGCCGGTTGGCACATTCTTGAGCAGGACGGTTCGGCCCTTGACGCCGCCGAGGCGGCGGTGATCGCGCTCGAAGACAACCCGCTGTTCAACGCCGGCACCGGCTCGACGCTCAACAGCCTCGGCAAGATCGAGATGGACGCGGCGATCATGGAAGGCGATTCGCTTCGCGCCGGCGCGGTGGCGGCAGTATCGGGCGTCAAGAATCCCATCAAGCTTGCGCGGCGCATTCTCCAAGACGGACGCCACGTCATGCTTGCCGGCGAAGGCGCGTTGCTATTCGCGCGGCAGATCGGGTTTCCCGAGTGTTCTCCCGAGTCGCTGAATATCGAGCATGAAAGAGCGCGTTGGGAAAGCAAGCACGGCACGGTGGGCTGCGTCGCCTTCGACGCGGGCGGCAAACTTGCCGTAGCGACTTCCACCGGCGGCATCTTCAACAAGCTGCCGGGCCGGGTCGGCGATTCGCCGCTCATCGGCTGCGGGACATACGCGGACGA
>CAZILB010000186.1:0-6667 GCA_964539925.1 uncultured Syntrophobacter sp. | reverse complement strand
AGTCAAACCAAGTTATGCGTTGGAGCAAAACTCTTATACCGACCCTTAAGGAAGATCCGGCGGAAGCCGAGGTCATTAGCCACAAGCTGCTTGTACGCGCCGGATTCATTCGGCAGATCAGCCGCGGCATCTACGATTATTTCCCGCTGGCGCTCCGGGTCATTCGCAAGATCGAAGCGATCGTACGCGAGGAAATGAACCGGGCGGGGGCCCAGGAACTGCTCCTGCCGATCGCCTCGCCGGCCGAACTCTGGCACGAGAGCCGCCGCTGGGACATGTATGGCAAAGAACTCTTCCGCTTCAAAGACCGCCATGAGCGTGACTTTTGCCTCGGCCCGACGCACGAGGAAGTGATCACCGATCTGGTGCGCCGGGCGGTGCGCTCCTACCGCGAACTGCCGATAAATCTGTACCAGATCCAGACCAAGTTTCGCGACGAGGTGCGGCCGCGTTTCGGCTTGATGCGTGGCCGCGAGTTCATCATGAAGGACGCTTACAGCTTCCACGCCGATGTGGAAGACAGCCGCCGCGAATACGACAACATGGTTAAAACCTACAAGCGCATTTTCGACCGCCTCGGTTTACGATTTCGGCCGGTGGAGGCAGACACGGGAGCCATCGGCGGCAGTCTATCGCACGAGTTCCAGGTGTTGGCCGAATCCGGGGAAGACGCTATCGTCAGTTGCCACAGCTGCGACTACGCCGCCAACCTGGAGAAAGCTGAGATCAAGCGCGGCAGGCCGGAGGCGCGGGATATTACAGCGGAAACGCCTGCCGTGGAGAAAGTTTCGACGCCGGGCAAAAAGACTGTCGCCGAAGTCGCCGAGTTTATCAAACTACCGGCGGTGCAGTTTATCAAGACGTTGGTTTACCGCACCGACGGCGGCGAGCTGGTCGCGGTGTTGGTGCGGGGGGATCACGAGATCAATGAGCTCAAGCTGCGCACCGTGCTCGGCTGCCGCGAGATCGTGCTGGCGGAAGAGGCCGCGGTGGCGGCCGCCGCCGGCGTGGCGCCCGGTTTTCTCGGACCCATCGGTTTGAAGCTGCGCATGATCGCGGATCACTCCGTTCAAGGCATGCGAAGCGCCGCGACCGGCGCCAATGAAGCCGACGCTCATTTTATCCACGTCGACCAGGAGCGCGATTTCACGCCCGCGGCTTTTGCCGATTTACGTTTGGCCGTGGCCGGCGATCCCTGCCCGCGCTGCGAGGCGGGCAGGCTGGAAACCCATCGCGGCATCGAAGTGGGCCAGGTTTTTTACCTGGGGACCAAATACAGCGAATCCATGGGCGCGACCTTTCTCGACGCCGAGGGGCGCGAGCGGCCCATCGAGATGGCCTGCTACGGCATCGGCATCAGCCGGCTGGTTGCCGCGGCCGTCGAACAGAATCATGATACGAATGGCATCATCTGGCCTCTCGCCATCGCGCCGTTTCATGTGGTGATCTTGCCGATCAATTACAAAGACCAGAAGCTTCGCGCCGCCGCCGACAAGCTCTATCAAGACTTGCAACAACGCGGCGTCGAGGTTTTGCTCGACGATCGCGACGAGCGGCCGGGGGTAAAATTCAAGGACGCGGATCTCATCGGAATTCCCCTCCGTGTCACTATCGGCGCCAAGGGGTTGGAAAAAGGCACGATCGAGCTGCGCCGCCGCCAGGAAGGCGACACGGAAGAAGTTCCGTTTGCGGAGGTGGCAAAAAAACTAAGCGGGATCTTGTCCGCAGCGGTTCCGTCTTAAACCATGGCTTCCAGGCTCGAGCTGGTTCGTAAACACGGCGCCATGCGCGAGCGTCTGATCGTTGCTCTTGATGTCGATACCCTCGAGCAGGCCCATGCCCAGGTTCGCCTGCTCGCCGGAGAAGTGGGTATGTTCAAGGTCGGCAAGCAGCTTTTCACGCACGCCGGACCGCAGGCCGTTCGCCTCATCCAGGAGTCAGGGGGCGAGATTTTTCTCGACCTCAAATTTCACGATATCCCCAACACCGTCGCCAAGGCGGCGGTCGAGGCGACGCGTCTGGGCGTCAAAATGTTCAATGTTCACGCCTCCGGCAGCCTGGAAATGATGCGCGCGACGGTAAAAGAAGTGCGGCGCGTGTGCCGCCAGGAAAAGCGGCGCGCGCCGATCATGCTGGCTGTGACCGTGCTGACGAGCTTGAATCAAGAGGATTTGCAGCGCGTCGGCGTCGAACGCGAGGTTGCCGATCAGGTGGTGCGCTTGGCGCTGTTGACAAAAGAGTCCGGCATGGACGGCGTCGTCGCCTCGCCCCATGAAGTCGCCGATATTCGCGAAGCTTGCGGCCGCCGCTTCGTCATCGTGACGCCGGGCATCCGGCCTGCATCCGCCAGTCATAACGATCAGCGGCGTGTGATGACGCCGGCTGAGGCGGTTCGCGCCGGAGTGGACTACATCGTTGTCGGCCGGCCGATCGTTGAGGCCAAGGATCCGCTCGCCGCGGCGAGGAGCATCGTCGCCGAGATGGAGGAGGGCGGCAGACAATAAAGAGTTTCGGGTTCAAGGTTCAAAGTTCAAGGTTTGTAGGAGGAGGCGCGGATGAGGTCGGACTTTGAACTCTATTCTAGTTTTCCCCATAGTTGATAAAAGTGGTGCACTGGACTGTGACCCGCGCCGACGCGAAACCCGGCGCGGATCGCCGCCGTAATGTATTCCTTGGCCAGACGGACTGCTCCCTCGATGCTTTCCCCCTTGGCGAGATAGGCGGCAATGGCTGCGGCAAAGGTGCAGCCGGTGCCGTGGGTGCTTTTCGTCCGAATGCGCGGTGCGCTGAGGGCGGCAAACCGCTTGCCGTCGAAAAACAGATCTACGGCTGGTCCTTTGCCGTGGCCGCCTTTGATAACCACGCTCCTGGCGCCCATTTCGACGATACGCCGCGCCGCGTCCGCGATCTCCTCGAAGGAACGCAGTTTCAACCCGGTCAACTCTTCCGCTTCGGGAAGGTTCGGTGTCGCCACGGCAGCCAACGGCAGCAACCGCGCGCGCAGCGCGGCGACGGCGCTTTTTTTGATCAAAAGATCGCCCGAGGTTGCCACCATCACCGGATCGACGACGAGGTTCTTCAAGCGGCGCTCTACGACCTTGGCAGCGACCACGTCGATGATCGCCGCGCTGGCGAGCATGCCGGTCTTGGCCGCGTGGGCGCCGATGTCATCAATTACGGCGTCGATCTGCGCCGCCACCAGCCTTGGACTGAGCTCGAAGACTTGGGACACGCCAACGGTATTCTGCGCCGTGATCGCGGTGATGGCCGATGTGCCGTAGACACCGAGGGCGGCGAAGGTTTTCAAGTCGGCTTGAATGCCGGCGCCGGCACCGGAGTCCGAGCCGGCGATGGTGAGGGCTTTGCGAATCGGTTTCATCGCGCGCCATCGTAGCAGAGGCGCCCGCCGGTTACGAGAGAAAAGCGATTGCTGCGCGACTGGCAATTCATCGAAAACAAACTGGTGTCATTTGCGTTTGGCAAAATTTGCAGGGGGGATCCCCTGCGATCGTCTGTCCCAGAGGGCAGACACGGAGGTCTGCCCCTACTCACCGACCGACCGCCTTGACCGGCAAAGCCAAATTCTGGTACTGACCTTGTGAGTTCGCTTGGGCGGTGGCGCCGGCGAACCTGGAAAGCAACGATAGCCCCGACAATCTCATTCGCTGCGAGAGGAGAAACAGGTATATGGAACTGTTCGGCAAAAAGCATGATCTCTCATTGAGGAACCGGATCGCGATCTCGGCGACGGCCGACGGCACCGAAAATTTTCCTCCCGGCGCGCTCGGCGCTGGCATTGGCAAGGTGCCGTCGAGCTGGGACTTCGAAGCCGACGTGATCGTCATCGGCGCGGGCGCCGCGGGGCTTCCCGCCGCCATCAAGGCGGCCGACGCAGGGGCGTCGGTGATCGTGCTGGAGGCCAACTACGACATCGGCGGCCACGCGATTATCAGCGGCGGCAACGTGCCGCTTGGCGGCGGCACCAGCGCGCAGCGAAAGTTCGGCATCGAAGATTCTCCCGACGTGGTCTTCCGCGATCTGACCGATTGGACCATCGTGCAGAATAACGGCTGGCCGGACTATCGCTACAACGACCGGGAAGTCATGCGCGCCTTCGCCGATCATTGCGCGCCTACTTTTGAATTTCTCCTCGAGAACGGCGTGAAGTTCAAAGACATTCCGCCGGACAATCAAGGCGGGCACAATATCGGCAACTCGGCGCCGCGGGAGAATCATGCGTTTTGGACCAAGGGCGCTGGAGTGGAAAGTCCCAATGCCCGGCCCGGCACCGGCGTGATACGGCCGCTGGAGAACAGCGCGCGCGCCAAGGGCGTGCGCTTTTTACTGAATCATAAAATGACCGGTCTCGTGCGCGAAGCGGGCTCCGGGCAAAATGGCGGGCGCGTGCTCGGGGTCACGGCGCAATATACGCCGAGGATCATGCCGGGACAGTCGACGCCGCTCAAAAGTTTTCGCTCCGATGGTAACATCGACAGGACCAAGCCGAGCGTGAACGTCCGAGCCAAAAAAGCCGTCGTTATCGCCACCGGCGGCACGACCAGCCATGTGCACTTCCGCCGCATGTTCGACCCGCGGCTGACCGCCGTGCTGCAAGTGGCCGGCGAGCCCTATTCGTATCAGGACGCAAGCGGCGAGATGGCCGCCATGTCCATCGGCGCCTCGCTCTGGGGATTGGCCAATCAGATATTGGAGAACGGCGACAACATTCGCACCCAGCGGGTACTCGGCTCCAAATACAATTACATGACCTGGGAGTTTGAGACGCCGATTTTTCCGCTGGTCAAAGCTCAAGGGCTCTCTGTCAAGGACTGGCATGATCTCATCCTCGTCAACCAGGTCGGCAAAAGGTTTTATGACGAGACCAAGGGCGATTATCCGCACGGCAACGTCTACAACGACTTCAATCCTTACCGGCCCAACGATTTTCGCAACAACGACATCATCGATTTTCATCCGAGCAAGTACAACTTCTTCAACGCCGCCGTGGCGATGAACGAATACTCCCAGCCGCCGGAATATTCCGCCGGTCCGGTGTGGGCGATCTTCGACTCCGAAGCGGTCAAACGCAACAAATGGAACGTGGCGCCGCCCTACGTCGATCCGGACGGTTATTTTTTTTCGGCCGACGACCTTACGGATCTCGCTGACGCAATCAAAAACGAATATCAGGCCAAACCGATGAAAGGTTCGGTCTTGCAGGCGACCGTGGAGCGTTACAACTCGTTCGTCGAGTCGGGAGTCGATGAAGACTTCGGCAAATCAAAGCCAAAGTACAAAATCGAAAAGCCGCCGTTTTACGCCGCCTGGGGGACGCCGCTGGTGCACGACACCCGCTCAGGCTTGCGAATCAACAGCAAGTGCCAGGTGATGGATCTGAACGGCCAGGTCATCCCCGGCCTTTACTGCGCCGGCGAATCCGCCGGCGGTTTCAACCAGCATGGCCTTGGCCGCTGCACGACCCAGGGGTTCATCGCCGGGACAAATGCGGCGAAAGAGTGAGGCGGCCGAAGCTTTAAGAACTCAACGGCGCAAATAAGCGAGCATCAAACCGGGGAGACGGACGGTCGAGAAATAACAACAGTTCGTCTCCCTTTGCATTGCGCAAACGGATTTTCATAAGTTCGCGAGGAGGGAACCATGGCGGACTATAAAGTGATCGATGCCGATGGTCATGTGCGCGAATCGATTGCGGGCATGCGGGAGTTTTTGGAGCCGCGTTGGCAGCGGCGCAACTTGTTTCCCAACGACGCCTGGGATCGCGATCTGCGCGGTAAGCTCGGCGCGAAGCCGGAAGGTCCTCAAGATCAGCTCGCAGCCATGGACAAGGACGGCATCGACATCATGGTCATGTATCCCACCGCCGGTTTGCATGTCGCCGCGCTGCACGAGCTCGACTTTGCGACGGCCGTCACCCGAGCCTACAACGATTGGATGTTTCATTTTTGCAAAACCGACCCGCAGCGGCTCAAATTCGTCGCGCTTTTGGCGGCGCAAGATCCGAGGGCGGCGGCGGATGAATTGACTCGGGCCGTGAGCGAACGTGGCGCGCTCGGCGGCGTGTTGCCGACCTACATACCGCAGCGCCCCGACTTTGGCGACTCCTGGTACGATCCGATCTACGCCGCGGCGGAGCGGCTCGGTGCCGGGCTCGGCTTTCATACCGGCACGTCGGCGGATTCGCTCGGCGGCCAACGTTTTCGGAAATTTCTCTCCGCCCATACCATCGATCATCCCGCCGAACAGATGATGGCGATGATCGCGACCATTATCGGCGGGGTGTTCGAGCGTTTCCCAAAGCTCAGCATCGCCTATCTTGAATCGGGCATCGGCTGGGTGCCCTATATGATGGACCGTCTCGACGAAGAAGTGGAGAAGCGCGGCGCCGATGAGGCGCCCTACCTCGCCAAGCTGCCCAGCGAATACGTCGCGAGCGGTCGTATATATTTCGGCGTCGAATGCGGCGAAAAAACCATTCCGGACGGCGTTCGCTGGGGCCTGGAGCACACGCTGCTCTATTCCTCCGACTACCCCCATTGGGACGGCGACTGGCCGCACACGGTCGGCAAAGTCCGCGAGCGCACGGACATCGAAGACGGCACCAAAAAGAAAATGCTGCACGACAACGTGGCGCGGTTTTATAGGCTGG
>CAZILB010000185.1:0-6677 GCA_964539925.1 uncultured Syntrophobacter sp. | reverse complement strand
GCCACAGAGACGACTACCGGTCGAGCGGTTATCTTCTTCCCTGCCGGGGCCTGTAGTAAAAGGATGACTTTACGTCGTCTCTGCCGGCCGCGGACTGTTTGAGCATTCGCGTCATTTTTTTTCCCATAACGTCGACGACGTAGTTGGACAGCAAATGATCGCGCGTGCTCTTGATCTTCTGCCGGACGGCATTTTTACGCACGTCGTCCGCCACGGCCATGCGCAGGTCGTTCGTGAGCAGGGAGACGACTCCCGCCCGGCCGCGGGTGGAGAGTCGCAGCGAGAACCTCCCCTCCTCGGTCGGTTCGAGAAGTTGGTATTCGAGTTTTTTGTCGATGCTGCGGATAATGGTTCGCAATAGCTCTGCGCTCTGCTTAACCGCCTCGCGTTCAGTCATGGAACCTCCATTGAGTTGCGGCGGCCGAAGAAAACGACGCCGCGGTTGCCGGATGTCCTCGGTGTCTGAGAAAAATGCTGCAAATACAAACCGCCTCGGCGCGCATGTCAGAGCGCCAACGCCGAAATCCCGGCAACGCAGGTGCGTGATGTGCGGAAACAAAGGGGGGCAACCCGACCTGCTGCCCCCCAGTGATCAGTTAAATCCCGAGAAGACTACCAGCGATTGCGCCCGCCGTCACGGCCCCCGCCGCCGCTATCGCGCCGCGCCATCGGCTTGGCTTCATTGACGGTCAGCGTGCGCCCGTCGAGCTGGGTGCCGTTCAGAGACTGAATGGCATTTTGCGCCTCGCCGCTCGAGCTCATCTCGACGAAGCCGAAGCCCCGCGATTGCCCGGTAAACTTATCCGAGATCACGTTCGACGATTCGACCGTGCCGTGCGCTGAAAAGATTTCCTGCAGCCGCCCTTCGGTTACCGAATAGGGCAGGCCGCCGACGTATAATTTTGTACCCATGTTCTCCTCCTATGAGAGAATTGCTGTCTGAAACCCTGAGAAATAGACTGCCATTCGGCAGAACATGGGCTAGTCGATTGCTCAAACCACGCTCTGGTCGGTTTGTCCGTTAGGTATCGTTCGCAAGGAAAGAGACGGATTAGAGGCCTTCAACGTTTGGCTCATCCTCTTTCAGAAGGCCCTTTACTGAAGTAGGAGCTTCACCTTACGTGTTATCGGCACCCATGTCAATCACCGGGCGATTTTATTAATTGGCGGCTTTTTCGGTCGCGCGAAGGCCGGCGCGTACCCGAGGGCTTGCCGAGGAACGACCGGATCGAATGGGGCGGCGGGCCCCGCGGGGTATTTTAGTTGGCTCTGGCGATCGGCCGCGCATCGGCCGAGCGGACATATCCCGGAGGATTGCCATGCTTGGACCGCACTTCGAGCCATTCGCCGGCGGAGCTTACGACGTTGATCCGGGTGCCGGCGCCGATTCGCGAGATCGCGCGCGAAGACGACGAGGGGCTTTCATGGACCGCCGTCGCCTGGGTCGTCTCATACACTCCCGGCTCGGCCCCTCGTCGGGCCGCCGCCGGCGCGGCAAGCGGCGGAGGCGCGACCGGCGCGCGCGATACAGGGCTTCTGACAGGGGCAGACCGGTTCGCGCTCAAACGACCGGCTTCACGGGTAGCGGTTTCCAGCCGCTGTCGGGTTGCCGAAAGTTCTTTCCGGCTTTCCTCGAATTTGCTCTCCAATTCGGCGCGCTGAGCGGAGCTCTCCTGCAGTTGCTGCCGCGATTGCTCAAGCTGCGCTTGCTGGCTTTCAATCATTTGAGCTTTCGCTTGAAGCTGTTTCAGGTTGGCTTGCGCGGCCAGCGAAAGTTCGCTGCGTTGTATATACCCTCCGGCAACAAAGGCGATCAAAGCCGTAACCAGCGTCGCGGCCGGCCAGATAAACTTCGAAGGGATCGAGAATTTCTTGCCGCCCTTCAAGCCGGCTCGCGGCTCCGACGGCGGCTCGTCGCGATTAAGCCATTGGGGCATGTGGTCCCCTGAGAGCTCGGCTTTGCAAAACGAACATTTCGCGGCGTCTTCCGCGATGCTGTTGGCGCAGTTTGGGCAAAGCCGCGTCCGCGCGGCGGTTTTTCCGATCATGATCTTCCTTCCTCAGCCCTGAAGTTACCCCCGTCCTCGCGTTCGGCAAGGCGCCGGCGGCGGTTCCCAGGGCTTTTTTAACGAACCTGTACGCCGTTAACACTGCCTGGTTAGACGTTTGCAAACTGCAATCGTTAATCTCTCTCCAGCGTTTACGGCATGCGTGAGGCGAAACGCAAATTTGCTACGGCAACCCCTGTTGAGACATGGGACAAACTCCGGCAGGCATCGGAGTCGTTCCCGCGCGCAAACGAGCGAAACCTGGTGTCAGGCTTCCAGAGCGCCTGAAGCACTTCGACCGGGCGCTGCTCGCTGCACCGGCGCGGGAAGGTCGAGGTTGCAGGCGAGCCGGCCCGTACGATCATGGCGACTGCTGTTCTTATACGAAATGCGCTTTTTATTGCTTGAGCAAAGCCGATCGCTCGCTTTTCCGATGCGAAAAACGGCCGGGGAGCGCATTCCGTCGGCGCCGTCACGAGTTTTGCGTGCCACGATACAACTTGAGAGGCGCGAGCACCAGGGCGGCGATGAACAGAAGGGCTCCCGACAGGACAAAAGCAAATCGGATTCCCAATCCGCCGATCAGATAGCCGGTGATCATCGGCGATGGGATGACGACAAGCTGGGTTATGAGAGATGTCAGTCCATAGGCGGCGGCCTGGACATTGGAGCCGGCGACATCCATCACGGCGGCGTTGAAAATATTGAAAAGCGTGTAGAAGAACAGCCCGATGGCGACAACGACCAGCGCAAGCGGGATGCCGGGAGGCACCGCCGCGAGAAGCGCAAAAAAAATCCCGAGCAAGAGACAAGACGGCAGCAGCACCTCCTTACGCCCGAAGCGGTCCGAGAGCAGGCCCAAGACCGGCTGCGACACGGTCCCCATCGCGTGCAGCAGCGCAATGTAAAGTCCGAGTGTGACGCTCGAGTACTGCAAATGCTCCTGCAGATAGATCGGCAGAAAAGTCAAAACGATCAGCCGCGACATGGAAAGCAGACCGGTCGAAATCGACAATCCTAGAAAGGCCGGATTCTTGAAAACGGCGGCGACATCGCGAAACTGAGCGGTGACGCGGCGCGGCGGAGCGGCGCCGTCGCTGAACGCCCCCGCCAGGGCGCGCCAGAGGAGAAAGGCAAACAAGAGGCCGGGAAAAAGTTGCAGCTGTGCGGCCGTCTGCCACGAAAGGTTGGCCAACAGGACGCCGACACATAGCGGCGTAATGGTGTCGCTGACAGTCGCTCCCGTGCCGTGTATGGAGAGCGCGGTGGCGCGCCGTTCCGGGAATCGGTTCGACAAAGATGCCGCGGCGGTGGGATGCCACAGGGCCGTGCCCAGGCCGATCAGAGCCGAACCCAATAAAGCCCAGGCGAAAAGCGGCAACCCCATAAAAAAGAAGGCTCCGCCCATGGAGACCAGCGACAGCGCCAGGATCTCGCCGCGGCGGCGCACCAGAGCATCGGCGACCATGCCCAACGGCAGCTGGCCGAGGCCGACCACGAGCTGCTGGGCCGAAGTCAGAGCGCCGAGCTGGACGTTGTTGAGATTCAAGCCCGACTTGAGCGCGGGCAGAAGCACCGGATAGAACTGTTGAAACCAGTGTATGATGAAATGGCCGGCGGTGAGAACCCCGAGGAGCCGGAGACGCTCTTTGCCCAGCGCGCGGATCGATGTCAGAAAGCGTGGCGGTGAATTCATGCCGCGGCATCTCCCCCGCGCGTGTTGTGACGCGCAACGGTATCTCAACTCTCCCATGCTCCGTTATCTGATTGTTGGAAGGATTTCCACCGTCCGACCGGCCCGTTCCGGCCCTGATCCAAAGCGGCGTTGGCGCGCGCCGGGCGTTTTGATAGAAATTCGCGGGCCGATTTGCTAGATTGAATTCCCTTTTGACGGGAACCCGCAGCGACATTCCCGAAATTTTTTGCCAAGTACGAAAACAAATCCCCGGGCCGGCCTTACGATGAAAATTGCTCTAGTCCACAAACGCTTCGACCTTCGGGGAGGCACCGAGCGAGTCCTGCACCGCACCGCCGAGGGGCTCAGAGACCGCGGTCACGAGGTGCATCTTTTTTGCGGTAAATTTTCGATTGAGCCGCCCGCGGGAACATTCGCGCATCGCGTGCCCTCCTTCGGTTGGCCCCGCACCGCGCGGGTTTTGTCCTTTGCCGTCGCCGCCCCGAAAATGGTCCAACGCTCCGGCTGCGACGTTTCGCTCAGCTTCGACCGCATCCTCAAGCAAGATGTCTTCCGCAGCGGCGGCGGCCCCCACTTGTCGTTTATCAAGAAGATGACGGCTGAAGCCCCCCTGTGGCGTCGAGCGTGGTACGCGATCAGTCCGTACCACCGATGCGCGCTCGCCATCGAAAAAAGACAGGTGGCTGCCGACGGCCATCGAAAGATTATTGCCATCAGCCGGGCCGGGAAGCGAGAGTTCATTGAGGAATACGGCCTGCCGGAAAAGGACATAACGATCATTTACAACGGCGTGGACGTGCAAAGATTTCACCCGCGCAACCGGGCGCAATACGGCCGCAAGACGCGCGAGAGCCTGGCAGTTCCCGAGTCAAGTCAGGTGGTGCTCTTCGTCGGGACGGGGTTCCGGCGCAAAGGATTGAGCCGGCTGCTCCGGTTGTGGACCGAGGCGGACGCTCCGGAGGCCTGCCTGGTCATTGTCGGCAACGATGCCAGGCTTGCGTACTATCGCAAGACCTGGAACCACAGCCGTATTCGCTTCGCCGGCCCGCAATCGCGGGTCGAAGAGTTCTATGCTGCAGCCGATCTCCTGGTTTTGCCGTCGGTGCAGGAGGCTTACGGCAACGTGGTGCTGGAAGCCCTGGCATCGGGACTCCCGGTGGTCACTTGCGCGGCGGTCGGCGCCGCCGAGAGTTTGCACGGCGAGTTGCGGCAGGGCATTGTCGCCGACCCGGACAGTCCGCGGGAACTCAAAGAGAAGATCGAATGGGGATTGGACCGGGAACGGTGGCCGGAGCTTTCGCGGGCGGCCCGAGAGGCCGCCGAGAAACGCTCCTGGGAAAACTATCTCGACCGACTCGAACAGCAGCTCAACGAAGTGCGGAGTCGCAGTTGAAATTTCGAGCAAATTCGATGCCCCGGGGGCAAGGACTCCCCGGGCATGCAACCATGGGATTGCTCTGTTGCGCGCAACACTGTTTCTTTAAATCGCTGCCGGTCGATTCGCCGCAGCTTGCTGCGGGGTAGTTCATTGCATTCAGTGCGAGCGTTCGCGTCGAACCGAAAATCCGCAGAGCGGCTCCGTCACCAACCTTCCTGTTGACGCACCATCCTTCTCCAGAAATAAGCCAATTCGGGTTTCTCGCGGAGATACTTCGAGCACAGGGGGCCAAAAACGCGCATAACTTCCGCGGTCGATGGCTTTGAAGCAGGGTGGATCACTATAACCAGCCGCCCGCGGTCGTCGCAAAAAGTAAAACAGGGGAGCACGGGGGCCTGCAAACTTTCCAGGATCTGAAAGGCCGCCGCATCGAGAAAGAATCTCTTGTAATAAAAGTCGATTTCGAATTCGGGATCGCCCCTCGGGAAGCCTCTGATCGGAAGATGAAGGATCTGGTTGTTCTTTACGGCGGCGCGCATGCGCTGCAGCGCCCGCATTTGATCCCAAATGTCATGGCCAAGGACAATGTAGGACAGGTTTTCTTGACGCGCGCCTTGCCGCCAGGTTTTTTTGGGGTCCCGTTTGAGGCGTCGAACCACCCGGTTATATTTGTACCCTTTTTTGCTCAGCACCGGGGCAACCATCGTGGTATACCCATGCGCATGGGCGGATAGCAAAACGGCGCCCTTCCCTAAGGACAACGTCCGGGCGAGATGCTCTTCGCCGTCGATTCGAATCAAACCGCGGTCCTCGTTCGCCCAGTAAGCGTATCCATTGAACAATGCCCGCCGCCATTTTCTGTGGCGGATATTTCTTTTGATTATGCCGGGAAGTTCTGATCCGGGGAAACGGCTCTCGATGGCCTGACGCATATATCGCATTCGGCGGCGATCGGGCGGATACGTATAATACGCGACCGCAGCCAGCCATCCTACCCATTTGAAATAGATTGCCGGCGGGATCCTTTTTCCGAGCCATTGAAGCCCCGGTATCCTGTAAAGCAGAAAGGACAATCTTATCCGGGCCAGCTTTTCGTTTAGCTTCATGCCTTCTTTTGCGCTTATCGGTGGCGTTAAATTGGCAGCGGCGCCCCGGCTCATGCGGGCGAAATACACTGAAACTCGATCGGCAGGGGTCTATTTCGCATCAGTCCGGCGCCTGTGGCAACGCCCGAGAACGGCTGATCATGCGATGATCTTGTGTTTCAAGGAGGCTGTCCCCGGGGGCAAGCGAGCGGGTCTATGAAACTTTTGCTTTTAATTTTTCATGAATGAATCGCTCGAGGTTTTCAAGGCTTTGGAAGTTTTCGGGCGTAATATCGCCGTCCTCGATCACAATCGCAAACTCCTTCTCGAGCGCGATCATCAACTGGAAAGCCGACATGGAATCAAAAATCCCCTCGTCCCCCAGGAGGACGAAGGGTTCCATCGCCGCCTGTTGCTCGGCGGCGGGGAACAACGACTGCACCACTTGGGCGAGCCTTTCCCGAATCCCT
>CAZILB010000184.1:5628-6716 GCA_964539925.1 uncultured Syntrophobacter sp. | reverse complement strand
AGCGCCAGCGAGAGCAGCAGGCGCGCTTTCCAGGGTTGCAGGTTGTCGCCGGCGACGAAGCCGCGTCTTTGCAGGCCGGGGCTGCGCACGACGCGGCCGGAGGCGACGCGGCTGCACAGGCACATCAGCATGCCTTTATCTTTGTAAGCTTTGTCGAAGGCGGCGTCTTCGGCCGGGGTTGGGCGGCCGGCGCCGGTGCCGGCGCTGACGATACCTTTGGCTCCGGCGTTGGCGGCGGCTTCGATCATCGCGCCGTCGGCGCCGACGTAAGAGAGCACCATATCGACGCGCGGCAGGGATTCCAGACTCCGCACATCGAATTCCGTGGCGGTCGTGTGTTTACGCACGGGCTGGTGGTAGTAAACGATCTTGCCGTCGCCGTCGGCGTAGCCCAGGGGACCCAGGTCGCGCGATTGGAAGGCTTCCACTCGATAGGTCGCGTTTTTGGTCACATCGCGCCCGTTGAAGATCGTATCGTTCATTACCAGCAGGCAGCCGCGGCCCTTGGAGCTTGGATCGGCGGCGACTTTAATGGCGTTGACCACGTTCAAGTAACCGTCCGCGCTGATCGCCGACGCCGGCCGCATGGAGCCGACCACGACGACGGGCTTGTCGGTCTTGAGCGTCAGATTAAGAAAATAAGCCGTCTCCTCGATGGTGTTGGTGCCGTGGGTGATGACGATGCCGTCGGCTTTGTCTTCATCGAAAATTTTATGAATGGTGCGCACCAGGTCGAGCCAATCTTTGTCGATTAGCGCGTGGCTGGGCAGGCGGCGAAAGGGCAACTCCTGCACTTCGGCGATTTCTTTCAGCTCCGGCAGTTGCTGGAGGAGTTCGCCGTCCTGCAGCCGTTTGCCGGCCTCGATGTACCAGGCGAGGTCGAGGCGGTCTTTGCCGAGGGAATCGATGGTGCCGCCGGTCAAGATCAATGCGACTCTGGGTAGGTTGGCCATAAAAAAACCTTTCTTGCGTTGTTCTTTTACAAGTTATCGTTTTTATACGGCACGCCGTACAACTTCAAGCTATCCGCACCAGTATGGGTTCAAACCGTTCCATCCGTTCAAATCGTTTTCGGATGTTCCAGTCGT
>CAZILB010000184.1:0-5528 GCA_964539925.1 uncultured Syntrophobacter sp. | reverse complement strand
ATGTTCCAGTCGTATACCGGAATCGGGGAGGTTCAAATCGTTCAAGAAGGGTTCGGAGAAAGAATGTCGGATCGGTGAGCACGAGCACGAAACACGATCACGCTCCCGCGTAGGCTTTCAACTGGGGAAGAGCCTCGCGCGCGAAGCGGTCGATTTGTTCCCGGCGCTCGGGGTAGTGGGGGATCATGAACTGAAGACCGATGTGGACGACGCCGATGTTGATGAACTGTTTCAATCTTTCCGTGACCTGCTCCATGCTGCCTTTTAGATAGTCGGTGATTTGCGCCCCGGCGGTGGGAGTGATCTCGACCGGAAGGCAGCAGGCAAGTTGGACTTCGTCGGGATTGCGGCCGGCTTTGGCGGCCTCGGCGCGGACGTTTTCGAAACCTGCCGCCAAATCTGTCGGCGTGATTTTTACGAAGTAGGGGAACCAGGCATCGCCAAAGCGCCCGGCGCGGCGCTGCGCATGCTTGCCTTCGCCGCCGACCCAGATCGGAAGGCGCGGCTTCTGATAGGGCTTGGGATTAAAAGCGATGTCGTCGACGCGGTAGTAGTTGCCGTGAAAGGTGATGTGTTCTTCGGTCCAGAGCTGCTTGAGCAGCGTCAACTGCTCGTCGGAGACTTTTCCGCGCTCTTTAAACGGTGCATTCATGGCGGCGAACTCTTCTTCCATCCAGCCGACGCCGACGCCCAGGATCAGGCGGCCGGTGGACAACTGGTCGATGGTGGTCGCGATTCTCGACCAGTGCAGCGGATGGCGATAGGGCAGCACCATCACGCTCATGCCTAACTGGATATTCTCTGTGCAACCCGCCAGAAATGCTAAACAAGTGAGCGTGTCGAAAAACGGCCGGTCGGGCGGCACGATAAAAGTCGCTTCCTTGCTGTACGGGTAGGTCGTCTCGATCTTCCAGGGAATGACGAGACGATCGGCGGCCCAGACGGAGTCGTAACCGAGCGATTCGGCCTGCTGCGCCGCTTGCATGAGCGTCTTGCGGCTCGCTGCGCGGCCCGAGACGGGAAGAAATACGCCGAATTTAGTCATAGCGCAGGGTCCGCTCTCCAGGGGGCAAAGAAGATTCTATCACCACGAAAAACACGAAATTCACGAAGGATTGCGAAGAGAGCATTTCAAGTTTTGCGCTTTTCGTGTGTTTCGTGGTTTGACTTTTGCCGTTGCGGTTCACCGTCCTATTCGCGATTCGCCGGCGCCTTGTTCGCGGTACAGTTCTTCGATCTCTTTGGGCAGGTCCATGATTTACCTCTGAACTCGTTTAAATCGTTCAAACAGTTCAAAACATTCAACTCGTCAGGCCGAACTTCGCGTCAGCGCCTTCAGATCTATTTGAACGGCTTGAACGGCGCGAAGCGGTTGAACGATTTGAACTGCCGTTTCGCTCACGCAAAGCGGCGATAGACGCCGTCGTAAAAATTGCCGATCATCTGGACGGCAATTTTGCCGCAGTATTCAAGCGGCCAGCCGGCGCGTTCGTTGCCGTAACCTTCCTGGAGTGCAACTTCCAGGATCGCCTGATTCGTGCCGCCGTGATGTTCGTCGAGATCGGCTTCTTCGTGCACCCGAAAATATTTCATGTCTTCGTCCGCAATCCCGTATTTGGGCAGGCTCTGGCGAAAGTCGCGCGAGATATAGCCGAATATCTCTTCTTCCATGTGCACCGCGTAACACTCGGCAAGCGGGATGTCGATCCACGAACGAACGAAAAAGTCGACCAGGCCGCGCGCTTCGGGAATCAGCTCGCACTCGATCATTTCATCCGCCGTAACTCCCAGGGCTTTGCCCAAAACCGGCAACATGCGCGCGTGGCCGCCGATGGCCGGGGTGGTGAACTCTTCGCCGATTTTCTGGGCGATGCGGTTTTCCAATTCCGGATGTCTTTTGAAAAAACCGACAAATTGATGATAAGCGGTCGCCATTCCCGTGTTGACTTCGAGCGCGAAGGCGTACCAGTTTTTAATCCATCCCTGAAGGCGCGGGCGCGATAGTGTGCCGGCCCGAAGATCGGTAAAGAATGGCGAGGGTTGGACTTCTCGGTGGTAAGTATCGAGGATGACCTTTCTGATCGCCTCAGCTTTTTCTTTTGCTTCTAGCGGCGTCATTTTGATATGTTCGGCCACGGTTCGTTCCTTTCTCGCGATGAGAAGATACGCTTGCAAGAACACTTAGCTGAAGGCTGGGAACCTTGTCAACGCCGGCAACGCGGCCCTATAAGTGACCGATGGACTCCAGAATCGAACGGCCAAGGCCTGAAGTTTCACAAAACCTGCCGCGCATTGATTTGAAAGACAAAGTCACCGGCCGGGCAGAGTACGTCGAAGATTTGCCGGACCTGCCGGGAACGGCCTACGGCGCGCCGCTATTGAGCCCGTATTCGCACGCGAGAGTTTTGCGCATCGACGCTGCCAAGGCCCTGAGATTGCCCGGGGTGTTGGGTATCGTGGACCGGGAACATCTCGATGGGATCAACCCGAGATTGAAGCTCGCGCCGCATGAGCATTTGAAGATCACCGACGATCAGGATTTTGTCGCCATTGACAAAGTGCGCTTCGACGGCGATCTGGTCGCGCTGATCGTCGCCGAAGATCTGCGCACGGCCGCGCGCGCGGTGAAAAATGTTCAGGTCGAGTACGAGCCGCTGCCTGCGGTTTTCGCCGCCGAGGAGGCCCTGGCCCCCGGCGCGCCGATTCTGCACGAAGAGCGCGGCAGCAATCTGTTGCTCGAAGACAGCTTGACCTGGGGCGATGTCGACGAGGGCTTTCGCCAGGCGGACCGTGTCTTCGAGGAAAACTATTCCTCGCCGTCGATGTTTCACCACCCGATGGAGCCGGTCGGCGGTTTCCTGGCGCACTATGTCAACGGCGAAGTCAACGTTTGGCTGCCGACCAGCTCGCCGATGCGCGACGCCGCCGAGTTCGCCCATTTTCTCCGCCTCGAACCGGAAAACGTGCGCGTGCGCGTGCCTTACGTCGGCGGCGGCTTCGGCTCGAAGATACCCACGACGGCGCACTTCGCCGCGCTCGCGCTGTCGCGAAGGATCGGCCGTCCGGTGCGCTTGATGCCGTCGGCGGAATATAGCTTCCGGCAAAACTCCCGCCATGCCGAGGTCTTCAAGGCCAGGGTCGGCGTCAAAGCGGATGGGACGATCACCGCCCTGGACGTGGATCTCATCGTCGATACCGGCGCGTACACGACCGGCGGCGCTACCGCCGCGCATAACTCGGTGATATCCGCGTGGGGCTGCTACCGCATTCCGCACCTGCGCATCCGAGGCAAATGCGTTTATACAAACAAAGTCCCCGCCGGCCACACCCGGGCGACCGGCAAGATACAAACCACCTGGGGCATCGAGTGCACCATGGACAGCGCGGCGCGCAAGCTGGGGATCGATCCCTACGAATTTCGCAAAAGGAACGTGTTGCTGCGCGGTGATTTCGTCTGTAAAGGCACGCCGCGCATGGACACCGATTATCTCGATTTGATGGCCGAAGCGATCGGGGGAATCGGTTGGGACGGCAAATCGAATCTGGCACCGCAGACAAATACGGAGAACGCCTCGCCGTGGGCGCGCGGGCGCGGCATGGCGCTGAGCCTCCGCCACGGCTCGCAGGGTGGCGGGCGGGCATACGCTCTCGCGACGATGGACGCGCGCGGCAACGTGACGATTCAACACAACGCTCCTGAAATCGGCCAGGGAACGCACAATCTTTTCAGCGTGGTGGCGGCCCAAACACTGGATATCCCCCAGGGGCAGATCCGCGTGCGTACGCCGGATACGGCGGTCGGCTTGCCGTTTGCCGGCGTGAGCGCCCAGCGCACCACCATGCAGATGGGCAACGCGGTGCACGACGCCTGCAACAAATTAAAGCAGGAGCTCTTTGCTCTGGCCGCGCAAGCGAAGGGCGGCAAGCCTGAAGAGTGGCAACTCATCCAGGGGCAGTTGTGCTGGGGCGAAGCCAGCTTTTCCGTCGGCGAAATCATCCGGACCGCCGCCGGCGCCGTAGTCTTGAAGGCTGTCGGCTACCACAGCGTGCCGCCGATGGTAAAGGACTCCGCCTTCGCCGGCATGGATCACTGGGCGCCGAGCGGAGCGGCTGTGGATCTGGAAGTCAACCGCGTCACGGGAGAGCTGCGCATTCTCGGCTACGCGGTCATCGCCGACGCCGGCAAGGCGATTCATTATCCTTCCGCCAAATCGCAAGTGGACGGCGGCGCGGTTATGGGGTTCGGCCATGCCTTGTTCGAAGAGACGGTCTATCAGGAGGGACAGTTTCAAAACGGCGACCCCTTTCAATACCGCTTGCCGCTGATGGAAGACATCCCCGAGAAGTTTTACTCCTCGATGTTGGAAAAAGGCGACGGGCCGGGACCCTTCGGCTCCAAAGGGATGGCGCAGACATCCATCGTAACGGTCGGGCCGGCCATCGGCAACGCGGTCTATGACGCGCTCGGGGTGCGGGTTCGTTCGTTGCCGATCACGCCGGAGAAGATTCTGCGGGCAATGGGAAAAATCTGAAGTGGACCGTGATGGCATTTCTTTTACCCGCTTTGGGAGGGGAAGGGTGAGGGTACGAACGAACAGACAATGTGTGGAAGATCGCCCTCGCCTCTGTCCTCTCTCAGAGGGAGGGGAGGGAATACATAAGCGCCGATGATGTTGCAAGCGCTCCAATTAGTCCAGCCGACGACCGTTACCGAGGCCGCCCAAGCGCTTGCCGACTGCGGTGAACGGGCGAAGCTTTACGCCGGCGGCGCGGAGCTGTTGCTGCTTTTACGCAATGGCTTGGCGCAAGCGGAGGTGTTGGTCGACGTCAAGAAAATCGCGCGGCTGCATCGAATTGATAGCGACGGCGGCGTCCTGCGCATCGGCGCCTGCGTCACGCATCATGCCCTGGAAAGCAGCCCTTTGGTGCTGGAGCACGCGCCGGCGCTCGCCTACGCCGAATCGCAGGTGGCGAATGTGCGAGTGAGACACCAGGGGACCCTCGGCGGCAATCTGGCATTTAACGATCCCCACTCCGACCCCGGCACGGTACTTCTCATTCATAACGGTTCGGTCGTCGCCGGCAACGAAAAAGGGGAGCGGCGCATCGCGCTCGATGACTTTTTTGTCGATATGTACGCAACGGCGCTCGAGCCGGAAGAATTGTTGCTCGAGGTCGAGGTCCCGCCGTTCCCTCCCGGCATGAAGAGCGCCTATCTACGGCTTCATCGTTATCAACGACCGACCCTCGGTGTTGCGGCGGCGGTGCGGCTGGACGGCGACACCCTTGCGGAAGCGAGGCTGGCGGTCGGCTGTATCGGACCGAAGGCGGAGCGATTGACGGAGCTCGAAGCGAGAATTACCGGCACCAAGCCGAGCGACGCCAAGCGGGTCTTGATGGAAGAAAAAAAATATCTAAGCGATCTTCTGCGGCCGGTGGACGACCTTTTGGGCAGCGCGGCGTACAAATTGTACATGGCGGGGGTGATGCTCGGCGACGCATTGGAGCAGGCAGTTCGAGGCAACGGC
>CAZILB010000183.1:0-6870 GCA_964539925.1 uncultured Syntrophobacter sp. | reverse complement strand
GCACCTAATGCGTGGAAATCCCCGCCCGCCGCGGCTTCGCAGGCGGCGCAAAAGCACGCTGGTGTCCAAGCGCTTGCGATAATACACCGAAATCTTCTCTGGGTTACCGAGCGCGCCTTCGTTAGAGGAATAAAACTTGCTTAAAAATCCCTCAGACATCTTTTGGGGGAGAGCGTTGATGAGCAAAAATCGAAACGGGGGCATGCGCCTGGGCTTCAAGGGAGCTGTGGGCATCGCAAGCTGCATGGCGGGCGCCGCCGTTGTCTACTTTGCGCTCGGGACCCTCAGTGAACCGGTTAAAAAAGACGCCGGCGCAAGCGCCAAACCGCCCGCGGAAGCTGGCCAGCGGCACCGGCCGGTGCGGGCGATGAATATGGCTCTCGGCAATATGGTTTACTTCGCCCAGGAACTCGGTTTTGCCGTCAAGACCGCCGATGACGGACCCTACGAGTCGAGCAAGGTTGCCCTGCGCATCGAAAGTCAACTGCAAAAACTCCGCGAAATTTATCGCCAGGAGAGCGCCAACAACGCCAGGCTGGCGGGCGGCCTTCTCTTGCAAATCAACGTCGGACCCGCGGGTGAAGTCAGCCAGGTCAAAGAAATCTCGTCGTTTATCGACGATGCGGAATTCAGAAAGACGGTTCTTGCGGAAGCATCCAACTGGTCCTTCGCGGAGATCGTTTCGGAGCCGGTCGTGGTCAACTGCCCGCTGCTTTTCGTACGCGAAGGTATGGACATCACTACGCTGTTGCAGTGGGAAAAGACCCGGGGCGATTTCGTGGACAAGGGGAATTTGGCCCGCGTTGAGGTTGCCGCAAAACAACCGGCCGCATCGCCGCCCGCCGCGTCGTCGGCGGCAAAGGCCAGGCCCAACAACGTCAAGCCGGCGTTAAACCCCTTGCCAACGGCAAGCAAAAAGGCGGAGCCGAAAATCTTTCAGTTGAAATACCCGACGTCGCTGCGCAAAGACCCGAGCTTTTCGTCCAGCGCATTGGCCACGTTCGCCGTCGGCACCAAAATAGCCGTGATTAATAGCCGAGACGATGATTGGCTGGAAGTCAAAACCACCGACAACCGCCACGCCGGCTTCATCCGTAAGGAATTCGCCGTTCCCCTCGACGGCGCGAACTAAGAGCGCGCTGCGTTTCCGCTCCGGCATAGCTGTGAGCCGCGTGCCTATCGTCGAGCCGGAGTGCCGAAGCGCGACCTGCTCCTGCGGCTGCGGTTGTGCAAGCCCGATTGCATCGTTACAATCGGCTCGATGGCTAAGACCCCGAGCATCACCGGCAAGTTGAAGCGACTGCGGCCCCGCCTCTGGCAATTGTCCGAACGCGACCTCACTTCCGAAGATGTCTTTCTCCACCGGCGCTGTTTCTTAAAAGGCGCCGGACTGTTCGGCTTGGTCCTAGCGGGAGGATTGACGCCGGGCTGCGGTCCGGCCTGGGACGCGGCGCTCATCGGCGCTCAGGAACGCCCTCCGGCCCCTGAGCTCTACCCGGCTCGGCGCGACCCGCGTTTCGTACTCGACCGGCCGATCACGAGCGAAGCCTACGCCGCCGCGTACAATAACTTCTATGAATTCAGCACTTCGAAAAGCGGAGTTTACAAGAAGTCGGCCAAACTCGTTACTCATCCCTGGCAAATTGAAATCTCCGGTCTGATTGAAAGACCGCGCGTCTTCGACATCGACGAGCTGGTGCGCGCCATGCCGCTCGAAGAACGGCTCTACCGCTTTCGCTGCGTCGAGGCCTGGGCGATGGCGGTGCCATGGACGGGATTTCCCCTGCGCGACCTGATCAAGAGATTCGAACCGCTTTCCTCCGCCCGGTACGTGCGCTTCGTCACGTTCATGAATCCGACTGTGGCGCCCAGTCAGCGTCGCTCCTTCAGTCCCTGGCCGTACACGGAAGGCTTGACGATGGCAGAAGCGATGAACGAACTCACCTTGCTGGCCACGGGCATCTACGGCCATCCCTTGCCCAAGCAGCACGGCGCGCCGCTCAGGCTCGTGGTCCCATGGAAATACGGCTTCAAGAGCATCAAGTCGATCGTAAAAGTCGAGTTTACGGCGGAGCAGCCGCGCACTTTTTGGAACAGCAATCGTCCTCACGAATATGACTTCGCCGCCAACGTGCGTCCCGACATCCCCCATCCCCGCTGGTCGCAGGCAACGGAAAGGTTGATCGACACCGGCGAGCGCCGGCCGACCCTGCCCTACAACGGCTACGGCGAATGGGTGGCGGATTTGTATATTTAGACCGATGTCGGCTTGAGGATCGATGATGGAGGATAGAGGTTGGCGATCCTCGATCTTCCCTCATCCATCCTCGTTTCGGTTTGCCGGCGCCGTGGCTAGATCAACTGCTTCAGCGCTTTGGCCAGAATCTCGACGTTCTCCTCCCGCGCGCCGTGGCCCATCAAGCCGACACGCCAGATTTTACCTTTGAGCGGTCCGAGTCCGGCGCCGATCTCGATGTTGAAGTCGTCGTAGAGGCGTTGCCGCACCTTGGCGTCGTCCACCCCGTCGGGAATCTTGACGGCGTTGATCATCGGCGCGCGGATCGCTTCGGCGACGGCCGGTTCGATTTCCAGCTTGCGCATTTCACGAATGAGGACGCCGTGCACTTCTCGATGCCGCCGCCAGCTCGCCTCCAGCCCTTCTTCGAGCAAGATGCGCAGCGCCTCGTGCAAGGCATAGTTCATCGAGATCGGCGCGGTGTGATGATAGAGGCGTTCGCTGCCCCAATATTTTTCGATCATGGAAAGATCGAGATACCAGCTCTGCACTTTGGTTTTGCGATTTCGGATGACTTCGACGGCCCGTTCGCTGAACGTCACCGGAGACAGTCCCGGCGGACAGCCGAGACATTTTTGCGTGCCGCTGTAGCACGCGTCGATGCCAAGCTCGTCGACCCTCACCGGCGCGCCGCCGAGTGAAGTCACCGCGTCGACCAGGAGCAGCGCCCCGCTCGCGCGCACAAGCTTGGCGATGTCGTCCAGCGGCTGCAACACACCGGTGGAGGTCTCGGCGTGAACGAGAGCGACAAGTTTGAATTTTTTCTTTTCCAACGCGGTCTTGAAGTTCTCGGCGTCGAGGGCCGCGCCCCACGCCGCTTCGACCGTATCGATCTGCGCGCCGCAGCGCTGCGCCACGTCCACCATGCGCGTGCCGAAGACACCGTTCACGCCGATCAATACCGTATCGCCGGGCTCGATCAAGTTCACGAAGCAGGTTTCCATCCCCGCGCTGCCGGTGCCGGACATGGGCAACGCCAGACGATTTTTTGTCTGAAACACCTCGCGCAGCATGGCCATGCTCTGGTCCATGATCTCGAGAAATTTCGGATCGAGATGACCGATTACGGGAAGCGACAACGATTCAAGCACGCGCGGATTGACCGGACTGGGACCGGGGCCGAGCAGGGTGCGAACCGGCGGATGGGCTTTGGGCGCTGCGGGCATAAGGATCTCCTCGTATTCGAATCGCCGCTATTCGTCGGCCTTGACGTAAAGCTCCATGCTGCCGACTTTTTCCAGCGTGCCGTGCAGATGGTCGCCGGGATTCAATTTGCTCACGCCCGCCGGCGTGCCGGTGGTGATCAGGTCGGCGGTGCGCAGCGTCAAGCAGCTGGACAGAAAGCGAATATGTTCGCGCAGGCCGCAGATCATGTCGCTCGTATGCGCGGTCATCGCCTCTTTGCCGTTCTGCAAGACTTTGATGGATAGATTCTGCGGCTCATCGATCTCGTCGCGCGTCACGATCCAGGGACCCAGAGCCGTAAAGGTGTCGAAGCCCTTGCGGATGTTTCGCGTGTTTTGCTTGCCTTTGCCCCAGGGATCGCGCTGGCTGATGTCCCAGCACATCATATAACCGAAGACATGCTCGAGCGATCTGTCCTCCGAGACTTTCTTGGCCGGTTTGCCGATGACGGCGCAAAGCTCGCACTCGAAATCCACCAGCTTGGAGGTCTTCGGCAGGATAATGCTGTCGCCCGGGCCGATGATCGACGAAGTCGTTTTCAGGAAAAATTCCGCCATCAGATCGTCTTTGTCGATCACCGGCCGGTCGGCGCTGCCCATGCGCTCGACCATCTCCGCGCGATGGGCATAGTAGTTCGCCGCGGCGGCCCAAATCGATCCGGGATTGGTAATGGGCGCCAGCAGCTTGACGGACTTCAAATCCTCGCCGCCGGAGCTGGTTGCGGCATCGCGGGCAATCTGCATAGCGGCGGGGTTGTTGACCAATGCATCGATAATTTCGAGCATGGTATAACCCCGGCGCGCCAGCCCGGCCTTGATCAAGTTATCGCCGATATTGATGACTTTCTCGCCGGCCACCACACCTGCTTGATTGTTGTTGTAGTGACAGATTTTCATCTCCACACCTCCGAGAAGAATGGCTTTGTCAAAGGCTCTCTCATACCTGATGGTGGGCGCAAAGTCTACCGCGATGCTCGCGCGTTCCTACCGGGTAATAAACGCTGAGTTTGACCTCATCTGCCGGCTCGTCGTATGTAAGAAGAGCAACCCAAAGCGAGTGATCACTCTATGCTTGAGCTCAAATTAGGCGTTACCAAGAATCCCCGCTTCGAACCGCTGATCGACGGTACGGTGCAGTCGGCCAAGTTTCATGCCGAGATTACCGTCACCACGCCGCCCGAGCTTTTTTATCGCAATCTCAAGAACGACGAGTTCGATGTCTTTGAGATGTCCCTGTCCGAATTTTTGATCGCACGCGAGCGGGCGAAAGCCGGGCGCTGGCAGTGGTCGGCGCTGCCGATATTTCCATCCAAGGCTTTCGTCTGGCTCGGCCTTTTCATCAACACCGGCGCGGGGATCAAGGATCTGTCGGATTTGCGCGGCAAGCGCGTGGGCGTTCCCGATTACGTCATGACTGCGGCTCTCTGGATGAGGATTTTCCTGCGCGAGCTTTACGATATTCAGCCCGGCGAAATTTTATGGCATATCGGCCGCATCCCGGAATTGAGTCACGGCGGCGAACTCGGTGTGGACCAGAAGCCGCCCGCCGGAGTTTCACTGACTTGGCTGACAAAGTCCCAGAGCTTTGATCTGATGCTCGACAATGGCGAGATCGACGCCGCCTATGGATTCGCCCCGCGCCATGATCCCCGGCTTCAATCGATCGCCAACATCGATCGCTATGGCGGCACGCCCCTGGAAGGAAACCCACGCTTGCGCAAACTTTTTTCCGACGGCGGCCGGTCGGTGGTCGAGGCGTTTTTCAAAAAGACCGCCGTTGTGCCGGCCAATCACGTCATTGTCGCCCAGCACCGCTTGCTCGAAGAAAATCCTTGGCTCGCCGGCGAGCTTTTGCAAATGTTTACCGCCAGCAGGCAAGCCGCTTACGCCAGGAGCAATTTCGGCTTTCCGGCGTATCTTTATTTTGACAACGTCAGCCGAACCGAACAGGAAGCGATGGTCGGCGACGATCCTTTTCCCTATGGCATCGCCCGCAACCGTGGAATGTTGGCGATGCTTTTTCGCAACTCCCACGCGGAGGGTCTGACGCAGAAGCTGGCGTCGATCGAGGAAGTGTTTTTCCCCGTCTCGCTGGAACCCTGATCCAGTGCGACCCGAATCGGACGCGAATCAACAGTTGAATTTGAAACCGAGTAATGACTCAATCTAAAAATCAGATCCTTCACTTCGTTCAGGATGACAAGCCCGCGCGTGTCATTCTGAGCGCAGCGAAGAATCTTTCGCGTAAGAATATCATCCGCTATTCATACGACCCAGCAAAGTATGCCACCGCTGGAATTGCGGTTCTGGAATTTGAAATAAGATAGCTCTAGCTTGCCGGAGTCACTATGCCGAAATCATTCCCTACCGTCGACGCCGACGGCCATCTCGAAGAAAATCACATCGACTGGAAGGAACGATTGCCGGAGAAGTACCGGAGCCAAGCGCCCGAGCGCCGGCCAAGCGGCAACGGCCAATTGCGCACGATCATCGAGGGCAAACCCTGGCCGCGGCCAAGCGGTCTCGGCATCGGCGTCGGCGGCCCCTACAGCCGGCCGCACCCGCGCCGGCCGGGGATGACCGATCCGAAGGCCCGTCTGATCGATATGGACAGCGAAGGCATCGATGTCGCCGTGCTCTTCGGCGCCGGACTTTCGGGAACCGTCCCGGCCCTGGAGGACGCCGGTCTCGCCGCCGCCCTGGCGACGGCGCGCAACAGTTGGCTCGCCGAATACTGCGCCGCGGACCCCAAGCGGATCAAGGGCACCGCCGCATTGGCCCAGCAGGACATCGACGCCAGCGTCGAAGAACTCCACCGCAGCGTAAAAGAACTGGGCTTCGTCGGCGCGTCGATCTTTCCCAACGTCCGCGGCCGGCATCTCGGCGACTCCTATTACTTTCCCCTTTACGCCGAAGCCGAACGGCTGAACGTGCCGATCTGCGTTCACATGTTTCTCGGCCGCTACGGCTCGGACGCCACCGGCACCGAGCGCGTGGATAAGTTTTTTTACACTCATCTTTTTGGCCATCCCTTCGAGCAGATGATTGCGCTCTCGGTGATCATCGGCGAAGGCGTGCTCGACCGCTTTCCCAAGCTGCGCTTCGTTTTCCTCGAATCGGGCTGCGGCTGGCTGCCTTACTGGTTTCATCGTCTCGACGAGCACTACGAGGTCCTCGGCGTACAAACCCCTGCGCTCAAAACCGAGCCGACCAAGCTCCTCGAGCGCGGCCAACTCTATTTTTCTTTCGAGGCCGATGAAAGCGAACTTGTCCATGTCGTCGAAACCTTCGGCGACGACTGGCTTGTCTTCGCCTCGGACTACAGCCATTTCGACAGCCGCTGGCCGGGGGCGTCTGAGCCGATCGCGAACCATCCGCAACTCAGCGACG
>CAZILB010000182.1:1947-6941 GCA_964539925.1 uncultured Syntrophobacter sp. | reverse complement strand
CGTAGTCTGCTAAGCGATCAGATCCGCATTTCATCCATTGTTGTCGAGAAACCCTACCTATCTATGCTGCGCGTTCCGGGCAAACTCGTCTTGGTGCCAAGTATGACGGAATCGGACCGTGGTCGGAAGAGCTCGCCTTCGGGCGAGAACGCTGCCCGTACCGTCACGATCTCGACCATCGAATTAAACGACGGAACGGTTGATATCTACGATGCCACCGTGAGCCGGCCGCCGCTTAGAACCCGGGTCGAAAACATCGAAGCTGTCCTGCGGGACGTCGCCGCGCCGGCGGCCGATCGAACCCGCTTCGACATCGCCGGTATCGTCAAGGGCGTGCGGCGCGACGGGCGATTGAATTTAAACGGCTGGGTCGACCCCGGTGCGCGCGACTCTTCATCGCGCGTCGTCCTGGCGGCGGCGGACCTGGTGGCGCTCGAACCTTATTTGATCAAGAAAAACGAAGCCCGCGTCGCCAACGGCACGCTCGATCTGAACCTCAACTCCGAAGTGCGTAACAACAAACTCGATGGCAAAGGCAAGGTCGTGCTCAGGAACCTGGAGTTTGCCCCGTCGCGCGGTTTTTTCGATACTTTCATGGGCCTACCGCGCAACGCGGTGATCGGTTTTCTTAAAGATCATAACAACGCCATCGACGTCGACTTCACCCTCAAAGGCGACACCAGCAATCCGAATTTTTCCCTGAATGAAGACTTGTCCACGCGCATCGCCACAGCCATGGCGGGACAGCTCGGCGTCAGCATCCGGGACGTTGCCGAAGGCCTGGGCACGATCGGCAGGAAGGGGGTGGAAGGCGCCGGGGGCGTAGTCGCGGGCGTCGGCTCGGCGGTCAAGCGACTATTCGGCGACGGCAAATAACCCTCGGCATCGACGGCTCGTCAGCTGATTTCAAGATCGGCCCACACGCCGACGTGATCCGACGGCCAGAGGTCGGGATTGTCTTTTGCCGGCTGGTTGAAGCACAAGCCCGAAGCGTGGATCTTGACCGGCGGCGAAACCCAGATGTAGTCGATGCAGCGATCGAATCGTTCCCATTCCGGATGCGTCGGTTTGCCGCCGGGCTCGCAGAGCGGCGTAAACGCTGTCGGGTGGGTCTGCGTCGGTCGGAAAGCCGCCGTCATGAGTGCGATCGACGGTTGGTCCGCCGCCGCGTTGAAATCGCCGCAGGCGACGGCATAATCCGCGTCATCGCGCGTGCGAATCCATTCGAGAAGCTGCGTCACCTGAAATTGCCGCGCCGAGTCGTCGACCTTGGCGGCGATCAGATTGGTGACATAGACATCGAGCAACCGGGCGTCGATTTCAAGGCGCGCGACTAACGCAACGCAATCGTGGGAATGATAATCGAGATTCGCCGTCTCGATCACCGGAAACCGCGTGAGCAGCCCTTCGCCCTGAACGCGCCCGTCTTCACCGGCTTTGGACTGCTGCACCAAGGAGTATTTCGTCCCGGTCGCCGCGATCGCAGCGCGCTGCAGCCAGCGGCCCGTTTGAGTGGGGATGTGAATCTCGTTGAGCGCCAGGATATCGGGGTTCAATCCCCTAAGCTGCGCCGCCACCAGCACCCGCCGCAAATCCCAACATTTATGGTCTTGTTCCAGGTTTAACGTTGCGACGCGCAGAATCATCGGGGCAACCTCATTTCAAGTATTTATTCTCATGCCGCGGGCTCCATACGCAAGCGCGCTCCCGCGCCGGCGCCGAATCAACCATTCCTCGTGGACAGCGAGCGGACTTTAACATATGGTTAGACCGTTATGACCGACCTCGCCCAACCATCTTCAACCGCGCGCGGCTACTGTGCGCTCTGCACGGCCCACTGCGCCACCGTCGCCACCGTAACTGACGGCATAGTCGTGCGCCTCGACGCCGACTTCGATCACCCTAATGGCGGCGTGCTTTGCATCAAGGGCAAGGCTGCGCCGGAACTGGTGTACCATCCCGACCGGCTGAATTATCCACTCAAGCGCACGCGTCCTAAAAGCGATCCCGACCCGGGCTGGCAACGAGTGAGTTGGGATGAAGCTTTGGACGACATTGCGCATAGGTTGAATGCCATCCGCGCGAGCCACGGTGCGCGCGCGGTCGCGCTCGCCAAGGGCACCACTGGCGGCACCTCGATTTCCGACTCCGAGCGCTTTCTATCGCGCTTTCTCAATGCCTTCGGCAGTCCCAACTGGGTGTCGACCACCCATGTCTGCAACTGGCACAAAGACACCGGCTTCAGTTACACCTTCGGCGTTGAGATTCCCACGCCCGATGTCGCCCGCAGCAATGCTTTTCTCCTCTGGGGCCATAACCCTAGCTCGACCTCTTTGATTCTCGCCCACGACATCGTCGCGGCGAGAAAGCGTGGTATGAAGATCGTCGCTGTCGATCCGCGCCGGGTGGGCATCGCCGGACAAGCGGACGTCTTGCTGCAAGTCCGGCCCGGCACCGACGGTGCGCTGGCGTTGGCAATGATCGATGCCGTCATCCAAGAGAAACTTTATGACGAAGTTTTCGTGCGCCAGTGGACCAACGGTGTTTTTCTCCTACGAGCGGGTACCGGAGCGGCGCTGACGGAAGCCGATATTTCCACGACCGGTTCAGCAGAAAACTTCGTCGTCTGGGATGAGCTGAGCAATAAGCCGGTAGTCTATGATCCGTCGATCGGCAGTTTCGAATCCGCTAACGTGCGACCCGGGCTGTCAGGCGATCGCGAGATCGCCGTCAACGGCGGTGGTAAGATTCGCTGCCGTCCCGCTTTCGCCGCGCTCGCCGAGTTGGCGGCACGCTATCGAGCCGACGCTTCCGCGCCAATCACGTCGGTGGCCGCGGAAAAAGTCAACGCCGCGGCCCATTTGCTCGCGGCGAATCGCCCGCTCAGCATGTTCATGCACAACGGCGTCGGTCAGCACACCAACGCGACGCAAACGAGCCGCGCCATCGCCACGCTCTACGCGCTCTTCGGCGATTTCGACCGGCCAGGCGGCAACGTGGTCTTTCCCAAGGCTCCGGTGGCGGCGGTCAACGGCAAGGACTTGCTGCCGCAAGAAATTGCCGCGCAGCGCATCGGCCGGGAACGAAAACCGCTAGGGCCGCCGGCCAAGCCGGGCAACTGTGCCGCCTATGATATTTTCACGGCGATCCTCGAAGGCCGCCCCTATCCGGTCAAGGCGCTGCTCAACTTCGGTTCGAATACGATCATGTCCACGGGCGATTCCGAGCGGGCGCGCGCAGCATTTCGTGCAGTGGATTTCGCCGTCGCCGCCGAACTGTTCATGACACCGACGGCGGAACTTTGCGATTACGTGCTGCCCGCCACCAGTTTTCTCGAAATGTCGAACATGGCCGCAGGCTTTACCCATCGGCCCAAGGGCAAACTCCATTTGCAATATCGTCCCGCCGTGGTCGCGGCTTTGGCTGAGCGGCGCTCGGACACCTGGATCATTTTCGAGTTGGCCAAGCGGATCGACCTGGTCGATAGGTTTTGGGACGGCGACGTCGAAGCCGCCTACGAATATGAGCTTGAACCGAGCGGCATTTCCTTGAGTCAATTGAAAGCCGCGCCGGGCGGCATCTCGGTGAATGCCGAACCGCGTTACGCCAAGTACGCCGCGGCGAACGACGACGGCAAGGCGCGAGGATTCAACACGCCGGACAAAAAAGTCGAGATCTATTCGCACACCTTCGCCGCCCACGGCTATGTGCCGCTACCGGAATACGTCGAGCCGCTGATCGGCCCGCGCTCGCGCCCGGACCTGGCCGCCGACTATCCGCTGGTGCTGACCAACGCCAAGTTTACCACCTACATTCACAGCCAACTGCGTGGTCTTAAGAGCCTGCGCAAAGCGGCGCCGGAACCGACGGCGGATATCCATCCGGACACAGCCGAACACTACGGCATCGCCAACAAGCAATGGATGATTATCGAAAGCCCCCGCGGCGCCATGCGCGCCAAAGCAAAGATCACCGACGCGATCGGGCCGGGAGTCATCTGTTGCCAGCACGGCTGGTGGCAGGAATGTAAAGAACTCGAACTTCCCGGCTACGATTCCTACGACGAGGGCTCGGCCAACCCGAGTTTGCTGATCGGCGCGGATTCTTGCGATCCGATCAGCGGCTCGTTGCCGCACCGTTCCTATCTTTGCCGCGTACGCGCCGCGGCCCTGCCCGATTAGATTCGCACTGCCTTCAAGCTTCAAAACCCCGCAACCAATCGATAAAACGCCTGAAAGTCAGCGCAAGGCCGGAAGAATTTCATTGCTCCAGAGGTCGATCACTTCGAGAATATCGGCTCCGAGAGGAACGCCGAGGGTAATCTGAGTGAACCCAGCGCGCGGCTGCCAGCACCCCGCAGGGCTCATCTCCCCGAGTTGCTATATCACCTTGTCTCACGCGGGCCGATCTTGTGACTGTGAGAAGCTGCGATCCCAGCGGCGTTATCGGCCAGGACTTCGCCGTGGCCGATGCCCAGGGTTTTAATCCAGCGCTGCTGGCCGAAGGTGAGCGCGATGAAGAAGCCGAGCTCGACGAGTTCGGGAATCGTGAAGTGGCGGTGCAGCTTTTCCCAAAGCGCTTCGTCGGCGATGTCCGCATTCCAGATAATCGCGCTGGTGTATGTCAACGCCACCTTCTCGCGCTCGGCAAATTTCTCTGAATCCTGAAAATTGAGCAGATCATCGTACTGGTCTTCCGACAGGCCCTGCCGTCCAGCCTGGACGGACCGCTGCACGCCTCAATACTCGCAGTCGATGGATTTCGACACATAGACACGGCACATTTCCTTGAGCTTGTGATCGACCACGCCGTTGCGAAAGGTGAGGTTCCACGCCTGTGAGAACGCGCGAATGACATTGGGATTGTTGGCGCGAATCGCTTGGCTCTCGGGCCGAGGCGTGCCTTCCCTGCGCGCGAGTTCGAGGTAGTCGCGAATTTCCGGGTCCGTGACCTTCTCGGGATTGACATAAGGCAAATGCGGCATGATGGCCTCC
>CAZILB010000182.1:0-1847 GCA_964539925.1 uncultured Syntrophobacter sp. | reverse complement strand
AATTTGCTTCGTTTCGTGCTGCGCGTATTGACTACGTTTATAGCTAGGAGTAGAGGAGCGACGATGGGACTGCAAGCCGGTAACCGCGCATGTCCGGCAGACCTGCCGCGAGGTTGACGCCGCGAAGGTGTTCAGCGTTACCAAAATGATTGACTGGAGGATTCATGGTCCATGCAGCCAAAGCAACGCCTGCACAGCGCACCACCGTGAGCCGCGCCGCCCAAGAATTGCTCGGCGTTGTCCGCAAGCGACGCAGCGTTCGAGTATACAAGACCGGCAAAGTCGGCGACGAACAGCTTCAAACGATCCTCGAGGCGGCGCGTTGGGCGCCGTCGGGAGCGAACACCCAACCCTGGGAGCTGGTAGTGACGCGCGACCGCAAGAAAATGAAGCGCATCCGCCAGATCTACGACAACGAGTGGCGGCAAAGAAAGCGCGAAGATCCGGTCCATTACAAGGGACTGAAAAAAGATTACGTCGGCGACGTCAGCGTGATCGTGCTGGTTTGCGGCGATCCGCGAACCAAGATGGTTTACCTGACCACCCGCCAACAAGCGGACCGCGAAAAACTGTTTCAGGCGAGCATCGCCAACGCCGTGCAACAATTGATGCTGGCTGCGGCAAGCTTGAATCTCGGCACCGTGTGGGTCTCCGTGCGCGAGGAAGTGGAACCCGAACTGCGAAGCTTATTTCAAGTACCCGAGCCGTTGCGCCTGCTCTGGGTGGTGCCGATCGGCCATGCGCGCGGTTGGCCCAAGGCCAAACCGCGCAGAAAGGTTTCCGATTTTACCCACATGGAAATTTATGATCCAAGAAAGTTGAGACCAGATGCCGAGATCCGGCCGTGGCCTAAGGACTAAATTCAACGATCACTGCCGATACACCGACGGTCTCAAGCGATAGAATATTGCTGAGACCACATGGATAGACGGGCGTTCCCGCCAACAAGGAGGCGCCATGATCCACACGCGCATTTGCGATCTACTCGCTATTTCCCATCCGATCGTGCTCGGCGGCATGGGCGGCGCAACCGACGCCAGGCTGGTCGCTGCCGTATCCGACGCCGGGGCCTTTGGCACTCTCGGCACGACCACTTTCAATCCCACCACTCTCGATAGCGAAATCGCGTCGATCCGCGAGCGCACCGACAAACCCTTCGGCGTCAATCACCTGCTGTTTCAAACCCACGAGGAAATGCTTGCGGTCACATTGCGCGCCCGTCCGGCCCTCGCCGCGTTTGCCTGGGCGCGTAAAGATCAAAACTTGCGCGAATATTTCCAACGCGCCCACGATGCCGGTTGTAAGGTCATGTACATGGCCGGCGAAGTGCCCGAAGCCCTGCGCGCCGCCGAAGCCGGCGCCGACATCCTGGTAGCGCAGGGCACGGAAGCCGGCGGCCACGTGGTCTGGATGTCGTCTTTGCCGCTGGTGCCCATGATGGTAAAAGCGGTCGCGCCGCTGCCGGTACTCTCCGCCGGCGGCATCG
This sequence comes from uncultured Syntrophobacter sp., assembly GCA_964539925.1. Taxonomy (GTDB): domain Bacteria; phylum Desulfobacterota; class Binatia; order UBA9968; family UBA9968; genus DP-20. The sequence continues at coordinate 361 of CAZILB010000182.1, read as the reverse complement.
CCGACGGCCGCGGCCTGGCGGCAGCGCTCGCGCTCGGCGCCGAAGGCGTATTGCTCGGTACCCGCTTCATGGCCACGCCGGAGGCGCCGATCCATCCAAACTTCAAGCAAGCGATCGTCGAAAGCAACGGCCACGATACCTTGTTGACGGAGATTCCCGATCTCGCCAACCAGAGCGTTTGGCCCGGTGCGATGGTGCGTGTCCGCCGCAATAACTTTATCGAGCGCTGGGCAGGGCGCGAGTGGGCGCTCCGTCAAAACGCCGGTGAAGCCGGCAAGGAACTAGCGAAAGCCCGCGCCGCCGGCGAGGTCGAAAACGCCTCGCTTTCCTATGGTCAAGATGCGGGCCTGATCGATACGAT
>CAZILB010000181.1:0-6968 GCA_964539925.1 uncultured Syntrophobacter sp. | reverse complement strand
TTTGACCCGAGAAGATTTCCGGTGTTTATTCCCTGACCGTGCGCGTTGTTTCTTCAATTAATGTCCTTGCCGCTATCTGAAAACCGACTGTATCTTGGAATCTCGTAATTGCGAATTATTTATCACAGATTGAAGAACCGCCGCAACGCAGTAATTTTTACCGCGCCCGAGGCTATCGCATAATTGCGATTTCAATGAAAGCGACGTGGAGGCAATCCGGCGCGATATCGGCGGCCTCAAAGCGGTTGCCCCGGCGGCGACAAAATCGCTTGTTGCCATCTTCGCCAAAAGGCGCTGGGCGGCGGCTGGACGCCGATGGCGCCGGTTCAACCGTGAGAGGGGCCGCACATCCGGTTTTCACGGTTTGCTGGTTGTGAAGCTTTAAAATTCCCCGTGATTCAACCGTGTTTGTGCGCCGCAGGAAACCCCTACCTGACCCTTCGCCCCTGAATGAAATGAACGGCTTTCCTACCCGCCCAAGTGCTCTCGCTGCTCTTCGTGGTGGGACTGGTTTTCGGCGTCCGTCATGGCGTTCGCCGAGCAGCCGCGATGACTCACAAGTTGCTTTCCTTTTTCGACGATGCCTTCGGTGGTCTCGCGCAGCTTCTTCCCTTGTTGATTCAGGTAGTCCAGAGTCGCCGTGCCGCGCTCGCGCAGCAAGTCCCGCGTCTCTTTGCGCGCGAGCAGCGCGGCCATCAGCCCGCCGATGGCTCCCAGACCTAGACCGATAAGCACATAGGATAATTTGAATTCACCGTTGGTTCTCATGTGTTTGCCCTCTATCTTGGTGCGCTCACCTCGATACAGTCTGCCGCTACCGGTCGATCACTTGCAGGTTATTGACCACACGTCTGACGCCCTTCACCTGCGAAGCAATCGATCCAATGTGGGACTTCTGCTCGGCGGTCTTAACTTGGCCGGTGAGAAAAACCACGCCGTTATTGGTTTCAACCCCCACGCGTGTCAGGGTGCCAATTTTGTCCGATGCGAGTTGGGTCTTCACAGAGCTCGTAATCACAGAATCGTCGATAGTCTCTCCCATCGTCTGACCGGTCATTGCTTGGCAGCCGGTCATGAACAACAGAACTATCGAGATCATTGCCAACCTTTTGAATGCCCGTATCATAAATACCTCCAACTGTTTCGGCGTCAGCCGCTCTTGATCGCTTGTCGGTTTGAGTAAAACGATTAACAGATAACTTATACGCGAGCAACGAAGCCCGGCGAACTATTAATAGATGATCGAACCTGCCTCGATCTGCTTCTTGCGCGCTTCGTATTCTCGACGCGATATTCTTTCGGCCTTATAATCTGCTTCAAGCTGCTGCATCTGGCGATGGGCCTGAATTTCGTATGCGGCTCCGGTGGCGCCGGCGCCGACCACCGCTCCACCCAAGAAAGCGCAACCGCTTTGACCGAGACCGACCAGCATCACCAACGCCAACATTAAATTTTTCATTACAGCCTCCTCCTTGGCATGATTTTCCCTCGGATATCTATGCATACCAATTTCAATGCCAAATTTTTGAGGTTTGAAAATGGGCGATTCTAATGACGTTTTTGTTCTTAAAATTCCCATTTTTGCCAATAAATGGCGCACGGGGGCGCAAGAATGAGAAAGTTCGGAGGTTAACGAATCGCGGTATCATGGAGGCGAAAACCTCCGGTGCCGGCAATCCTCCGTCCACAGGGTCGGACCGTCGGTCGTCTTGCTGTCCTTATTTCGGGCTGTCCTCGGGACTGATTGGCTCAGCGCTCTCTCCCTGAGATTGAGCTTGCGAGTCGGCATCAGAACCTGAGACTACTTCCAGAAAGCCGTATTTGATCAGTTTGTATCGCAGGCCGCGTGCGCTGATTCCGAGCAACTCCGCGGCGTGGGTTTGGACGCCCTCGGATCTCGCCATGGCGTCCCTGATCATACGTCGTTCCAGCGCTTCTGCCGCGGCTGTGAGATGAGCTTCCCGCTCGCCGTCCGCTATTTCCGGTTCCTGAACGGTCAGAGGCAGATCGCCGCTGCCGATCACATCGTCCCTGGCGAGAACCACTGCGCGTTCGATGATATTTTCCAACTCCCGGACATTGCCGGGATAATCATAGCGCAAAAGAACATCCCGCCCCGCCGGAGTTAGCCCACGGATCGTCTTGCCGTTTTTCTCCGCGTAATGGCGCAGGAAGTGGTCTATCAACAGTGAAACATCGGAGCGTCTTTCGCGCAGAGGTGGGATCAAGATCGTGATTACATTGAGCCGATAGTAGAGATCCTCGCGCAATTGTCCCGCCTTGAGCAGCGCCTCGAGCGGGCGGTGGCTGGCAGCCAGGATCCTGACATTGACCTTGACCGGTCGGCTGGAGCCGACCTTCTCGTATTCGCGCTCTTGCAGGACGCGCAGGAGCTTCGCCTGCAAGTGCAAAGGTAGATCGCCGATTTCGTCGAGAAAGATCGTCCCGCCATGGGCCATTTCAAAGCGCCCCTGGCGCGAAGTTATGGCGCCGGTGAAAGCGCCTTTCTCATGGCCGAAAAGCTCCGATTCAAGCAGATTTTCGGGAAGGGCCGCGCAGTTGACCTTCACCAGAGGCCCATGCGCTCTCGGGCTGGCAAAGTGAATCGCTTTGGCAATCAGTTCTTTGCCCACGCCGCTCTCGCCGCGGATCAGTACGGTCGCTTCACTCGGCGCCGCCCGCCGCACCATGGAAAGGACTTCGAGCATCGGCCCGCTATCGCCGATGATTCCTTCGATCCGATGGCGATCATGCAAGGCTTCCCGCAGCTCGCGGTTCTCGCTGAGAATTCTTGCGCGGTCGCACACCTGTCGAATGCGGTAAAGCAGCTCATCCAAATTGAGCGGCTTGGTCAGGTAGTCGACAGCGCCTTGTTTGAGGGCGGCGACGGCCGCCTCGACGGAGCCGAAAGCGGTAACTAAGATGACCGGCGTTTCAGGGTTGATGGCATGCACGGCTTGCAGCAGCTCCAGGCCCGACAGGTTAGCCATTTTTTGATCGGTAAGAATCAGATCAAAGGCGTCCTGACCAAAGAGTTCCAAGGCTTTCTCCGCGCTATCGGCGGCGATCACTTCAAAACCATGCTTACGGAGAAACCCCGAAATCATCTCGCGCTGCACTGGTTCGTCGTCAACTACCAGAAACTTAAAACGCTGGGTCATTTACACCTCCGCATCGTTGAGCGGCAAGGAAATCTCGAAGCGGCTTCCGCCTCCCGCCCGGTTCGCAACCGTGATCGTCCCCCCGTGAGCTTCGATAATCCTGCGCGAGATCGCCAGCCCCAGCCCGGAGCCCTGGGTTTTGGTTGTAAAGTAGGGATCGAAGATGCGCAAGAGATTTTGCGGCGCGACCCCGGTTCCGGTATCCGTAACGGCGATGAGAAAATTACCGTTTGAAGTTTTCGCCTCCAGCGTCAAAGTTCCACCTTCGGGCATCGCTTGCAGGCCGTTAAGCATGAGATTCAACAAGACTTGGGTAAGATGACTGGGGTCCGCCTTGAGCGGCGGCAGATCAGGCGCCGTGATCACCCGGATTTCGACCTGCGATCGCTTGGCGTCGCTTTCTTCCAACGCGGCCAGCTCATTTAGGATTTCTTCTACCGGCAACGCCTCGGCTTTGATCTCGACTGGACGCGCCAGCGAGAGGAATTGTTCGACGATGGAATTGAGGCGGCGCGCTTCCCCCAGCATCATCGCGGCCAGGTGAAAGTATTGATCGCGATCCTCAGCGGGGTGAAATTCCGTCTTGAGACGCTGCAGGCCCATCGAAATGGCGTTGAGCGGATTTCTCACCTCATGGGCGACGATCGCCGCCAGGTTCCCGAGCGCCGACAGGCGCTCTCTGTGTGCGACCTCGGCCTCCAAAGCCTTGACTTGCACCAGGTGGGTAGCTTGGTTATGAAAAATCGCCGCCATGCCCAGAATCCCCGCGGCGACGAGGGCCAAGCTGAGGATGACGATGGCGCGCACACTATTGCGCCAGGTGGCCTCCATCGAACCCAGTGACAGACCGATCTTGAGGAACCCCAAATAGGATTCCTCCAGTGCAACCGGTTTCACCACCTCGAGGTGCCGTCTTCCCCCGCTCTCGACAATTTGGCTGAAAAGCTGACGGTCGACTTTGGCTTTCAAAACCAGCGGCTCTTTTTCCTGCTGTCCGATACGGCGCCGGTCGGTATGGGCCACGACCTTCAGGTCGGTATCGAGGAAAGAGACGAACTGACTGTCCGACTGGCGGCCCAGATCCTCGATCTGATTTTGCACGCCGATGACTTTATCGAAGTTGAAAATATAGTCGGCATCGGCGTGGACCGCGATGATGCCGGGAAAACTGTGCGCGCCGACGGCGACGCCAAAGACGCTATCCTTCCAGAACTCTTTATCCTTGAGGCCCGGCGGCGGTTCGAGACTCTTTTCCTCAGCTTTTTTCGTCGGCAACCGCCAACGCTTTCCCCAGGCATAGATGATCGTCAGCTCACGCGGCTGAACAATTTCTTCTGCCGCTTTTTTTCGGGCGATCGCTGTCGGCAGCGCGGCCAGTTTCCAGGGCCGGCCCTGCTCATCGAGGAGATCGATTCTTTGCAGGCGGTTCATCGCGCTGAGCTCATCGAGCAGCGCCTGATCGACGTCACGCGAGAGCAGCAGCTGGTCGATCAACCCGGCATTATCCACCAGACGCTGGCGGATCAGATCCTCCAAAAGCGCGTTGCCGACGATCGCGTTTTTGACACTGCTCTCCATCGCCTTGGCCAACGCCGTTCCCTTGTCCTCGGTCTGGCGCAAGAGTTCCTGCTGGAGCCTTTGAGCCTCAAAAAAAACATAGAGGGATGCCATGCCAAGAAGCAGCAGTCCCGAGGCGAGAAAGTGGCGCGGTAAAAACACCCTTCGCATGAATGGAATCATTATAGTCACGAATGCCCGCCAATACGCAACGACCCCCAGGGCCGGTTGGTCCCAGGGGTCGTTGCTTGGTTTTACGCTCTGGCGCTAAAAATTGCTCGGCCAGAGCGATCGATTTTGCCTGTTATCGGCTCACAATGTCTGTGCCCATCAGCACCTCGACCCGGCGGTCCTTCTGCCAGCAAGCCTCGGTGGCTTCATTGCATATCGGCTGCGACTTGCCGAAGGCGCCGGTTTTGATCCTGTCAGCGGACACTCCGGCGGTAACCAGCGCGTCACGAATCTCGTTGACACGACGTTCGCTCAGCTCCTGGTTGTACGGATCGGTGCCGCGCGGATCGGTGTGGCCGTCGATGCCCACCTGGACGGTGGGATTCTTCCCCATGTAGGCCGCGATGTCGGATACATGGCTCGTCTCGTTAGACCGAATGGCCGACTTGTCGAAATCGAACAGGAAGTCCCTGAACGACGACCACTGTCTTGGCGCACCGTCCCGAGCCATGGCTTGAGCGCCTGCGGGTCCGGCCGGACCTTGCGCGCCCATGGGGCCGGCTGGGCCCATCGGACCGGTTGCGCCAGTCGCGCCGCTTGAGCCCGCCATGCCGAAGGAGCTGCAGAATTCGCTAACGGTGCCGAACTGATCGACGCAGAGATTGCGCGTTTCACCTGCCGGATTCTTCAGGTCCATGGAATACTCGACGGAATATAGAACTAGCGGCCGTGCGGACGAGGAGCCGGCTGTCTGGTAGCACATGGTGGTATAGCCGCCGCCGTAGCCGAGGGGCCTCTCGACCTTGAAGCCTGCGAAATTTTTGTCCGCAAACTGTTGAGCCAAGTCCCGCGCCTGGTCTTCGGTTATTTTATCCTTCGTAACCCTGGGCAGGGGACAGGGTGCGCTGGACAAAATTTCATGCGCCCTTGCGCTCGCTTCGCGATGCGACTGACTCGGTGTTTGGGCAAAGCCCACACCGGACAGCGCCAGGATACCCGCTGCGGTAATCACTGGCTTGACAATTCCTAATCTTTTCATAACTTTTATCCTCCACTAAAATTTTTACTAAACTGTTTATACCGCAACTGTTGTGCCGTGCCTCGGCGCCGGACCTCGGTGATTTTCTCGAACCATTCCGCGCCCGATCGCGGCGAAGGGGAGAGCGGCCGCGGCGAAATCGTTGAAAACTTCGACCAAACGGTCGCTCGGTCGATTGACGATCTCGAGAATCTCTTTTGCTTTAATCATCTGCGGTTCAACCCGGCTATTCTTCGAGTCGAAAGCCGATCTTCACGGTGACCTGGAATTCTTTGACTTTGTCCTTTTCAACCAGGCCGCGCATTTCCGTCACTTCGAACCAGTCGACATGGCGCAGCGACTGGCAGGCCTTCGCCACGGCATTTTGCGCGGCTTGGGCAAAGCCGGTCTCAGAGCTGCCGACGATTTCAATTTTCTTGTAAGTTCGTTCCATCTCGCTTTTCTCCTCGGACTTTCTCGCCCTGGCCCCTCTGAAAGATATCAATACAGGTACTTACATCCGGGAAGGTGCCGGCGATCTGTTTATCCCTCCACACACTTCGCCGGAGCATCCCCTTTGCGTGCCGCACGCGCACGAGACACACCGGCGAAGCATGCTTGAGCGCACCATGAGCCGATCTTGCCCGCTATTGGCTGCTGCGGACCAGCACCTCGATTCGCCGGTCTTGCGCGAGCCGCGCGTCACCGTATGCGCCCGACTGTATCTTCGAAGACGGCACTCCAGCCTGGATCAGCGCGTCACGAACGGCGGCGACGCGTCGGTCGTTCAGGTCCTGGTTGCGCGCGTCTGTGGAGCCATCGATTCCGAGGCGGATCGACGGATTCTGGCTGATGTAGTCCGCGATCTCGGAAACCTTGCTCATCTCGGAAGACTGCAGGTCCGTCCTGTTGGAATCGAACCAAAGCTCCCTAAATGAGGTCCAGTGGTCAACTATACCGACCGCGCCTTGAGCGCCTGTCGGTCCGGCTTCGCCGCGCGCGCCGGCAACGCCCGAAGAACCGGCCGGGCCAATGTTACCGACGCTGGTGCTGCCTTGCGC
>CAZILB010000180.1:0-7086 GCA_964539925.1 uncultured Syntrophobacter sp. | reverse complement strand
CGCGGATAACGCCGTACCTCGGGCTGCCGTGCGGCACGAGACGCAGGGCTACGACTTGGGAATTTCTTTGGCTGGATCGATGAAGGGTTTCACGGTGACCGTGGCCATCCGATCTCCCTGGCCTGGGACCGTCACGCTCAGCGAAGTTCCCAAGCCGGCATGTTCGATCGGTACCATCGCGTAGCCGATATTTTTCTTGAGGCGGGGCGAAAATACGGCGGACGTCACTTGCCCGATCGGCCTTCCGTCGCGGCTTACGGGCCATCGCGTGAGATTGAGATCCAACGGCGCGCCGTCGACCTCGATCCCTACGAGTTTCTGCTTGACGCCTTCCGCTCGGATGCGCCGTAGGGCTTCCATGCCGATGAAATCGGTTTTTTTGTTCGACTCCACGAGGCGTTCGAGGCCGACCTCATAGGGGCTGGTCTCGAGCGTCATGTCGACGCCGTAGTTCAGGATCCCGGCTTCGATTCGCCGGATGTCCGACGGGCCAGTCGGCGTGATGCCGAACGGTTTCCCCGCCTCCATCACTTTCTCCCACAGCTCCACCCCGCGGCTTCCGTCGCGCAGATAGATTTCGTAGCCGATTTCTCCGGTCCAACCGGTCCGAGTCACGACCAGTGGAATGCCGTCCAGCTTCTTTTCGGCGAAATGATAGTAGGGCAGTTCTAAAATTTCCTGGCCGAAGAGGCGGTCCATCACTTCCTTGGACTTCGGCCCCTGGATCTGAAGGGGCGAGACATCGGGTTCTCGAATCTGCACTCTCACTCCTGAACGGAGCGCAACCCCCTTCGCCCAGAGAAGCACGTCGCTGTCGGCGAGCGCCAGCCAGAAGTGATTTTCTCCCAGTCGCAGCAGCACGGGATCATTGATGATGCCGCCGTTTTCGTCAATGATCAGCACGTATTTTGCCTGGCCGACCTTGCATCGGCTCAAATCGCGCGGCGTCAGCAGGTTCGTGAAAGCAAAGGCATCCGGTCCGGTGATCTCCACTTGCCGCTCCACCCCGACGTCCCATAGCGTCACGCCCTCGATCAGTTTCCAATATTCCTGCACCGGATCGTCATAGTAGCTGGGAAGCAACATGTGGTTGTATACCGTGTAGCTCTTGCAACCCCACCGCTGAGTGGCCTCGAAGAACGGCGACCGCCGAACTCGCGCCCCGCGGGCGATCAGGGAGATATCGAAGGCTTGAGCCATAGGTTCCTCCTACTGCAAACAGCAATCACTGGCCGGTTTCTAACAGCCTTAAGGCGCTAGGGGCCTGGGGCCACCCAGCGGCCACATCATAGTGCAAAGGCCGCTCTTTCGCTATATCGTTGAACCCCCGACACTCCGGCGCCGCCCCGATTCCCTCACAATCCAAAGGGTTCATCGTCTTGTTAATTCTTGCTTCGCGATTTCGGTTTAAATTTTGCTCCAGTGGGTCGTTAATGTTAAGAAATAGATATGACACTCCGCCGTGCAAGCGGTCTGGATTGATGCCTGCGTGGGGAATAAAAAGTGTCTGTGGGACAGGACGTTGCCGGCTATCACTGAGCTGGCGCCATAGCCATAGGATGACCGAGCGGCTGCATATATACGTGGAAGGGATCGTCCAAGGCGTCGGGTTCCGCCCCTTTGTCTACGGGCTCGCCAGGAGAAACGGGCTGGCGGGCTTCGTTCTTAACGACACGAACGGCGTCACCATTGAGCTCGAGGGCGAGAAGTCGGCGCTGGAGCGTTTCGTAAAAACTCTCAGGGACGATCCCCCGCCTCTGGCTTTCATCGAACGGATCGTCCTCGCAAGCCGGCCTCCGAAAGGGGAGGAAAACTTCACGATCGCCGGCAGCCAAACCGAAGAAGAGCGGCGCGTGGCGGTGGCGCCCGACGCCGCCACCTGCGAGGCATGTTTGACGGAGCTCTTTGACCGTTCGAATCGGCGTTATCGCTACCCTTTTATCAACTGCACCCAGTGCGGCCCCAGGTTTACCATCGTGATAGACGTGCCCTATGATCGGCGGCGCACAACGATGGTAGACTTTCAAATGTGCGCGGCTTGCGCACGGGAGTATCAAGATCCCGCCGATCGCCGTTTCCATGCAGAGCCCAATGCTTGCCCGCGCTGCGGGCCGAAAATAAGGCTGATCGACGGCGAAGCCGGGGAAGCCGCCGCACGGGACGCGATTCTTGAGGCGGCAAAAATGCTCCGTCAGGGAGCGATCCTGGCGCTCAAAGGTTTGGGCGGCTACCATCTCGCCTGCAACGCCTTCGATCATGCGGCGGCGGCGCGGCTGAGAAAGAAGAAACATCGCGAAGATAAACCCTTCGCTCTCATGGCCGGGGATCTTCAGGCGGTCAGGGAGCTCTGCGTGGTCGACGCAGCGGAGGAGGCATTGCTGTGCTCGCGCAAGCGGCCGATTGTGCTCCTTAAGAAGCGCGAGCCCGGCTCGCTGGCGCCCGCGGTCGCCCCGGGGCAGCGCCATCTGGGTTTGATGCTTCCGTACACGCCGCTCCATCATCTCTTGCTCGCGGATGCGGGGACGCCATTGGTCATGACCAGCGGCAATCTGAGCGACGAACCGATCGCTTACGAAGACGCCGACGCGATGGCGCGTCTTGGTTCAATCGCCGATTATTTTCTGGTCCATGATCGCCGGATACGCGTGCGCTGCGACGACTCGGTGGCGCGCGTCGTCGAAAGCCGAGAGACGGTCATCCGCCGCGCGCGCGGCTACGCTCCCTGGCCGATCGCGACGCACGTGAGTTTCGCCAAACCGATCCTGGCCTGCGGCGCCCAGCTCAAGAATACCTTCGCCGTCGCCAAGGGAAACCGGGTTTACTTGAGCCAACACGTCGGCGATCTGGAAAACTATGAAGCCTACAAATCCTTCCTCGAGGGAGTAGAACACTTTGAACGGCTCTTCGATGTTGAACCCGCGGTGGTCGCCCATGATCTTCACCCAGGGTACCTTTCGACCCGGTATGCCACGGAACTCACGGGGGTGAGGAAAGTCGGGGTGCAGCATCACCATGCGCATATCGCGAGCTGCATGGCCGAGCATGGCCTGGACGGTCCGGTGATCGGGGTCGCCTTTGATGGTTTGGGCTACGGCGGCGACGGCACTATTTGGGGCGGAGAGTTCCTGGTGGCGGATTTTGCCGGCTACGCGCGCCGAGCGCATCTTCGCTACGTCCCCCTGGCCGGCGGCGATGCGGCGATACGCCAGCCGTGGCGCTCGGCCTTGAGTTACTTGCACGATGCGCTCGGCACCGATCCGGCGGCGCTCGCCCTTCCCCGCTGGGAAGCGGTGCCGCAAAAAAGTATAGCCTTGGTTCGATCCATGATCGCGCGCAAATTAAACATGGTCGAAACTTCGTCGTGCGGCCGTCTGTTCGACGCGGCGGCATCGATTATCGGCCTGCGCCACCAGGTCAATTATGAGGGGCAGGCGGCGATCGAACTCGAGATGGCCCTGTCGGACGCCGGGGACGAGGCCTATTCTTTTGCGATCAACGGGGCAGATATCTGGGAGATCGACATGCGTCCGGCAATCCGAAGCATGGTCCGCGACGTAACGGAGAGAGAATCTCAGGGCCGGATTGCGGCCAAGTTTCATAATACCCTGGTTCTCGCCGTCGTCGAAATCTGCCGCCGCCTGGGATCGGCGCAAGGTCTCAACCGGGTATGCTTGAGCGGCGGCGCCTTTCAAAATATGTATCTGTTAGGGCGCGCGGTTGGCGCACTGAGACAATGCGGGTTTGAAGTCTTCTGCCATTCCCGAGTTCCGACCAATGACGGCGGCATAGCGCTCGGCCAGGCGGTGATTGCCAACGAACTGATGCGTCGAGGAGGCTGATATGTGCCTGGGAATTCCCGGCAAAATTTTGGAGTCTTTCGAAGCCGGCGGCTTGCGCATGGCGAAAGTCCAGTTCGGCGGCATCACGCGCGAAGCCTGCCTGCAGTATGTGCCCGAGGCCCGCGCCGGCGACTATGTGATCGTCCATGTCGGCTTTGCGATCAGCAAAGTGGACGAGGAAGAGGCCGCGCGGACCTATCATTTGCTCGAAGAAATGGGACAACTCGCCGACCTCGACGCCCCCGCGGTCGAGGAAAGATCGCTTTCGAGGAACCGGTCATGAGATACGTCGATGAATACCGCAGCGGGCGACTGGCGCTGAACGTCGTCAAAGAGATCCAAAGGATCCAGACGCGGCCCTGGGTCATCATGGAGGTCTGCGGCGGGCAGACCCATTCGATCGTTAAACATGGCGTGGACGATCTACTGCCTGAAGGCGTCGAGCTGGTGCACGGCCCCGGTTGTCCGGTATGCGTCACATCGCTCGAATTGATCGACAAGGCCCACGCCATCGCCCGCCGCCCGGAGGTGATCTTCTGCTCCTTCGGAGATATGCTGCGGGTGCCCGGCTCCGATGCGGATCTGTTCGCTTTGAAATCACAGGGAGCCGATGTCCGCGTTGTCTACTCGCCGCTCGACTGCTTGAAGATCGCGCGCGCCAATCCGAACAAAAAGGTTGTGTTTTTCGCCATCGGCTTTGAGACCACCGCGCCGGCCAACGCTATGGCGGTATGGCAAGCCTATCGAGAAGGCGTGAAAAATTTCTCGATTTTGGCCTCGCATGTGCTCGTTCCCCCGGCCATCGCCGCCATTCTCCAGTCGCCGCAGAACCGGGTTCAAGGTTTTCTCGGCCCCGGCCATGTTTGCGCGATCATGGGCTATCGCGAGTACGAGGCGGTCAGCGCGCGCTTCAAGGTGCCCATCGCGATCACCGGTTTTGAGCCGCTCGATATTATCGAGGGGATTCTCAGGACAGTGCGCCAGCTTGAGGAGGGCCGCGCGGAGGTCGAAAATCAGTACCTTCGGGCAGTGCGGCGCGACGGCAACTTGACGGCTCAGAAGCTTGTCGCTGAGGTCTTCGAGGTTTGCGATCGCAACTGGCGCGGGGTCGGCTCCATTCCTATGAGCGGCTACAAGCTTCGCGGCGATTTCCGCGATCATGACGCGGAGCGGCTGTTTGAGGTCGATCACATCGACACCAAAGAGCCAGCCCTCTGCATCAGCGGGCAGATTCTCAAGGGCATCAAAAAGCCCCATGACTGCCCCGCCTTCGGCACGTTATGTACTCCGCAGCGACCGCTGGGCGCGACGATGGTTTCGGCCGAAGGCGTGTGCGCGGCGTATTATGCTTACGGCCGGCACCTCGCAAGGGAAAATAGAACAATGGAGTAATGGAATACCGGAGTGATGGAGTCATGAAGTGGCGGGATCTGACTCATGGCGTCGTGGGCGAGGAGGACGTTATCAGATGACCAACGGCAGCTCTGCGGATCTTCTTGGCGCGGTTTGTCCGGCGCCGATCGTTGATCACAAGCGGATTGTTCTCGGTCACGGCAGCGGCGGTAAACTCACCGCCGAGCTGGTGCAAAAGATTTTCCTGCCGGCATTCAACAACGATTATTTGGCCCGGCTGGACGATCAAGCCGTCTTGGAGCTAAACGGCACGCGGCTGGCATTGACCACGGACTCCTTTGTCGTCACCCCGATTTTTTTTCCCGGCGGAGATATCGGCCGGTTGGCCGTCAACGGCACCGTCAACGATCTCGCCATGAGCGGCGCCACCCCTCTGTACATCGCCGCCGCTTTCATCCTGGAGGAGGGGTTGGCCACCGAAGATCTGTGCCGCGTGGTGGACTCCATGGGTGCCGCAGCCCGGGATGCCAACGTCTTGCTTGTCGCCGGGGACACCAAGGTGGTGGAGCGCGGCAAAGGCGATCAGGTTTTCATCACCACCACGGGGATCGGCATCGTCGAAAAGCCGATCACCATTTCCGCCAATCGAGCGCAGCCCGGCGATAAGGTCATTGTGAGCGGCGCCATCGGCGACCATGGCATTGCTATCCTTTCGCAGCGCGAAAACCTGGAGTTTGAAGGAACCGTCGAGAGCGACACGGCGGCGCTGCACACGCTCGTCGCCGCGATGCTCGACGCCGGTGCGGAGATTCATTGCCTGCGCGATCCCACGCGCGGCGGTGTAGCGACGATTCTAAACGAAATCGCCCAGAGCTCGGGCGTCGGCATCGAACTTAAAGAAAAGGAAATACCGGTTCGCGAAACCGTCAAAGGCGCGTGCGAGATACTCGGCTTGGACCCCCTTTACGTGGCGAATGAGGGAAAGCTCGTGGCGGTTGTCGCGCCCCATGCGGCTGACGACGCCCTCGCGGCGATGCGCGGCCATCCCCTCGGGCGCGAGGCCCGCATCGTCGGAGAGGCGGTGGCACGGCACCCGCGCTTGGTGCTGATGCAGACGGAAATCGGCGGCACGCGCGTGATCGATATGTTGTCGGGCGAGCAGCTGCCGCGCATTTGTTGACAGCGCATGGCGCTCGGCCAGGCTCGGGTCAAGCGGCTGCGACTTTTTCCCTGAGATCCTGGCAGCCGGCGCAGAATGCGGCTTCCGGCGCGATGTTCAAGCGCGCGGGATCGATCCGTTGGTGACAACCGAGACAGATGCCGAATTTATCCTCCGTGATGCGGATCAGTGCCAGATCGATCCTGGCGATCTCGTCGAGATACCACGACTCCAGGCGGTCGAGCAGACCGATTCTGCTCTCGTAAGCCGCTCGGTCGAGCCAGTCCCGGCTATCGTCCACGATCCGCCGTTCTCTTTCGAGATGCTGCGTCGTGGTCATAAGCTCCGCGCGCCGTTTTTTCAGCAGGTCCAAGTATCTCGCCATTTTGAGGGTTTCCATAATCGTTGTTTTCTCCGCTGCCGTATAGCAGCGCAATTTCCGTGCCCCGCGTGCGCATGCGAAATCCCCAGATTTGCCTCGATCGTGAGGCAAGCTGCCCGGATTGGGCTCTCAAAAATAAGAGTCCACCGACGTCGCTTCGCATTCCTGCGAGCCGCGCCGCAATCGGCGCAACTTAGGGCTTGGGTTCGCCGGCGCCGTTGTGCGTTGCGACGGCGAACTCTTTGAGTCCCGCAGCCAGTTCCCGCAAACGCTGTTTGACCGCTCCATTCACTGAAGGCGCGGGCGGCTCGCCGTCCGCTGGCATGCCGGCCAGTATCGCGATGCCTTCATCG
>CAZILB010000179.1:0-7150 GCA_964539925.1 uncultured Syntrophobacter sp. | reverse complement strand
GCGATCCCGTTGTCCGTGATCAAGCACTCGGCGCCGACATCCACGGCTATTGACACCCGCACGGCGAGGTCACTATGGTATTGCCCATATCAATCCACACGGGAGGTCACACATGGAACCCCTTCCCCGCGGCGCGAACTTTCAACGGGCTCTGATGCTCTGGGAAATCGGCCTGCATATCGCCGGCAACCCCAATACTCCCTACTATGGACCGCGCGATATGTGCATCGCCGTCGGCAGCGGCTCCAATGAAACGTTCAAGCCCTGGCTGCGCATGTCGACCGGCTCGCCGATTCTGGCCCACGCCGTCTGCAAGAACGAATTGGAAGCGGCGATGATCAATCCGTCCGGTCTGCTGACCCAAGCCTATCGCGGCACCGGAATATTCCCCGAGAAGCTGCCCGTGCGCATCATCGCCGTCTATCCGTCGCTGGATCACTTCGTCTACTTGATTCACCCGCGCACCGGCCTCAAGTCGCTCGCCGAGATCAAAGAGAAAAAATATCCGCTGCGCCTCTCGATCCGCGAAGATGCCACCCACTCGACGCGGGTGCTTTGCGATCAGACGCTGGCGGCTTATGGCTTCACGGTCAAAGACATCGAATCCTGGGGCGGGACCCTACAGCTCAACGGCGGCCCCGGCGACGAGCGGCGTATGAAAGCGATCCGCGAAGGCACCATCGATGCGATCTTTGACGAAGGCTTGCCGCTCTGGTTCGAACCGGCGCTGGCCGCCGGCTTTAAGCCGGTGACCCTTGAGGAACTTGCGTTCAAGTATCTAGTCGATGATCTCGGCTGGCGCAAATACACGATCAAGCCTGGCCGCTTCAAAGGGCTCGATCGAGACTACACCTGCATCGACTACAGCGGCTGGCCGATCTACACGCGCGCCTCTCTGCCCGACGACGACGCCTACAAGATCTGCGATGCGATCGCCGCTCGCAAAGATCAAATGTTTTGGGAAGACTCCTACACCGGCGTCGGCCAGCTCGGCGAGAACACCGACGCCACGCCGCGCGACGTGCCGCTCCATCCGGGCGCCGAAAAGTGGTACCGCGAGCACGGGTTCAAGGTGTAGGTCGATATCCGGTATTTGATCTCCTCGATTTGGAGGCGAGTTAAAGCGGAGCCAGCGACAGGAGGAGCGCTGCCACCAAGCCGTCGACCGGTGGTTTTTCTGGCGATGAGAAGTTCCTTGAGCCGATTGTCGAGCAAGCGGCGCGGCGCGAGATCCGACCGGGCTAACGTAGGGTATCATTCGCGCCCGGGCAGGAGAGCTTTCTCGCGCAAGGCTGTGATCACCGCTTCGGCGTAGCTTCGTACCGCGCTTTTCACATCATCCGGCTCGGTGGTTTTGATCGTGCCGGTCCAGACGATCTCGTTTCTGGTCAGATCGTAGAGTGTGGTCTCGGAAGTGTACTCGTTGTAGCGATAGACGCTCGGCGCGCCGTAAAGACCGCGCCAGCTCACGCCGCCATAGGGTCCGTAAAAGCCGAACCAGGGCGACGGGTAATAGCTCGGACCGTACGATGTTTTCGGCTCTACATGGATCGAGCGCGCGTAAAGCGCCGCGTCCGCGCCGGCCCTTTGAGCCGCCTGTTTGAGCCTGGCTTCATCTAGGGTCTCGCCCTCGGCGACAAAACGATAACTCGGCAGCGCATCGACGCCAACCGCACGGAGTTGCGAAACAAACTCGTCCTCGAAATTGCGCCGCACGCTGGTTTCTCCGCCGAGTCCGCCGATCATGATGCGCTTGAAAGACGTCGTGCCGTAAGCCGGGTTGCGCCACTCGCTGACGATGGGATGGGTCGCGGCGCAACCCGCAAGCGCGAGAAGCAGCACAGAGACGCCAACAACCTGCAAAATTTCGCGTTTCATGGACATAGCTCCTCTGCGATACGGCTAAACCTATCCCCCGAAGAATACCTGCATTCTAACACTCGCGGGCGCGTTTCCTAAGCCCTCCCGCTGGCTCCGGAAAATACCTAAAACCCAAATCAAAGCCGGCGGAAACCCAGGGGAACGAAGAAAAGAGTTCGTCAAGCACCGCGGCAGAAAGACCGGCCGTTAATGGGCGTAGGTATACTTCTGGCGGCAGTCGATCTTCAATCGGCCGCAGAAGAAATCGCGCACTTCCGGCGCTTTCATGAACCTGTCGTATTCATAATTGGGGCCGTAGGTGGACCAGATTTCCTCACCTGGCTCGATATCCCTAACCGCAACGAAAACGAAATAGGGACGTTTGCAAAGCTGCTGGGTCTTGGCGTTCTGAAAATGAGTCTCGATACCGTTGATTTCGCTCGGCGCAAAGTTGATGCGGCTGACGTTGGCGCCGTGATCCCGGCTGTCGATATACCTGTAGGGATGCGACTCCTTCCAGGCGCACTCCGCTATGGAGGCAATATAGTGATTTCCCGCGGGATATTGATTCTCGGTAAGCAGACGGCCGCCCAACTCGCCGATCACCTCGCCCTGTTTTATCTTTTTCACGGCAAACAGGCCGTTGCCGGCGTTGGGAATGGTCGATTTCCTTATGACCGTACGTCGGTCATAGGATTTATTGATTTTCAGCAGCACCACCCGATCCGCCGATTTCTGGGCGGATCGGAGGAAAGACACGCCGGGCACCACGGACAAGGCTAAAAATGCAATTGTAATAAACCAGGCTTTCTTCATAGACCGATCGACCGCGAAGCAGCGCCCTCCTTCGCTTTAGACGTACGAAACTAAAAAAACATCGCCGTGGAGAAATTGTCAAATCGTGGCGGGCGGAACCTTTGCCCGGACTATTCACTCTACGAGGAAAAGCGGCAACGCCGTATCGATGGCGAGGCAAGTCCGCAGGAGCGGAGCGATACGGCCGTTCAAAGTTCAACGGTCTGCCCTGAACGCTGTCGATGGCGACCGTCTCGCCGCCGTTACTTCTTCTCGTCCGTTGGCACCACCAACACGGGACAAGGTGAGGCGCGGAGAATCTTGTCGGTCACGCTGCCGATCAACATTCGAGACAGGCCGCTGCGGCCGTGAGACGACATGACCACCAGGTCGACGCGCTCGCGTTCGGCGCAGTCCACGATGGCGCCAAAGGGTTGGCCGCCCGTCACCATTTGGCGAAGCTTCAGACCCGACGCCGCTTCGGCAAGCTTGTCGGTCACAAATTTATCGAGCTGGACCTGATGCCGCGCCACCTCCCGTTTATCGACGGCATTGCTTTCATCGACGGTGACGACGTTTAGGACGATAAGCTCGGCGCCCACGTCCTTGGCCAATTGACAGGCATAGCGCACCCCCCGTGCCGACAGGTCGGAAAAATCCGTCGGCGCTAAAACGGTTCTAAGCATGCTCATAAGAGACTCCTTTCATGGATGCGGTCCCGCGGCCTATAGTTTATAGCCGCTCTTTCTCAATAAATCCTTGCGCCAGGCGATCCCTTTCTCATCCTCGATACCCTTGCTCTTGCCGCCGTCGACGACGCCCATGATGCCGCGCCCTTGATCGGTTTCCGCGATCACGACTTCGACCGGATTGGCGGTCGCACAGAAGATCCGGCAGACCTCTGGAACCATCTTGATCGCGTTTAAGATACTGACGGGAAAGAAACCGGGGCCGAGAAAGAGAATAAAGCTATGGCCGGCCGAAAGCGCCAGGGCGTTGCGCTTGGCCAAGTCGATCATCGCTTTGTCCGTGCCAGTCCAGCGAATCAGCATCTCGCCCGACGACTCGCAAAAAGCCAGGCCGAACTTAATCCCAGGAATCGCTTGGACCAGCGCTTCGTGGATGTCTTCCACGGTCTTGATGAAGTGGCTCTGTCCAAGAATGAAATTAATATCCGCGGGCTTGTCGATTCGGACCGTCGCCAGTTGCATGCCCCACCTCCTGCCGATAGCGCATTTTGCGCCGCGCGTTGGTGCGCAGAGTGTGATCCGTCGGGCGGTGCAACAACAACATGGCGGCGACGCCCGCAGCGCCGGCGCCAAGCAACCCCAGGTCCTCCGCCATATCAAGCCGGAATGCCGCCAGCGCACCAATGACCGACCACGACACCGGCACGACGAAGACCGCCCTTGGCGCCGGCGCCTGCGCGAAGAGCAATAAACCGATGGTGAATATCGTGGTTGGACAGGGTAGACCAAAGCTCGGGACAGCCGGATAGCGACGGCCTGCCCCGTAGCCGATCATCGGATAAATCACCAGGGCGAAAATCAGCAAAAACGCCCCGGCCACCGTCCAGGCGTCGAGCGCCGCTTTGAAACGCAGCCTGTCGTTAATCACGCCAAACCAGTCAAAGGCGACGGCTCCCAACAGAAAAAGAATTCCGAACCACCACGCGGCGGGGTTGATCTCGGAGAACAAAGCAAGGTGATAGGCCAGCGCCATCCAGAGCCATAATCCCGCCAACAACAGGGAGATCAACCGGCTCGCCCAGGGTTTGGTGCAGAACAGCAATCCGACGCACACCAGCGCCGCGCTGGTGAGAACCCACTGCATGGGCCACACCGCGTCGTTGTATCGGGCGAAAACCTCTAGGAATTCCTCCGAGCTAAACGGCAGGTTAATCATATCCAACGCCGGTGTGCGAATTGCGGGCAACCCGCACTCAGGTTATCGAAACCGCGCGCGTAGGTTTCAAGTCGCCCGAACGATCAATACCGGATCGTGCGAGCGCAGCACGACCTTTTGGGTCACACTGCCCAGCAACAAACGTCTTACCCCGGAGCGCCCATGCGTGCACATGGCAATGAGGCTGCCGGCGGTAGTCTGCGCCAGCTTGACGATTTCTTCCGCCGCCGATCCGTTTAACACCTCCGTGCGCAACTTGGTTACGCCCCGGCTTTGCGCCTCCTTCGCTTTCGCACCGAGATATTCCTGAGCTTGCCGAATCTCATCCGCCACCAGGTCATCGTACGTCGGGATGAATGGCTCGGCGACCGGCGGAACATCTTCGGTGCGGTAATAGGCCGTGGGCGGCACCTGAAACACCCTCGCGAGGACCAATTCGGCGTTGACCGATTTGGCGACATCGAACGCCAACGGGAGCACGGCTTCCGCCACTTCGGAGCCGTCAAGAGGAACGATGACGGACTGGATACTCGCCCGCTCGGCCGCCTGCGGCGCTTCGGTGGCACGGGCAAGCAGAAGCGGGCCCGGGGCGGTCTGGACGACCTTGGCGGCAATACTGCCCAGGAGCAAGCGTTTAACGCCGGAATGACCGTGGGTGACCATGGCGATCAAGCAATCAGGAACTTGCCTGGCGCGATCGACGATGGCCTCCGCCGGCTTGCCCCGCTCGATCACCGCGTCGACATGAAGCGAGGTTGGAAAGCATTCCACGGAAATCTTTTTCAGATAAGTCATAGCGCCGGCGGAAGACGAAAACGGCGCGCCGGCGGCCAACTCATCCACGCTCAAAAGTTCCACCGGGGCTCTGTAGACTTCTGCGAGCAACCGCGCGTAGGGCAGAATTTGCTCGGCCAGTTTCGAGCCGTCCAGGGGGACGAGAATTTTGTCGATCGTCATATCGGCCCGCCTCCGGCGGTCAAATCGTTGGATCTCGCGCCCCGGTCACTTCGCCCGAATGACCAACACCGGATCGATGGTATGGCGCACCACGATTTCAGTGACGCTGCCGAGCACCCAACGCCTCACTCCCGAGCGGCCATGAGAGCACATGGCAATTAAATCGCCCGTCGTGGCATTGGCCAGGCGGATGATTTCATCGCCGGCGAACCCCTCTTTGCTGACGCTGGAAACCTTCTCGACACCAAGCTTCTTGACCTCGGCGACTTTTTTCTCCAGGTACTCATTGGCTTCATCGCGCACGCCCGAAATCAGCGAGTCATAGTCCACCGCATACAAACCCTCATTGCCGCCATAGGCGTTGTAAGGAATATGATAGGCCCGAAACAGCGTCACTTCGATACCCAGGGTCTTGGCCAACTCGGCCACCGTCGGCAGTACCCCCTCCCCCAGTTCCGAGCCGTCGAGCGGCACGATGATCGTCTTGAAACCCGGCTCGGCTTCCGCTTTGCCCTCCTCCGCCGCTCGAACCAGCAACAAGGGATTGGCGCTGCCGCGCAAAACCTTTTCCGCAACGCTGCCCATTAAAAAGCGATTGAGTCCGGAACGGCCGTGAGTCGCCATGGCAATCAAGACGTTTTTATCCGATTCGCCTTTCTCGATGATCGTGTCTTCGGCCTGGCCCTTGACTACCGCGTACTTGGCGCCGCCGGGAATTTTGGCGGCAACGCCGCGCAGATAAGATTCGCTGTCGCGCGTGGCGTCTTCGACCATGGTGTTGAGAAAATGCGCCTTTTCCAGGGACATATGCGCCCCCATCTCGGCGATATCGACCACCGCCAGCAACTCCATCGGAATCTTGAGCTTCCCCGCCAGAAAACGAGCGTAGGGCAGGACTTGTTCTGCCGTTTTGGAACCATCCAGCGGGATCAGTATCTTGCTATACATATTTCCTCCTGGTCTGCTCTACGTTGATCTTGCCGCCCTACGCTCACGTTCGGCCGTTCCTAATCGACTTTAACTTTGATTTCTCTCGCCTTTGCCTGTTCCGTCTTCGGCATGCGGACCTCAAGGACGCCGTTCTTGAACGTCGCTTTCACCTTATCCGCCTGGACGTCTTTCGGCAACTCCAGGGTTCTGACAAACGACCCGTAGCTCCGTTCAGAGCGGTAGTAGTTCTCTTCCTTGACCTCTTCTTCTTGCTTTTTCTCACCCTTGATGGTCAGTATATGGTCGCTGAGATTGACCTCGATACTATCCTTTTCAATACCCGGAATTTCAGCTTTTACTACAATCTCGTCCTTCTCTTCAAACACATCTACGGCAGGCGCATGCAGCTGTAACCCTTCGGTTCTAAACCATCGCTCCGGCCACCGGGGAAGAAACCTTCGGCCGAAGAAGTCCTCCATCATCCGATCCATCTCCCGCTCCCATCGCGGCAGATCTGAAAATGGCCGCCATGGCGCGACCGCTTTAGATTCTTTTTCTTTTGCCTTTTCCGCCATTGTCGTTTCCTCCTTCGTTAAAATTAATAGTTTGGCAAGCTTTGGAATTCCGCAATCAATGTGCCAGCAAATTACCGTGAATTTCCGCGCTTCCCGCGCCGCTGCTTCTCAATGTTGAAAAAAACGCC
>CAZILB010000178.1:3272-7215 GCA_964539925.1 uncultured Syntrophobacter sp. | reverse complement strand
TTGTAAAAAGCTATTGACAGGAGATGGCCGAAAGTGATTTAGCAGAGCCAAAAGGAGGTAGAGGCTATGAAAACACGGCTGATAACTATTGCGTCCGTCCTGTTTGGGTCTTTCCTGCTTTCCTCTAACGGAGCCGGAGCCTGGGAGCCCAAACGGCCGGTGGAGTTCGTCATCCAAACTTCGCCCGGCGGAGGTTCCGACCAGTATGCGAGACTGTGGATTGGACTGATTGAAAAGTACAAGCTTTCGCCGGTTCCCTTCATTCCGGTCAACATGCCGGGCGGGGCGGGTGCCGTGGCGCTGAACCATCTTTTCACCAAGAAAGGCGACCCGCATTTTATTTCCCCGACGCTGAACAGCGTCATCACCACGCCTCTGCTGCAGAAGATCCCCGTCATGTACCTCTCGGAGGATCTCACGCCCATCGTTAAAATGATGATGGATCCTTTCCTGTTGGTCGTGAATCCGAAGAAATATAAGAATTTCGAAGAATTTCTGGCTGCTTGCCGCAAGGGACCAATCACCGCAGTGGGAACGGGTTCGAGACAGGAAGACGAGATTCAGATTTTCCTTATGCAACACGCGTTTAAGTGCCAGGCTTTCCGCTATGTGCCCGAGAAGGGCGGCGGCGATGTCGCTCGATCGGTGGCCGGGGGGCATGCCGACTTCAACGTCAACCAACCCTCGGAAATGCTGCCGCATTACCCGAAGCTCTTGATCCCGATCATGAGCTTCCAGAAGCAGCGACCCAAAGAATTCCCCGAGGCGGTCACGCACTGGGAGAAAAAGATCAATTCGCAGTGGGCGGAGCTGCTGGACTTGGAAACCGGGCTGCACCAGATGCGCGGCGTGATCGGCTCCCCCAACATGCCCAAGGACGCGGTGAAGTGGTACGAGGATCTCTTCCGCAAGGTTTGGGAAACCAAGGAGTGGAAGGAGTTCATGCAGAAGGGCGCGATGCAGCCGATTTTCATGAGAAGCGAAGAGTATAAAAAATTCCTGATCCGCTTCGAAAACAACCACGTAAAAGTCATGCGCGACGTGATCGGCTGGAAGCTGCGCGACGACCTGCGCAAGCGCTAACCGACGAAACCGCGGATATGTAAAATGCGCGATCCACGTTTTACCCTGCGCGCTGCGGAAGTCGTCGCGGGCGTCGGTTTTTTGCTGTTTGGCCTATTCATCATGTGGGAAAGCTTTAAGCTCGGCCCGGGCTGGGGCGGTTCAGGACCTCGGCCCGGGTTTTTCCCGTTTTGGCTTTCGGCGCTGATGGCGCTTGGCGGGGTCGCGGCAGTGCTGGAACTGGCGCTCACGCTGAGAAAGCCGCAGCTCTTTTTTGAGGATCCCCAGGAGATCGTCGACCTGATCAAAGTGGGAATTCCCATTGTCCTCGTGGTCCTGTCCGTCACTTACCTGGGCCTGTACATTGTTACGGCCCTTTATCTGGGCCTCTTCGCCTGGTGGTACGGCGGTTTGCGCTGGTACTTTACGATTCCGGGCGGTGCGGCTTTTTCTTACACTCTCTACCTCGTGCTTGATCAAGGCTTTCGTATCATGATGCCCAAAAGTCTTTGGTACGGCGATATGCTGCCGTTCTAGGGTCGTGCAATGGAAGCCCTCGGTCTGCTCGCTCTTGGTTTCGAAAATCTCTTTCAGCTCGGCCGAATTGGCTTCCTCTTGCTCGGAGTGATTCTGGGCCTGGTCAACGGGGTGCTTCCAGGAGTGGGCGGAACCACCGGAGTTGCCATCCTGCTACCCATTACCGTCTTTTTGGAGCCCACCGCTGCGCTGATTATGCTCGCCGGCATCTACTGGGGCTCCATGTTCGGCGGCGTAGTCAGCTCGATCTTGTTTGCCGTTCCCGGCAACCCCTGGTCGGTCGCGGTGATGTTCGATGGGCGGCCCTTGGCCAAGTCGGGACGCGCCGGGCTCGCCATGGCCAGCGCTTTCTCGGTATCTTTTGTAGGCGCGATCACGGCCTCGATCCTCTTTACATTTTTTGCTCTCCCGTTCGCCGATATGGCGCTACGTTTTGGCCCTCCGGATTTATTCGCCATCCTGCTTATCGCTTTTGGGACGTTCGTCGGCTTGGGCGGTTCGCCGGCTAAGGCGCTGGTGATGATGTCCGCCGGCTTCCTGCTTTCGACCGTCGGTCTTGACGTGGTGACCGGCCAGCCTCGCCTGACGTTCGGCACCCTTATGCTTCTCCAGGGCTTTCACTTCGTGCCGGTGACGATCGGTCTCTACGGCATCGGCGAGGTGCTATTCAACGCCGCCGAGCGGCACAAGATCAAGATCGAGGAGTTGTCTGCTGCGGCAAAGCTCGGCATAGGCGACATTCTGGAAAGCTTTCGCGTGGTTCGAAAACACATTTGGCTCGCCCTGACCTGCGCGCTCATGGGTTTTATCACGGGTATCTTGCCCGGCCTCGGCGCCACCCCGGCATCATTTATGGCCTACGGTCTCGCCCGTAAAATCTCCAGGCATCCGGAGCAGTTCGGCCAGGGCGCCATCGAGGGCGTGATCGCGCCCGAAGCCGCCAATAATGCCGCCGGAACAGGTTCTCTTTTGCCGATGCTTGTGCTGGGAATACCAGGGTCCCCGACTGCCGCCATTATGATGGCGGGGGTCTTCATGTGGGGACTTTTACCCGGCCCGCGTTTGTTTACGGAGAATCCTGATTTTGTCTGGTCCTTTATCGCCAGCCTTTATGTCGCCAACGTAGTGGCGTTCGCTATCGTGCTGGCCGCAACGCCTATACTGGCGGCGATCCTGCGCACTCCCTATGCGATTCTCGCGCCGTTTATCGTGGTCATGTGCATCTTGGGCGCCTACGCAATTCAAAATTCGCTCTTCGACGTGTGGTTGGTCCTTGTGTTCGGTATTCTGGGCTTTGTCCTGCGTAAGCTCGACTACCCGTTGGCGCCTCTGATCGTGGCGCTGGTCTTGGGAGACCTCACCGAAACTGCGCTGCGGCAGAGTCTGATCATGTCCGATGGTTCAATGCTGATCTTTTTTGCAAAGCCCATGACCGCCGCCTTTATGCTCGTCGCCCTGTTCCTGTTTTTCCTGCCATTGTTGGTGCTGCTGCGGCACCGCTTCAAGCGCTAGGAGGCGTTCATGGCCATTATCGCCATGTCCCGCGAGTTGGGCAGTCTCGGCACGGTCATCGGCACCGAGGTCGCCAAGCGCTTAAACTACGACTATGTCTATCAGGAAATTACCAGCGCCGCCGCGCGGGATTATGAAGTTCTCGAGGAAAACCTGCTGCGCGTAGTCGAAAAAGCCCCGCGTTTTATGGAGCGCATTCGCGGCGACTACCGCCGCTATCAGGCGTTCGTGCAGGCTCAGGTTTTCAAAGCCGCCGAACGTGACAATGTCGTCTTGATCGGCCGCTGGTCGACGCTGCTTTTGCGCGACATCGCTCACGCCGTGCGCGTGCGCGTCACCGCGCCCA
Source organism: uncultured Syntrophobacter sp. (assembly GCA_964539925.1). Classification (GTDB taxonomy): domain Bacteria; phylum Desulfobacterota; class Binatia; order UBA9968; family UBA9968; genus DP-20. The sequence goes on along the minus strand of CAZILB010000178.1, from coordinate 3,758 downwards.
TCGAAGTGCGGGCGCTCCGGGTAGCCGAGATGATGCAGGTGAGCGAGGGCAAAGCCCTGGAAATGGTCCGGGAAAACGACTCGGAGCGCGGCGAGCGCATGCGCTATCTCTACGATGTCGACTGGACCGCGCCCCATCTCTACGACCTGGTGCTGAATACCGAAAAGATTCCTGTGAGCGCGGGGGCCGCATTAATCGTACGTTTGGTGGAAGAGAAGCAGTTCCAAGCGACGGATGCCTCCAGGAAAAAACTTCATAACTTGAGTTTGGCCTCGACGATCCGAGCGAAGTTAAAATCGCATCGCTCCACGCGGGACACGGACATAGACATCCGCGTGGACAATGGTCACGTCGAGCTTCGGGGGATCGTCGAAAGTGACGCCGAAAAACGATCGGTGGAGCGCCTCGTGGGACAGATGAAAGGGTCGGAAAGTGTCGATTGCCAATTACAGGTCATGGGGTATCGCGGCCGGCGCATCCCCTGAT
>CAZILB010000178.1:0-3172 GCA_964539925.1 uncultured Syntrophobacter sp. | reverse complement strand
TGGCAACGCCATGGAATTTCCCGTCTGGTACGTCCCGTTTATCACCGCGCCCATGCTCATCCCCCTGGTGGGGGTGCCCCATGTGATCGTCGCCCAGTTCGCCGTCGGCGCCGGGATTCTGCTCGCCGACCTGGTGCGCCGCGCGCGGCGCGACGGCAACACCGAGATACTCGGTTATCTTCACGGCCTGACCCGTATCTTTGTTCTGCTTACCGTGGTGTTCGGCGCGGTTACCGGCGTCGGCATCTGGTGGACCATCGGTCTCACCAGCCCCGAAAGCACCAGCGCGCTGATTCACATCTTCGTATTTGGATGGGCCGCCGAGTGGGTGGCCTTCGCCGTCGAGATCGTCGCCGCCTTCGCCTTCTACTATCTCTGGGATCGCGTGACGCCGCGCGAGCATGTGATCATCGGCTGGATCTATGCCGGCGCCGCCTGGGTGAGCCTGGTGATCATCACCGGTATCACCTCTTTCATGCTGACCACCGGCGACTGGACCCCTGAGCGAAATTTCTTCGCCGCGTTTTTCAATCCTTCTTTTCTGCCGCAGACGCTGCTTCGCACCGGCGGCTCCATCGTCATCGCCGCCCTGGGCATCGTTCTCCACGTGTCGTTTCGCTCCGACCGCACCGATGTCAAAAATCAAATTGTGCGCCCGGTCTCACATTGGGCCATCGCCGGCATGGTGCTGATCGCCGTGGGCGGCGTTTGGTACCTGTTGGCGATGCCGGACCACGCGCAACTCAACTTGATACGCGCGCCGGTGTTGCTGACCATGACCGCGATCAACTTCGCCATAAGCCTGGCGGTGATCGCCGCCCTGGCTTGGGGCGCGGTTTCGGGCGCCCGCTGGATCACCCCGCCGAGCGCCGCGATGCTGGTCGTCGCCGGCGCGCTCGCGATCACCACGGGCGAGTTCGTGCGCGAGGGCGCGCGCAAGCCCTATCGGATCGACAACTATCTGCTCTCCCCCGGAGTCCTGGTCAGCCAGGTCGCCGATTTCCGAAAGGACGGGTTTATCCCCCATACGCGCTGGCTGAAGTTCTATTTGCAGAATAAGGACGGCTTATCCGACGATCCGGCGAAGCTGGACAGCGCGGCGCGAGTCAAGATCGGCGAAGGCATCTTTCAATATCACTGTTCGTCATGTCACGCCCAGTTCGGCTACAACGGTATCAAGCCGATCATCTATCCGTGGACCCCGGAGTTGATCCACGACTCGGTGTACAACCTTCACCGGACCAATCCGGCCATGCCGCCGTGGCTCGGAACCGAGGAAGAACTGGAGATCCTGGCCGATTATCTCGTCCAACAGAAGGAAGCGACCCGGCTGCCATGAGCGAATTGATTCCCGCGGCCAACCCGCTCGGCCTGGCAGCGCCGGTCTGGCTGCTGCTCGCCCTCAAGGTTTTTGGCTTTTTTCTCCATCTTGTTTTCATGAATCTCTGGGTCGCCGGCCTGCCGACGGCGCTTTACCTGCTGCGTTCGAAGCCCGCCGTCGCCGAGCGCCTGTTTCATGCCCTGCCCTTTTTCATGGCCTTCGGCATCAACGCGGGCATCGTGCCGCTACTCTTCCTTCAAGTCCTCTACCCGCATTTTTTCTACCCGGCGACGATTCTCCAGGGATGGTTCTGGTTCGCCGTCATACCGCTTCTGTTGATTGCCTACTACGCGGTTTACTTGGCCAGCTTCAATAAATTTCGCATCGCGTCCGCTCTCGTGGCAACGCTGCTTTTGTCCGTCATCGGACTGATGTTCTCGTCCGCCATGACCCTTACCGCCAATCCCCAGGAATGGCCCAAAATTTTCATGGATTCGGCCCAAGGCGGCGCGGTCCACGGCCGCTATCTCTACTTCAAACTCGAAGTCTTGCTTCGCTTCCTCCTGGTCGTCGGCATGGCCTTCGGCACTCTCGCCGCCTACTTCGCCGCCGTCGCCGAGTGGTTCGCCAAAAATGCGGCCCACAAAAACGACCTGCGGGGCTTGGTGCCGCTCTACCTCCTGGGCGCCGCAGTTTATGCCGCCGCCGGCCTTGTCTACGGTTCGACGATCATGGAAATGATACCCCCTCTATGGTTCGGGGTGGCGGGCGCAAGCCTGCTCGCGGGCACGCTGTTCGCCGTCGCCTATTGGCGAAACCCGAATCGCTCCAAGGCCGCCGCGCTTATCGCCGCGCAGCTGCTGGTGCTCGCCTCCAATGCCATCGTGCGCCAATCGGTTCAGGTGAGTGAGTTGATGCAATGGTACGACCCATACCAGGCGCCGATGCGCGGCGAGTGGGGCAGCGTCGCGCTGTTCGTCGCAACTCTGGCTGTCGGCATCCCGATCGTCGCATGGATCATGCGCGTCGCTATGCGCAGCACGAGAACCGCCGCGCCATGAACACGACCGTGGAGCCAAGGAGCCTTACCGATTTCGCCTGGCTTTCGATCGCCGCCGCGCTCGCCACGATCGTCTTGAAGGGGACGGCGTACTACATCACCGGTTCGGTGGGTCTTCTGTCCGATGCGCTGGAGTCGATGGTCAACCTGGCCGCCGCTCTGATGGCCCTCGCCACGCTTACCGTGGCGGCGCGCCCGCCCGACGAGATGCACGCCTATGGTTATAGCAAGGCCGAATATTTCTCCAGCGGCGCCGAGGGGGCTCTCATATTGCTCGCCGCCGCGAGCATAGTCTGGACGGCAATTCCACGCCTTATCTCGCCTCTTCCCTTGGAACAGGTCGGCATCGGACTGGCTATCTCCCTGTTGGCAGCGGCGGTCAACTACGCCACAGCGCGGATATTGCTCGACGCCGGCAAGAAGTATCGCTCGATCACCCTTGAAGCCGATGCTCATCATTTGATGACGGATGTCTGGACCTCGGCGGGTGTGGTCGCCGGCGTCACCGTCGTGGCGTTGACCGGATGGCACCGGCTCGATCCGCTCATCGCGATTCTCGTTGCCGTCAACATTCTTTGGACCGGGTTGAGATTGCTGCGCCGCTCCGCGCTCGGTTTGCTCGACGCCACGCTGCCGCAAGCCGAGCAAGCCGCAATCCGGCAGATCCTCGGTCAATGCTTGAACCGCGGGATTCACTATCACGCGCTGCGCACCCGCCACGCCGGCCGCCGTTCGTTCATTTCGTTTCACGTGCTGGTGCCGGGCGAGTGGACCGTGCAGCAAGGACATGA
>CAZILB010000177.1:5444-7247 GCA_964539925.1 uncultured Syntrophobacter sp. | reverse complement strand
TCGCTGGTCAACTACGGCGAGAACCAGCCGCCGATGCTGCTTTGCAATCATGAGAAAATCGCGGTGCAGATCGCCCACGGCTACGCCAAGGCGAGCGGCAAACCGATGATGGCCATCGTCCACAATGTCGTCGGGCTTTTGCACGCGCCCATGGGCATCTACTACGCCTACATCGATCGCTCGCCGGTCTTCATCGTCGGCGCCACCGGCCCGATGGATGAAAAGCTGCGCCGACCGTTTATCGACTGGATTCACACCGCCTTCGCTCAGGGCGACGTGGTGCGCGGTTTCACCAAGTGGGACTACCAGCCCGGCAGCATCCACGGCGTGCCCGACTCCTTTGCCCGGGCTTACTCGATCATGATGAGCGAGCCGCAGGGTCCGGTCTATATGGTCTATGACTCGGCGATGCAGGAAAGCGCACTGAAAGAGGAGATGGCGCTGCCGAAGTACAAAGTAAAGGTGCCGTCGCGCGTGGCGCCGGAACCGGCGGTCGTCGAAGAAGCCGCGGACATGCTCATGGCCGCGGATAATCCGCTGCTGCTCACCGAATATGCCGCGCGCATGCCCATCGGCTATACCTCAACGGTGGAACTCGCCGAAACCATCGGCGCATCGGTTTTCGACATCAATAAACGCCTGGGCTTCCCCAACCGTCATCCGCTGAGCGTGAGCTTTCACGGCGACGCTTTCAAAGGCGTCGATGTCGTCGCGGCACTCGACGTGGTCGATTGGACGCGCGGCTCGCACAAACTCAACACCCAGACGCGCGAGGTCAGCGTCGTCACCGCGCCCGATTGCAAGTGGATCGACGTCGGTTTCGCCGATCTCGAGATCAGCAAGTGGGCGACGGATTACAACAAGCACCACAACTGGGATCTGCGCGTGCTCGGCGACAGCGCCCTGTCGTTGCCGGCGCTCACCGCCGCCTGCCAAAAACGCATCGACGGCAACAAGTCGCTCACAGCGAAAATCGCCGGGCGCAAGAAGGCCATCGGCGACAGGCACGCGCGCCAGTGGCAAAAATGGCAGGATCAAGTCAAGGAGGAATGGAACCAGCGGCCGATGACCGAGTCGCGCCTGGCGCACGAACTTTGGCAGGTGATTCAAGGCGAAGACTGGGTGCTCACCGCCAATACGTTAAAAGAATGGGTGCACAAGCTTTGGGACTTCGACAAGCCCTATCGCCATGTCGGCCGGGAATTGGGCACCGGCACCCAAATCGGCATGTCCATCGGCGTCGCCCTCGCCCACAAAGGTTCGGGCAAGCTCGTGATCGATCTCCAGCCCGACGGCGATCTGATGTTCGACCTCGGCGCACTGTGGATGCCGGTCAAGTATGACATCCCGATGCTGATCGTCATGTACAACAACCGCGCATATTACAACGACTGGGCGCACCAGATTCACATGGCGCACCAGCGCGGCACCGACCCGGCGCGGGCCTATATCGGCATGGACCTGGAAGGTCCGCCGCCGGACTTCGCGCATATCGCCAAAGGCATGGGCTGGTACGCCGAAGGACCGATCGAAGATCCGGCGGAAATCGGCCCGGCGGTCAAGCGCGCCATCGCCCAGGTCAAAGCCGGCAAGCCGGCGCTCGTCGATGCGGTGGTCTGGCGCCGCGGCGAGAACGCATGAATCCGTAGGGGCGATTCATGAATCGCCCCTACCTGCGATCGAAAATATCAAGGAGGAATTTTCCATGGCAAAACCGGCTCCAAAAGCAGAAGCAATAAAAAAATCGAACAAACGCTGGCAGTCCGACGTGATCGTCGACATGATCAAGCGCTACGACTTCGA
>CAZILB010000177.1:0-5344 GCA_964539925.1 uncultured Syntrophobacter sp. | reverse complement strand
ACAAACGCTGGCAGTCCGACGTGATCGTCGACATGATCAAGCGCTACGACTTCGAGTACATTGCGCTCAATCCGGGCGCGAGCTATCGCGGTCTGCACGACTCGCTGGTCAATTATGGCGAAAACGATCCGCCCATGCTGCTCTGCCAGCATGAAAAGATCGCCGTCCAGATCGCCCACGGCTACGCCCGCGCCAAAGGGAAACCGATGATCTCCATCGTGCATAACCTGGTTGGCTTGTTGCATGCGCCGATGGGTGTTTACTACGCCTATCTCGACCGCGCGCCGGTTTTTATCATCGGCGCCACCGGGCCGATGGCCGAGCCCAAGCGCCGTCCCTTCATCGATTGGATCCACACCGCCAACGGCCAGGGCGAGGCGATTCGAAACTTCGTCAAGTGGGATTATCAACCGACCACGGTGGACGGCGTGCCCGGAGCCTTTGCGCGCGCCTACTCGGTGATGATGAGCGCGCGCCAGGGACCGGTCTACATGGTTTACGACGCCGGCCTACAGGAGGCGCAACTCGATCACGATGTCGAGATGCCGCCCGCCGGCGCCATCGATGTTCCCACGGCGCCGTTCGCAGATCCCGTCGCATTGGCAAAGGCGGTGGATACGCTGGCCGCGGCGAACCGGGTGGCGATCATCGCCGACTTCGCCGCCCGCCCGCCTCATGGCTGGAGTCACGTCGTCGAGCTCGCCGAGACCCTCGGTGCCTCGGTGTGGGATGTCGGCTCGCGGTTGAACTTTCCCAGCGACCATCCGCTCAATCTCACCATGGACCCGGACGGCTGCTACAAAGATGTCGATGTCGTGCTTACCCTCGATATCGCCGATTTCGAGAAACCGACCCACGTGCGCGATATTTCAACCCGCACCGTCGTCAGTAAAGTGCCGGCGAACGCGACCTGGATCGACATCGGCTTCACCGACATCGAAATCAGCAAATGGTCGATGGACTACGCGCGGCCCTTCTACGCGCAGCAGCGCATGACCGCCGACCCGGTCACCACGGCGCCGCAATTGACGAAACTTTTGAAAGAACGCATCGCCAAAACCCCCGGCCTCGCCGAGAAGATCGCCCGCCGCGCCGAAGAGATCGGCAAGCGCCACGGCGAAAATCGCGCCAAGTGGAGCAAGCAGGCGCAGGAGCACTGGGATCAAAAACCGATGACCGTGCCGCGCCTCGCCCTTGAAGTATGGGACGCAATCAAAGGCGAAGACTGGGTTCTCACCGCCGGCGATCTGGGGAGCTGGGGCAAGAAGCTCTGGAACTTCGACCGCCCCTATTGCCACGGCGGCCGGGAATTGGGCACCGGCACGCAGATCGGCTTGTCTCTCGGCGTCGCCCTCGCCAATAAAGGCACCGGCCGGCTGGTCGTCGACTTGCAGCCCGACGGAGATCTTATGTTCGACGCCGGCTCGCTCTGGATCGCGGCGAAATATCAGATCCCGATGCTGGTCGTCATGTTCAACAACCGCGCCTACTACAACGACTGGAACCATCAATTGGTTCTGGCGCGCACCCGCGGCACCGATCCCAATCGCGCCCATATCGGCATGGATCTCTACGGCCCCGACCCGGATTTTGCCGGTTTGGCGAAATCCATGGGCTGGTACGCCGAAGGGCCCTTCGAAAATGCCGACGATCTCAAACCAGCTCTCAAGCGCGCGATCGAGCAGGTCAAGCAGGGCAAGCCCGCCTTGATCGACGCCGTCTGCGACCGCAGAAACCACGGTTAGTCTTAGCAAGCGACCGCACGCCGTTGGCGGCGCGGGGTCGCTCCAAGTAAAAACACGACCGTTCATTCACCGTAGAGAATACGGCGAGATCCTCGGCTTTTGACCCCTGCGGCCGTCTGCGTCGATCCACGAAACCCGCCCGACAAGCGCTCCTCGTTAGCAATTGACGGGGGGCGCTTCTGCAATTACAACTCATTCTCTTGCACATTCACCCCAACGAGATTAAAAGACATCTTCCGGGCGTAATCTATGGGGCAAAAACTTTATAAAGCTGAAGTGATTGTCGGCTCCCTGCTCGCCGGCGTGGGAGGGTTCATTATCTACAAATCCCTTCAACTGGACTACGTGAACGAATTCGGTCCGGGTCCCGGATTTCTCCCTCTTTGGCTCGGCATCGGCTTTTTAGCCTTGGCAACGATAATGGTGACGCTGGCCGTGGCGCAGCCCCACAGAACTCGGCCGGAAACCGGTTCTTGGGCGCGACCGCTAATCAGAGGACTCGCCACATGGGCGGCCTTCCTGATTTTCATTGCCTTCGTTGAACGACTGGGTTTTTTCTTGACTTTTGCAATTCTCGCTTTCTTTCTCGCTTGGGTAATGAGCGAGCGCCCCCTCTGGGTGTCGCTCATAGTTGCGCTGAGCTCAGCGGCGAGCTTTCATATCGTTTTCACCTGGGGCCTCGGCCTTTCCCTGCCGGAAGGGGCGTTGGGTTTTTGAGTGGATGCTCTCAACAATCTTCTCTTGGGCTTCTCCATAGCGCTCACACCGACCAACCTCTTATGGTGTTTTGCAGGGCTCGTCTTGGGCACGATCGTGGGCATCATCCCGGGATTAACATCCACGGGCACCATTGCAATGCTGCTCCCTCTGGCTTTCAAGATGGACCCCGTCACGGGGATGATCATGATGGCCGGGATTTACTATGGCTCAAATTTCGCCGGCTCGACGACCTCGATTCTCCTCAACGTGCCCGGCGAACCCAATTCCGTGATCACTTGCGTGGACGGCTATCCGCTGGCGCGCCAAGGGCGCGCCGGTCCGGCACTGGGGATCACCGCGATCGCGTCGTTCATCGCCGGAACCTTCAGCGTCGTCGGTCTCGTGCTTCTGGCACCTCCGATTTCCCGCTTCGCCCTGCGCCTCGGGCCGCCCGAGTTCTTTGCTCTAATGACTCTGGGCCTTACGCTGGTTGCTTTTCTGACCGGCAGATCCGCCATTAAAGGTCTGATATCCGGGATTTTCGGCATCTGGCTGGCCGGCATCGGCACAGACCTGTTTACCGCCGAACCCAGGTTTACGTTCGGCCGGCTGGAGCTACTGGACGGTATTCCCTTTATCGTAGTGGCGATTGGAATTTTTGCCGTGAGCGAAGTTCTGGTCAACATGGAAGGCAAGGTTGGCGCGGCGCTTTTCAAGGTTCCGAGCAAGCTGCGCAATCTTTTACCGAATCTGCAGGACTTGAAGGATTCGCGCTTTGCTTTTGTCAACGGCTCACTGATCGGTTTTGTCATCGGCGTCCTGCCGGGTGCCGGCGCTACGATCGCCTCTTTCGTATCCTACGGCGTCGAAAAAGCGTTCTCGCGCCATCCGGAAAAATTCGGCAATGGTGCTATCGAAGGCGTCGCCGCGCCTGAAGGGGCCAACAGTTCGGCCACCGGTGGCGCGATGGTACCGCTTTTGACCCTGGGCATCCCGGGTTCCAATACCACTGCGGTTATCTTTTCCGCGATGATCATTTGGGGACTGAGGCCCGGCCCGCTACTGATCCAGGATAATCCCGGACTCTTCTGGGGACTGATCGCAAGCATGTACATCGGCAACGTCGTGCTCCTGATTTTGAACATTCCCCTGATTCCCCTCTTCGTCCAGATCTTGCGTCTTCCGAGCTACGTACTATTTCCCGGCATCCTCGGCCTCTCCTTCGTCGGCGTTTACAGCGTTCACAACAGCCTTTTCGATGTCTGGATGATGGGGTTTTTCGGATTGCTGGGCTACGCCATGAAGAAACTCGACTTTCCCACGGCGCCGCTGGTCCTCGGAATGGTACTCGGGTACCGGTGGGAATTGGCCCTGCGGCAGTCGTTGATGCTGTCCGGTGGCAAAATTTCGATCTTGTTCACCCGCCCTATTTCCGCAGCCATATTATTGACCGCGGCGGGGCTTTTGTGCATACCTTTAATTCGCTGGGTTCTCTCGGGCCGGATCAAAAAGATCAACTGAAGTTTTTAACAAAGAAGGAGACGACCTATGGAGTTTAATAAATACCTGGTCTCGGCTGCGGCTGTCCTTTTTGCATGGGCGTTGTGCGCTTCAGGAACCGCGTCTGCTTGGGAACCGAAGAAACCCGTAGAAGTGGTGGTCCACACCGATGCCGGGGGCGGCTCGGATGTGTTCGCGCGCCACGTCGCGGAGTTGATTGAGCAGGAAAAACTCCTGCGCCAACGGATGGTTGTCTCCAACAGGGCCGGCGGATCGGGCGCGGTGGCATTGGCCTATATGGCGGGGAAAAAAGGCGAAGATCACATGATCGGTTATTATACCCCGACCTGGTGGGTGACGCCGCTGATCCGCAAGGAAGCCTCCCATACGATTCTGGATTTAACCCCTATTGCCGGGCTGATCGACGATCCTCTGGTCGCAGTGGTCAAAGCCGATTCGCCCTACAAGACCATGAAGGACTTCGTCGAGGCCGCAAAGAAAAATCCCGGGCAGTTAAAACAGTCCGGCGGCTCGGTTACCGCCATTACCGCGCTTTACCGGGTATTGATCCAGAAAGCCACCGGCGCCAAATGGGATCACATCTCGTTTCCCGGCGGCGGTGAACGACTCGCCAATCTTCTCGGCGGACACACACATATACAGCTCAACCCGCCGCAGGTCTTTGCCGAACATGTGCGAGCCGGAACTCTCAGAATGATCGCAACCTTCACGCAAAAACGCTTGCCCGCTTTTCCAAACGTGCCGACCATCAGGGAACAGGGAATCGACATTCCCTTGCTGATTCAATCCAGGGGCGTGCTCGGCCCTCCGGGCATGCCGGCGGATGCGGTGAAGTTTTGGGAAAATCTCTTTTCCCGACTCGTTCAAACCCCGCGTTGGAAAAAATATCTTGAGGAAAACCAGATCGTCGACGACTACGTACCCGCCGCGGCGCTTGGAAAATTTTGGGCGGAACAGACTGACTTGATGCGCTCAGTTCTGCCGGAAGCAGGAGTGAAGGTAGTGCGCTAGAACATCCCCCGGGAGGAAAACATGGGTTTCAAAATTAATCACCTTCATCTCAAAACTCCCAATCCGCGAAAGACAGCGGAGTGGTATATCGAGCATGTCGGCGCCAAAATAGTCTCGGAAAGAGAGGCGGCCGACGGCCAGCCCTTCTTGTGCCTCGACCTGCACGGGCTGACGCTGAACGTAAGCGCATTTGTCCAAGGCCAGGATCTCGAGCAGCATTACGGAATGGAGCATCTGGCCATCGACGCCGATGACTTCGCCGCCCAGGTCGCCAAGATCAAGGCCGGCGGCGTAAAGGTCCTCGAAGAGCGAAAGGGCGTGGGGGGAAGAAGGATCTGCTTCTTCGAGGCGCCCGACGGAGTCCGTCT
>CAZILB010000176.1:3331-7258 GCA_964539925.1 uncultured Syntrophobacter sp. | reverse complement strand
TAGTGCGCGGGCTTATTTCACGGCGATGGCCTTGTGGTTGCCGACGATCACCGTGAGAATTCTGTCCGGCTGCAAGTAAAGTTTGGCCACGCGCTGAATGTCGGCGGCGGTCACTTTGCCGATGAAATCGCCATAGCGGTCCGGATAGTCCAGGCCGAGCTCGAAAAATTCCACCTGGGCAAGAAAACTGGCGACTCTGCGGTTGGTGTCGAAACGGAGCGGAAAACTGCCGGTCATATAGTTCTTTGCGTCGCTTAACTCCTGTTCGGTAACCGGCTCCTCGCGCATCCTGCGGACTTCTTCCAGGGCGAGGCGAATAGCCTCCTGGGCGGTCTCGTTTCTCGTCTGCATGACGAACTGAAAGTAGCCGTGGCTCTTTTCTCCGCCGAAAAAGCTATACACCGAATAAGCCAGGCCGCGCTCGTTGCGGATGGAATCCATCGCCCGTGAAGAAAAACCGCCGCCGCCAAGAATGTAGTTCATCACCTGGATCGCATAATAGTCCGGGTGGCTGCGCGGTACGCCGGCGTGACCGAGGACGATATTGGCCTGGGTAAGATCTCTCTGGACCCTGAGCGTCTGCGGCCCGCCGATGTTCGACGGCGGCGCAAACGGCGCGCCCGGCTCCCCTTTGCGCCATTCGCGCAAGGCCCGGGTCAAGGCCTCGGCAATCTCACGTTCGGAAACGTCGCCGACAACCGACAGAATCGCCCGGTTGGGACGGTAGTGGCGGCTGTAGAAATCTCTGAGGCTCTTCTGCGGCAGCGCTTTGACCGACGCTTCGGACCCTTCCACCGGCCGGCCGTAGGGACTGCCCGGAAACAGCGCCGCGGAGAATGTCCGGCCCGCCACCGTACCGGGATTCTCCTCCGCAGCCCTAATCGAGGCGATCACGGCTTGTTTTTGCCGATCGATCTCGGCTTGAGGAAAGCTCGAGGAGGTCAAGATATCCGCCAACAGCTCCAGCCCCGTGGCGAGATCCTTTTTCAGCAGCGTCATGCTGATGCTTGCGACATCCGCGCCGGCGCTGGCGCTCAAGCCGGCGCCGATGAAATCAAGGGCCTCGCTGATCTGAAGGGCGCTGCGTTTTTTAGTGCCGTAGGTCAGCAGCCTTGCCGTAAGATTGGCCAGTCCGGCCTGACTTGGCGGTTCGTGACGCGAACCGGCATCGATCAGAAGCTCGATGGACACCATCGGCAGCGCCCGCTGCTCGGAAGTAAGCAATACGAGACCGTTTTCCAACACCGAGCGCTTGGGCGCCATGGCCGCAAGCGCCGGCAATGAGCCAACAGCGGTGTAAAGAATCGCCATCGCCCACAATAAGATTTTCTTCATGGCGCCTTTTCTTTGGTCGGGATCAACGTACCGACCGTGCGCCGGTCGGCGTGGAGGTATTGCCGCGCGACGCGGCGAACATCCTCCCGGGTGACCTTGCGGATGCCGTCGAGGTAATCGTTCATTTGCCGCCAGCCGCCGGCGATTTCGTAATAACCGATCTTTATCGCTTGGCCGAAGATCGAGTCCTGGCCAAAAACAAACGCGGCTTCAATTTGATTTTTGGCTTTTTGCAGCTCGCGCTCGCCGATCAGCTCGGTTTTGACCTTGTCGATCAATGCATCGATCTCCCGCTCCACGATCGCCGGTTGAACACCCGGCATAAGTTGAGCGGAAATCGAAAAGCCCATGGGATCGATGGATACGGTGCTATAGTCGGCGTTGACGACGTGCGCCAGCCGCTTTTGATAAACCAACTCGTGGTGCAGGCGCGAGCTGCGCCCGCCGGAGAGCACCACGGACAAGACCTCGAGCGCGAAGCTGTCCGGGCTCTTTAAATTGGGCGCATGGTAGTACTTCAGCAACACCGGCAGCTCCGCTTCCTTTTTAAGCGTCACCCGGCGCTCGCCGCGCTGCTCGGGTTCCACGGCGCGCACCGCCGGCGGCTCGGCGCTGCGCGGAATCCCACCGTAGGCGGCTTTTATCTTCGGCAGCATTTCCGCCGCGGAGAAAGCTCCGACGACGACGATGAAAGCGTTGTTCGGCTGGTAGTAGAGCTGGTAAAAATCCGCCAGATCCCGGCGCGTAAGATTGAGAATATCCTCCATCCAACCGATCACCGGGCGTCGGTAAGGATGAACCATGAAAGCCGCCGCGCTCGCCACTTCGCTCAGGGCGGCGATCGGATTGTCGTCGACGCGCAGGCGCCGCTCTTCTTGAATGACCTTTTTTTCAGCCTCGAAGTACTCGTCGCCCAACAGCGCGTTGACCATGCGGTCCGCTTCCAGTTCGAGTTGAATGCCGATCTTGTCGCGGCTCATGGTGGCGAAATAAACCGTCATGTCATAGGAGGTAAACGCGTTGGAACGGCCGCCGTTCTTGGCGATCAGGCGCGAATACTCTTCCGGCCCGGTCGTCGGCGTGCCCTTGAACAACATATGTTCGAGAAAGTGTGCGAGGCCGCTCTTGCCGTCGATTTCGTTGCGCGAGCCGACGCGATACCAGACTTGAAATGTCACCGCCGGGCTTTTGGGATCTTCCAGGAGCAAAATTTTGAGGCCGTTGTCGAGGACGACCTCCTGTACTGCCGCGCCTTGGGCGAAACTGGCCTGGAGAAAGACCAGCGCTAAGCAAAGAATGAGAAGAACAGGTCGTCGCAACATGATGTTTTAAGCTAAAGGATGGCCCTTCAAAGTCAAGATCGGCGCCAATCGCGCCCTATTCTCTCCCCCATTGCTCCACGGTTTCCTTGGTGCACAACTCTATTATTCATGCCATTTTCCCTCTCGCCTCCGGCCGGTGGGCGAGGAAAATCAACAACGCCGAGATCAGATAGCTGATCAGAAACACGGTAAATATCGCGCGGTAATCGCCGGCGAAATCAAAAGCGAGACCCGCCAAAAGCGCGCCGAGTCCGAGGCCGCCTTTGTGAAAGGGATCGAGCACGCTGCTGATGGCACCGAAGGAGCGCCGGCCGAAGAAACGTGCGACCAACACTTGAATGAGCACCGCGGCGCCGCGGGCGTTCAAACCGAAGAGAAAGGCGAACAGATAGGCACCGGGTGCGCTGCGCACCTGCATGAGCCACGCCACCGAGAGCGCGGCGACCAGCATGGTGGCCACGTTTAACGTGCGCGGGTGAAATCGTTCCGCCAGCGCGCCCCATAGTCCATTGCCGAACGCGCCCGACAGCGCCATGACGCTCACGGCGCCGGCGGCGACCGCCGGCGCGATGCGCCCGTCGGTAAAATAGGCCGCGGTATGAAAGGCGATGCCGCCGGTGCCGATGGAAGCGAGGAACTGACTGGCCACAAGCAGCCACAAAGTGGCGGTGCGAACCGCATCGCGGCGCTGCCAACTATATTCCACAGCGCTCGCGCCCTCTTGCATCGTCCCCGGCTGTGGGCTTGGGGGCGCCGCCATGCCGTCCGGATAAAGCCCTAAATCCTCCGGTTGGCGGCGCAAAAAAATCACCCCGGGAATCACCACCAGCACCCAGAGTGCGACGCCGAGCGCCATAAATGCGCTGCGCCAGCCGTAATGGGTGATGAAATACTGATACACCAGAGCCAGCCCCGCGGAGCCGAGAGGCGTAGCCATCGCCACCAGGCCCATTACCCGCGGCCGCTTCACGTAAAACCAATTGGCCGCGGCCGTAAACGCAATCATGCCGCAGAGCAAAAATTCGGTGAGTGCGCGGGCGGGAATAAACGTGGCATAAAACTGCCAGGGCTCTGTGCTCGCGCTCACGCCGAAGGCCAGCAGCCCGACCACGGCGCCGCCCGCAGGCAATAGAAACCGCGGCCCCAAACGATCGGCGAGCGGGCCAAAGAGCGGCGAAAGAACGCCGCCGGCGAGCGCGCCCACGGCGAGGGCCGCTGCCGTGAGCGTGCGGCTCCAACCGAGATCGTCGCTGATCGGCTTCAACACCAC
>CAZILB010000176.1:1692-3231 GCA_964539925.1 uncultured Syntrophobacter sp. | reverse complement strand
TTAAATCGTATAACCGCACGCTCCGCTGCGTGCAACGGCAGCGGGCGGCTCTTCGGCGTGATTGACTCCCCTGTCCCTGCGCCATACTATGAATCTCAACAAAAAATGGAGGGCATAATGGCTGACGTGACCGACATGCGAGGATACATCGAGCTTTTGGAGGAGATGGGCGAACTGCGCCGCATCGAGCGCGCCGATCTGAAAACCGAAGTGGGCGCGCTGACGGAGTTGGCTGCCGATAAGGAAGGGCCGGCACTCCTGTTCAACAATTTTCAAGATTATCCCGCCGGATTTCGGATTATTTCCAACGTATTTCGTACTTGCAAACGCACCGGTCCGGCGATGGGCATTACCGAAGAGAACGGCATCGACTATCTTTATGCCTGGCGTAAAAAGCTCGCGGCGTACAAGCCCGTGCCCGTCAATCAATTGGAAGGCGGCCCCGTGCTGGAAAATCAGATGGTCGGGGAGGATGTCGATCTGTACAAGTTTCCTGTGCCCCACTGGCACGATCTCGACGGCGGGCCGTACATCGGCACAGGCTGCGGCGTCATCACCAAAGACCTTGAAACGGGAGCGGTCAACATCGGCACTTACAGAGTCATGATTCAAAACAAAAATCATGTTTCGGTAAAGATGAACATGGGCAAGCATGGCCGGCTCGCCTTTGAGCGCGCCCGGGACGCCGGCAAAGCGCTGCCGGCGGCGATCACCCTGTGCCAGGGTCCCGCAATTTTTCTCGCCGCGCAGATGCCTTTGCCGCCGGATGTCAATGAATTTGAGTTTGCCGGTTACCTCCAAGGTTCTCCTGTGCCGGTGGTGCGCGGCGCCGCCACCGGTCTGCCGCTGCCGGCGAACGCAGAGATCGTGCTCGAAGGCGATATTCTGCCGATGAAAGACGCAGAGATGCCGAAAGAAGGTCCCTTCGGCGAATGGCCCGGCTATTTCACCGACGCCAACGTCGGCGAGACGCCGGTCATGGAGGTCAAGCGCGTTTACTACCGCAACGATCCGATCCTGCTCGGCGCGCCGCCGCTCAAACCGCCTTCGAGTTACCTCCCTATACCGCTCGGTGCGGCGACGCTCTGGGAGCAGTTGGAGAAAGCCGGCATCCCCGAAGTCAAAGGGGTTTGGGGCTTCGTTTACGGCGGTCAGCCCGGGCCTTTTACGGTGATCGCCATCAAGCAGCGTTACGCGGGACATTCAAAACAGGCTCTGCTCGTCGCCGCCGGCGCGCGCGCCGGCGCCTACGGCGGCAAATTTGTCGTCGTCGTCGATGACGACATCGACATCACCAACCCGGCGGAGGTGATCTGGGCCATCGCCACCCGCTGCCATGTGCGCGAAGACTTGGACATCGTCAAAGGCGTGTGGGCTTCGGTGTGCGAGCCGGCGCTGCCGCCCGAAGAACGCTCGCCGCGCGGCTACACGACAGACAGAGTCCTGATCGACGCCTGCCGGCCGTTCAAATGGATGGATCAATTCCCGGCGGTGAATGCATTCACCCGAGAGTACAAGAGCGAGATCGCGGCCAAATTC
>CAZILB010000176.1:0-1592 GCA_964539925.1 uncultured Syntrophobacter sp. | reverse complement strand
AACGTCGAAGGAGTGAACTTTTGGCCGCCCAACGGCCGGAACGGGAGCCTCTTCCATGGGCACAATTGAAGCGCTAAGCCTCGCGATGGGCACGGCTTGGACTTCGGGCATTAATCTATACGCCACGGTGGCGGCGCTGGGCATTGCCGGCAGAGCGGAGATGATCCGCTTGCCGCCGGATCTCGAAGTGCTCATGCATCCCGCCGTCATCGCCGTCGCCTGCGTCATGTACGTCATCGAGTTCTTCGCCGACAAAGTGCCCTATGTGGACAACGGCTGGGACATACTCCATACGTTTATCCGCGTGCCCGCCGGCGCGATTCTAGCGGCCCGCGCCCTGGGAGATATGAACCCCGCGCTGGAACTCGTCGCTTTGCTTGCCGGCGGCTCCGTCGCCTTCGTCGCCCACGGCGTCAAAGCGACAACCCGATTGGCGATCAACACCAGCCCCGAGCCTTTCAGCAACTGGACGGCGAGCTTTACCGAGGATGTCGCAGTCTTGGGCAGCATCTGGATGATTTTCAACCATCCGATCATCATGCTGGCGTTGCTCTGCATCTTCATGGCGTTGGTCATCTGGCTGGTGCCGAAATTCTTTCGCGCCGCCAAACGCGGCTTCCAGGCGCTGCGCGACAAGATCCGCGGCGGCAAACCCGACCATGGGGCCGGTCCATCGCCGGAGCCGACCTGATTTCGGGCGAACAAAACCTACGGGGAAAGAAGTCACCGCTCATGGAACAAGGGTCGAAAGAAACGCAGAATAATCATCTACCGGCGGCGCCGCTCACGCTCGATGGCTCGTTCATCCTGCACCAGATGTTTCGCGTGCGCTGGACCGCCTGGCGCGGCGTCGGCAGCTCCGAACGAAAACATGTGCTTTCGAATGCCATGGCGGTTTTCGCGGGAATGGAACAGAACAAACCGGAGCCCAGCGGGCTTTTTTCCATGCTCGGACACAAAGGCGATCTGATGCTCGTCCATTTCCGCAAGACGCCGGACGATCTCAATCAAGCGGAACTAAGCGTCGCCGGTTCTGAAATCTACGAATACCTCGAACCGGTAAACTCCTATCTTTCGGTGGTCGAGCTGGGACTCTATGAAGCTTCGGTAAAGCTTTATGCCGAGCTTACGGCTGGAGGCCTCAGACCCGGCACCGCCGAATGGAACCGCGAAGTCGAGGCTGAGCTGGCCAAGCAGCGCCAGGCCGCGGCGCCGCGCCTCTGGCCCGAAATTCCCCAGCGCCGCTATCTCTGTTTCTATCCGATGAACAAGTTTCGCGGCGAAGCCAAAAACTGGTACGGCGAGCCGATCCGCGAGCGCCAGCGGATGATGCGCGAACATGGCATGATCGGCCGCCACTACGCCGGCCGCGTCACCCAGATCATCTCCGGCTCCATCGGCTTCGACGACTGGGAATGGGGCGTCGATCTTTTCGCCGATGACCCGCTGGTCTTTAAGAAACTCGTTTACGAGATGCGCTTTGACGAAGCCAGCGCGGTCTATGGCGTGTTCGGCGCTTTCTTTGTCGGCTTGCGCTTCCCGGCGGCGCGGCTCGACGCGCTGCTCGACGGCAAAACGCCGAGTTTCACCTA
>CAZILB010000175.1:0-7333 GCA_964539925.1 uncultured Syntrophobacter sp. | reverse complement strand
CCGCAACAGGAAATTTCTCGCGCCAAGCACGCCAAGGTTTGCGTCTTTGCGCGAGATACTCCGATTTGGTTCGTAAACATACAGGGACGAAGGGCGCGGCGTGGAAAGCGCGGGCACCGGGACTGAAATAACGTTCTCGCACCCGCGCCTCAAAATAAGCACCAGGGGAGCGGACCAGGAGGTGGCCGATGGGGCAGAGGCCCATTGCCCGGGCTTGGAACGACCCGCCGCTTCGTTGCTAACGAACCCGAACCGTCGAGATACTTATGCCCGCGCCGCCCCCGGCGAGCCGCCCCTTTTCATTTATCGTAAAGCGTGTAAATTGAGCCGAGCGATGGTAACCACGACGGAGAATCCACCTCAATTTGGCTGACAGTCAACACTCATTTACCCGCGCAGAAATGGCGCCGGTGATCGTCGTCAGCCTGATCTCGGCGCTGCGGTTATTGGGCATTTTTCTCGTTCTGCCGATCTTCAGCGTGTACGCGGTGAACTATCCGGGCGCTTCGGCGGGCCTCGCGGGAGTGGCTTTCGGCATCTACGCGTTGATCCAGTGCCTCTTGCAAATACCGCTCGGCTGGGCAAGCGATCGTTGGGGCAGAAAACCCGTGCTCCTGATCGGGCTCGGGCTCTTCAGCTTAGGCAGCATCGGCTGCGGCCTGGCGACGGATATTTACGGTCTGATTCTCGCCCGGGCGCTGCAGGGCACCGGCGCGGTCGGCTCCGTCGCCTTCGCCGCCCTCGCCGACCTGACCCGACCCAGCGTGCGCACGCAGGCCTATACGATCACGGGCATTGCCGTCGGCGTCGCCTTTATGGGCGGGCTTCTGGGCGGACCATTTCTCGCCGCGCACATCGGTCTGGGCGGACTCTTTTTTCTGCTCGCGCTGCTCGGATTTCTTTCTATGCTTCTCACCGCTACATCGTTTCCAGCCGAACCGCCCGGCGCGCGCAACCAACCGCCGATGGCGCTCAAGCCGATCCTCATGCACGACCAGTTGCGGCCGATCTTTATTGCCACATTCGTTCTGTCCTTTGCGCTCAATCTGTTTTTCTTCACCTATCCGCTGAGCTGGACCGCCATCGGTCTGGAGAAGGCGGAGCTCTGGAAGGTTTATCTGATCATTTTCATTCCCAGCGCGCTCTTCGTCTTTCCATACATACGGCGGATAGAGAAGGAAGGCGGGTTCCACCGGCCGATCATGATCGGCTGGCTCACCGCCACCGTCGGCTACGGCGTTTACCTGTTCGGCGCGCAATACGAACTCATGCTCTACATCAGCGGCGCGGCGTTCTTCCTCGGCTACAGCATCTATCAACCGATCCTCCCCGCGTTTCTTACCCGGCGCGTGCCCGCGCCTGGCCGCGGCACGGCCAGCGGCGTGTATGGCTCTTCCGGTTTTATCGGCTCGTCCCTCGGCGCCATGCTCGGCGGCGCGCTTATTCACGTTTCGCCCGCGTTGCCGGAATTTCTCGGCGTCGCGCTGCTCATTTCATGGTATCTGGTCGGCCTGCCTCATCCTCCGGATGCAAATTCCTGATGGCGGTTTGCTTCCCGGCGCGATTTGCCCGTGAGCGGGACTTGGTGTAATCCATCGGCATGGGTATAAATATTCAACGACCCGTTCACGCAAGCTTCGCACTTTTCGCCGCCGTTCTATTTTCGCTCGCTTACCTCTGGGGCTGCGCCGGCTCCTACGAGGAAACCGTCTCCGGGGTGACCGTCCCCGTGCCGAAAACGATGGCGAAGGACGCGGAAAAGCCCGCCGAAATGTCGATTCTTGGCTTCGGCGCCGGGCAGGCAACTTACCATGGCGATATGCCCGTCGAAAAAATCGTCGAGTTTTACAAGAAGGAATTGCCGGCCCGCGGCTGGCAACCCAATATCAATCTCCAGGGCGGCGGCGCTATGCTCGCCTACACCAAGGACGGCAAGTCGCTGCTGATCAACGCCGGCAGAGAAAACCACAAAACGATTCTCTCCCTCACCGTTATGGGCATGGGCAAGTAGACAATCGCCTGCGGCCTAATTCCTGCCCAGGGACACAGCGAATATACCCGCAACCACCAGCGCGGCGCCGGCGATCTTGCGCCGCGTGAGGGTCTCGATCTGGCGCGCCATGAAGGGTGTGAGCAGCAGCACGAAGATTGTGTAGCTATTGATGAGCGGCGCCACGATGGAGACGCGCTCCATGCTGAAGGCGATGTACATAAAAAGAAAGGACCCGCCCGTAAACACCCCCGACCAGACAAACCAGCGTAAAATCGGCCCGGGCGGCAGAATGAACTCTTGTTTTTGCAGGTAGCGGGTCAGCAAAAAAATCTGCACTGTCGAGGTCAGCGCGGCGATGCCCGCCGCCAGGATCGGCTGTCCGTCTCCTCCGCCGAGCCCCCAGCGCACGGCGATGTCCTTCATCGAAAATAGCAGCGCGCACAACAACGGAAAGATCAGTTCGATCCTGTGATAGCGCGTCTTCTCGCCGCCCCAGGAGACTGTCACCAGGCCGCCCACGGTGAGGAGAACGCCGAGGAGCACCAGCGGCCCCGGACGCTCGCCGAGCAGGAGTATCGCCAGCACCGTCGAGAACATCGGCGTCGTATTGACGATCGTCGACGTGATCGAGCTGCCCATGGTGCGGATGCCGCGAAAGCTCAACACCCGCGTCACGCCGGGCACCGCCAAACCGACTGCGACATAGATCAGATTCTCCGCAATAAACAGCCGCGTGTCGGAATAAAAAACGAAATGCGCCCCCAAGAGAAATAGCGCATTGACGGCGATGGTAATCCAGGCGCCCCAGGGCGCGGGGCCCTGGTGGTAGCCGCGCTGCGCCAGCAGACTGGCGACGGCGAAGCAGAGCGATGTCAAAAGACCAAAGAGGATCGGCAGCATGATCGAAGATGGTTTCCTTCGGCGCTGGATTCGTTTAGAGTGCCTTATAGCCGAAAACCTTTCCGACTGCATTCATGTCCGCGAACAATCTTTCGCCGGTGCGAAAAAAACTGCTGCGCTGGTACCAGAGCAACAAACGCGCGCTGCCCTGGCGGCGAAGCCGCGATCCCTATGCGATCTGGATCGCGGAAACCATGCTACAGCAGACTCAAGTCCACACCGTGCTGCCCTATTACGAGAAGTTTTTGGCGGCGCTGCCCACCGTCGAGGCATTGGCGCGGGCGCGGTCGGAGCGTGTCTTGCGCCTCTGGTCGGGCCTCGGCTACTACCGGCGCGCCGAGTATCTACGCCGGGCCGCGCGCCAAATCATGGTCGAACACGGCGGCAAACTGCCGCAGGACTACCGCCAACTGCGCGCGCTGGCGGGCATCGGCGATTACACCGCCGGCGCGATTCTCAGCATCGCGTTTCATAAGCGCTATCCGGCCATCGACGGCAACGCGCGCCGCGTCCTCGGCCGGATCTTCGCTTTCAACGCCGCATGCGAGCTGCGCGCTACGGCGCTCAAGCTTGTGCCCGGAACCAGCCCCGGGGACTTCAATCAAGCCCTCATGGAGCTCGGCGCCACCCTGTGCGCGCCGAAAAATCCTCGCTGTTTGGAATGTCCGGTCAAACTCGAATGCTCGAGCCATGGCCGGGGTCATCGCGGCGCAGGGATAGCGGCGGCTCGGCAGAAGCGCTTTGTGAGAGTTCTCTGGCCTCTGGCAATTCTGCGCCGGGGCGGCAAAATCCTGCTTCGCCGCCGGCCTGCGAAGGGCCTGCTCGCAGGGTTGTGGGAACTCCCGGGCGCGCTGCTGACTCGATCAAGCAAACCCAGGGCTCTGCCGGCGCGGTTGTCGCGCGAACTGCCGCTGCGCTCCTCCGGCGCGCGCCGAATCGGAGAGTTTGAGCATGCCATCGGCCAACGCCGCATCCGCGCGCCGATCTATCTCTTCGAGAGCGCCGCGCGCGGCCCGATTCGCCTGCCGCGGGCGCGCTGGCGCTGGATCGATCCGGCGCACTCGGCCAACCACGCCGTTTCGTCGATGACGATTAAAGCGGCCAGGATGCTCGCGAACTATGAAGCGAGTCTTCGTTAGCAGCCTGTTTCTAACGCTGCTCGTCGGCGCCGTCTACTATTTTTATCTCGTCCTGCCGGACGTGTCCGAACTCAAGGAGAAAAATCCGAAAACCACCGCGTTCATGGAGTTGCGCGACAAGGAATACCGCAGCCAGGCTGTCCGCCCGCCGCGCCGGCAGTTCTGGGTGCCCTACAGCGCGATTTCGGACCATCTGAAGCGGGCCATTCTGATCAGCGAGGACGCCGCTTTCTTCAGCCACCGAGGCGTCGACGTGAACGAGCTCAGGGAATCTTTGAAAAAAGTTTGGGAAACCCTGACCTTCGCCCGCGGCGGCAGCACCATCACCATGCAGCTCGCCAGAAATCTGTACTTGAGCCCGTCGAAAAATCCCCTGCGCAAGGCGAAGGAGATCGTCATCGCTCATCAACTCGAGCATCACCTCCCGAAGCGGCGCATCTTCGAGATCTATTTGAACGTCGTCGAGTGGGGCCACCATATTTACGGCGCCGAAGCCGCCGCTCGTTTCTATTTCGGCAAGCCCGCCGCGGCCATCGATCCCGTCGAAGCCGCCACCTTGGCCGCTTTGTTGCCCAATCCGCGCATGGCCACAGAGCCCGGAATCTTGAACCGCCGCAACCGGATCCTGAGCCGGTTGGCGAGCGTTGGCCACATCACCGAGGAAGAGCACCGGCGCCTGCGTCAAACTCCGCTGTTCAATCGGGTCGAAAACTCCGCGCCGGCGCTGCGTGAAGGTGCCTGACCGCGGGCAATACCGGCGTGCGTGCGCGTCAATGGTGGGTTGGTCATGCACAGTAGCGGCGCGATTTATCGCGCTTTCGCGCCGTCGATCGAATACAACCTTTTTTGCCGGCCAACGTCTAAAGTTTGGAACGCGTGTCGCGGCAGCGAAAGGAGCAGTTAAATCAATGAACAAATTCAACGGCTGGGCCTGTGAAACCACCTTGGAAGATCTCCTGGCGGCAGCGGGCGAGGTCGCCTTCGAGTACTCCAATAATGACAAAGACGGCTATGCTCTGGCGCAATTGGCGTTGATCGAAATCCTCAAAAAGACCGCCCATACAACCGACGTGAATAGAAATTCTGCCGGCTTGTCGTCCCCGTCGCAGCTCATCCACTAACCCCTTGCCAACTTTCAGGGGGCGGCATCGCCGCCCCTCCGGCCCTTTTGCTTTTTATAATTTCTGGAACTTTTGCCCGCTCTCGCCGTTGTCATAGCGAACTGAAACGAATATCCAGGCCCGGCCATCTAAGGATAGGCGGACATTGTCCCGATCGATAAAAAGCGCATAATCGGCTAGAGTCTGAGGGGCGCCCTGGTAACATGAGCATCCTGGAAGAAGGCCGGCCGGCGGACTGCGCATAGCGGTCGATGGTTGATCGGGCCGGGCCAAAGTTGCTAAGGAGTTCATCGGTTAGTAGACCTACGGGGAGCAAGGGGCGAGTCGGGCAAAGCCCAGGCCCCGGGCGCAAAGATTGCTTTCTCACCTGCGCCTCGAAATAAGCACCCGGGGAGCGGACCGGGCGCTGGCCGATGGGGCAACGACATATGGCCCGGGATTGGAACGACGGGTCCCTTCGTGTGCGACGAACCTCTGTCGTCTGGGCACTTATGGACTCCGCAATAACTCAAAGGAGGACGGCGAGCCATGCTGATCAGAAAACCGGACGATATCAAAGCGGCGGAAATCACCCCCAAAGAGCTGTACTTAAACCGGCGTCAATTTATGGTTTCTGCCTCGGCAACGGCGCTTGCGGCAGGCGCGGCGCTGGCGGGATGCGATGTTTTTGAAGCGCCGAAGGAAGCCCACGGTAAGCAAAAATTGGCCGGCATCAAAAACAGTCCCTTCAGCACCAATGAAAAGCAAAACTCCTACAAGGACATCACTTCGTACAATAATTTTTACGAGTTGGGCGTGGAAAAAAACGATCCGGAGCGCAACGCCAAATATCTGACCACCCGCCCATGGACGGTGAGCGTCGAAGGCGAGGTGAAAAAACCCAAGACTTTCGACATCGAAGAGATCATGAAGCTGAGCGCGCTCGAAGAACGGGTTTACCGCATGCGCTGCGTCGAGGCCTGGTCTATGGTCATCCCCTGGGTCGGCTTTCCGCTGAGCGCCCTTGTCCAACTCGCAGAACCCACCAACAACGCCAAGTACATCCAGTTCGTGACCCTGCACGATCCCAAGCGCATGCCCGGCCAGCAGCCGAGCCTCTTCGGCAGTCCGATCGACTGGCCCTACGTCGAGGGACTGCGCATGGACGAAGCCCTGCATCCGCTGACCATCCTCTGCGTCGGTCTGTACGGGGAAATCTTGCCGGCGCAGAACGGCGCGCCGCTGCGGCTGGTGGTGCCGTGGAAATACGGCTTCAAGAGCATCAAATCCATCGTCGCGGTGCGCTTTGTCGAGGCGCAGCCGCCCACATCGTGGAACAAAATGCAGCCGCAGGAGTACGGCTTTTACTCCAACGTCAATCCGGAAGTGGACCATCCGCGTTGGAGTCAGGCCACCGAGCGGCGCATCGGCGAGTTCCTGCGCCGCAAGACCCTGATGTTCAACGGCTATGGCGAGCAGGTGGCGCACTTATACAAGGGAATGGACCTGCGGAAAAACTACTAAAACAATGGATAATGGAGAATTGAAAATGGAGAATTACGATGGGTGCTATGACCGCCGCAAGTGTTTCTTTGACTCTTTTTTGATTATCAATTTTCAATTCTCCACTATCAATTGTCCATTATCAATTTTCCATTGATGGCGATTTGGCTCAAACCCCTACTTTTTTTAGTTTGCCTCGTTCCTCTGGGCCAACTCGCCCACAGCGCATTCACCGGCGGCCTTGGCGCCAATCCGATCGAGTTCATCACGCGATTCACCGGCTCGTGGGCGCTGATCATTTTGATCGCCAGTCTCGCAATCAGCCCGCTGCGGCGTCTGACGGGGTGGAACGATCTGATCAAGTTTCGCCGCATGCTCGGCCTCTTTGCGTTTTTCTACGCACTGTTGCATTTTTCGACTTACCTCGTGCTGGACCACTTCTTTGACTTTAAAGCCATCGGTAACGACATCTTGAAGCGCCCCTACGTCACCGCCGGCTTCATCGCTTTCCTCTTGCTGATTCCACTGGCGCTGACCTCCACCGCCGCCATGATCCGCCGCCTGGGCAAACGCTGGCAGCAGCTCCATCGCCTGGTGTACGTGGCCGCCATCGCCGGCGTGATTCATTTTTACTGGCTGGTCAAAGCCGATATCAGCCGCCCGGCGCAATACGGCGCCGTGCTGGCTTTGCTGCTCGG
>CAZILB010000174.1:0-7340 GCA_964539925.1 uncultured Syntrophobacter sp. | reverse complement strand
GCGGCACGACTCCCGACAATGCTGCGTACGTCATCTACACTTCGGGTTCGACGGGCACGCCGAAAGGCGTGGTCGGACTGCATCGCGGCGCGGTCAATCGATTCAGCTGGATGTGGCAAGCCTATCCGTTCGAGCCCGGGGAGGTCGCCTGTCACAAGACCTCGCTGAGCTTTGTCGATTCGGTTTGGGAACTGTTCGGCGCTTTGCTGCAAGGCGTGCCCACCGTAATCGTTCCGGCCGCGGTGACTAAAGCGCCGCGCCTTCTCGTGCGTCACCTGGCGGAGCGAGGGGTGACGCGGTTGGTTGCCGTTCCGTCGCTGCTCAACGCTATTCTTGATCAATGCCCCGACGCCGCCGGACAACTGCGGGGTTTGAAACTCTGTATCAGCAGCGGCGAAGCGCTGCCGGTCGAGTTGGCGAGGCGATTTCGCGCGGCCCTGCCGGAATGCCGGCTGCTTAACCTCTACGGAGCGTCCGAAGTGGCCGCGGACGTGACCTGTTACGAGGTCGGGGACGAGCGCGGCGCGAACATTCCCATCGGCCGGCCGATTCACAATACTCAGATATACCTGCTCGACCCCCGGATGCAGCCGATCCCCATCGGTGTGCCCGCAGAAATTTACGTGGGCGGCGATGGTCTCGCGCGCGGGTATCTGCACAGACCGGATTTTACGGCGGAAAAGTTCGTCCCGAGCCCGTTTGGTCGGAGTCCGGGTGCGCGTCTCTATCGCACCGGCGACCTGGGACGCTATCGAGCCGACGGCAACATCGAGTACCTCGGCCGCGCCGACCGGCAGATCAAGATACGCGGCTTTCGCATCGAGCCGGGCGAGATCGAAGCGGCGCTTATGCAGCATCCGGCGGTAAAAGAAACCGTGGTGATCGCCTCTGACGTCATGCGGGGGGAAGCACCCCCATCCCGGCCTTCCCCCGTCGAGGGGGAAGGTGTTTCGGATTCGGATCGCAGATTAGTCGCGTACCTTGTGTGCCACGCGCAAGTGACTTCGGTCAACGAGTTGCGCAGTTTTCTCAAGGAAAAGCTCCCCGACTTCATGGTTCCTTCCGCGTTCGAATTCCTCGACGCTCTGCCGATGACGCCCAACGGTAAAATCGATCGTGTCGCCTTGACGGGGCTGCGGGGGCGGAAGTTTAAGACCGAGGCTGTGGAAGCGGAAGCTATCGACGCGAGGAGCGAAAGCGAAGCGCTGGTGGCGCAGCTATGGCGGCAAGAGTTGAAGTTGGAACGCGTCGGCGTCAAAGAGAATTTCTTTCAGCTTGGCGGCCATTCGCTCCTGGCGGCCAAAATGGCGTCTCAACTGCGGACTGCGGTCGGCAAGGATATCTCGATCGCCGATATTTTCCGAGCGCCGACGGTGGCCGGCCTGGCGGAACTCATCGAAAAGAAGCTGCGCGGCGAGGCGGCGCCGGAGCTGCCGGCGATTGTCGCAGGGCCGCAGCGACGCCTTCTGCCTCTGTCGCTTTCCCAAAAGCGCTTGTTTGTCTTCAGCCGGCTATTGGGAGGGGATTTTCTCAACATGCCCTACGCCTATCGGCTCGAAGGCCGGTTGGATCTCCCGGCCTTGCGCCTGGCGGTCCAGGAAATTGTGCGGCGCCACGCGGTTTTGCGATCGGGGTTTGTCGATGCGGATGATGAACCGCGGCAGTTCGTTCGTTACCATGTCAGAGTGAAAATACCGCTGATCGATCTGTCGGGGCTCGGGCCCGAGCGGCAAAGTGAGCGGGTTGAACGCTTGTCGCACGCTGATGCGGTCCAATGTTTCGATCTGGAGAAGCCGCCGCTATTGAGAGCAAAACTCCTGCGCTTGAGTGCTGACAAACATCTGCTGCTGGTGACGATGCACCACCTGGTCACCGATCAATGGTCCATGGGAGTTTTTCGCAAAGAACTCGGTCTGCTCCATGCAGCCTTCTCAAGCGGCTTGGCTTCCCCGCTAACGAACCCTGTTTTTCAATTCAGCGACTTTGTCTTATGGCAGCGTCGTCTGCTTTCGGCAGGCGCCCTTTCGCGGTCCCTGGACTATTGCATGAGACAGCTCGGCGAGCCTTCGCCGCGGTTGGATTTTCATGGCACGGAGCGGCCAAGAAAAAAGGCGCGATACCACAGCACGCGAAAGCCCTTCGAAGTTAACGACGGTCTTTTCACCGGCATTAGAAGCTTTGCCGCGGACAAGAACTGCACGCCCTTCATGGTGTTCCTCACTGGGTTGTTTGTATGGGTTCACCGCCTCACTGGAGAAAGCGATGTACGTATCGCCACCCTTGTCGCCAATCGGACCCAGCCGGGAACCGAAGGGCTCATCGGTTATTTTGTCAACGCGGTGGTTTTGCGGGCGCGGGTGTTGCCGAAGCTCAGTTTGCAAGAGCTGCTTGAACAAGTTCGCGAGGTCTGCTTGTCCGCCTATGCCCATGCGGAAGTGCCCTTTGAGTTTCTCGAAGACTTACTGGAAAAGCAGCACCGACACCGCGGCGCGCCGTTGTATCAGGTCATGCTTAACTACCGGAATTTATCGACGCCGGCGCATGAGGCGAATGGTCTTACAATTGCTTCCTGGGAGGGTAAAATCCGCGCCGGCGACCCCGGCGTAGCTATTTCCCGGCTCGATGTCGAAGTTCATTTACGGGAGGTGTCAACGAAGTTGACGGGAGCTGTAAACTTTCGGAGCGATCTGTTCGACGACGCGGGCATGGAACGATTCCTCGGAGGCTATTCAAGCCTATTACATCAAGTGATTGCGTATCCGGACCGAAGAATTTCAAGGCTATCACTCGGCTGAGGGCTCGTCAAAAATCAAGTGTTCCAATTGTTTATCCTGTCATTCTGAGCGCAGGGTAGCGGAGTGAAGAATCTCAATCGAGTTCCTTCGCGTTGCTCAGGATGACAGGCACGCGCGTAGCAATGCATGTGTTGACTTTATTGTTCTTCAGACCTTAACCAAGGACAGCATGAAAGTGATCATAATGGGTACGATGCTATTCGGTTCATTTCTGTTGCTCGTCGGGGTTTTGCCATTGTGGGCAGCGCAGGATTCGGGCCGGCGATGGACCCCGATGGAGATGGATAGCCGCCCCGCCGATGCGCAAGGTCTTTCCCTAAAACTGCGACTGCTCCCGGAGGACCGGAAGTTTCCGCCGGAATTTCGCTGCGACGACAAATCTTCGCCCTGCGATTTCGACCTCGCTTACTTCTTGAGCGCCGGTTTCGATGTCAAAAGGAAACAGCGTTTGAACATCCTTTTTATACCGGGCGGTCCAGGAGCGATCGTCGACCCGAGCAATCGGTCCGCCGTCTTGCGAGACCTCGAGCGCAGGCACAACGTGGTTTATTTTCACCCGCGGGGCATGGGGCGAAGTGCCGTAGACGGCGCGCAGAAATATGACCAATTTCTGCGCGCCGATTATGTGGCAAACGACATCGAAAAGCTGCGCCAGCATGTGCTCAAGACCAGGCCCTGGGACGCTATCTATGCCCATAGCTGGGGCACGGTGGTCGCGCAGCGCTATGCCGCCAGGTTCGGCGCGCCGAAAGACGCCGAGCCGAAGGTCAAGAGCCTGATTCTCTCGGGTCCGGTGGACCGGCATCGGGCCGATACCCACGGCGCCCGCAGCCGGATGACCGTCGATAATCTCAGAAGGATCTTTGCCTATTACCGTTCTCAAGGAGCGGAGAATTGCCAGTGCGAGTCGTCGTTGTACTTGCGGCCACTGGTGACCGATTTCTCCGATCCGCAGATTTCCACGTTCGGCAGCCGGCTCGGTTCGAGCGACAATTTTTGTTTTTTGACCCAGGAACTCGCCGATAATATTCTTCAACAGCTCGAAAAAATGATCGTCGAGATCGACGAAAACTACGGCTCGGCGGCATTCGTCATCGATCGCTTCGAGGCGTTGAGGAAGGATGCGGCGTTTCAGAAGCGTTTTGCGCGATTTCCCGTCGAGTTTTTTGCCGCCGTGCGCTATTTGCAGATGGCCGGAGCGCCGGAAAAGGGCGGCTTGGTATTCTTCGCCGACAGCCGCAGCAGGGTCAACGCGGCGTTGCTGATCGCTCATACGCTGACGGCGAAAGATCCTGGCCGCTGCGAACCGAAGGGGGCGCTCTTTGCCGGCACGGCCGTCGATTGCGAATATTGCGAGCGATTCAAAGAGGCGATGGAAGAGCTGAGCGGGCAATTGGGCGGGCGCGACTCGCGCAGAGGCAATTATGTTTACGGCGTGTACGACGGCGTGGCCCGCTGGATCGCGGTGATGATGAAGGAAAAGGCCTGTTTTACCGGCAAGGATTTGCAAAGTTTTGCCGAGAGCAAAAGCGCGGAAAAGCAATTTGGCCGCGATCAGGCGAAGCGGATCGGCATCGTTGCCGGCGAAAAAATATGTCCGTGGAACCCGGCGGATTTTCGCCACGAAACGCCCACACTGCTGATCAAGGGCAGCCGGGACACGGTGGTTGCGGGCTGTCAGGCGGAAGATTTTCTTATCCGCGGACTCAAAGACGATCGACGGGTTTTGCTGGAGTTCAATGGCATGGGACACGACATGAGCGTGGGAAATTTGTACCACGCCGACGATACATCGATCTGGAGCCGGAGGTATGCGAGGTTGCTCGAAGACTTTATCAAGATGTCCGGCAACGTCGGAAAATTTCGCGGCGACGACGGTGTAGAACGTAGAATAAAAACGCTCCGTGCCGATGATCGCACGACCGACCCCAAGATCGGGGTCGAGTGCGGAAAAACATCTTGACAGGTCAGGGCAAGGCGGCTAGCGTAGCAAAAATTTAAAGTGTTGTGATGTTGGCGCCGGTCATTGCGGCGGCCGTATTTGAGTTCGCCTGATCTAAGATTCGAACTTGGCACCGCGGAGACGCTGAGGACAGAGGAATGAAATTCTAAATAAACTCTGCGCGCTCAGCGTCTCTGCGGTGAATATTTCTTCACCGTAAATCTGGGAGAACCAAATCTAATAACTATCGGGAGGTGTGAGATGGGAAAGAGCGGAGCAAAATTATCCGACGCCAAGGCGGAGAAAGTCCGAAAGGCGATTCGCGCCGTGATCAAGGAAAACAAGGATCTTCAGGCCGCGGTGAACGCGCTCAAGAAAGCATCCAAGGTCAAGGACAACGCGGCCAAGACCCGAAGCGCGATCTCCAAGGTGATCGTGCGTAATCCGCTGCTGCAGCAAAAGGCCAAGGAAATATTCAACAAAATGAAATAGCGCGGGAGGGCTTTCTCGGTTGCGGGTTTGTTACCATCAGACGCTGCCGTCACGTGCGACTCGGCCGCAATTCGGCGGCCCCTTAGCCGGCAGGGAGACCGAGTTTCTTCAGTTTTTTGAGAAGGCCCTGGCGGCTCATACCCAATTTATCGGCAGCCTTTTGTTTGTTTCCAGCGGTGTCACGCAAAGCTTCCTGGATCATCTGACGTTCGAGCGCCTCGACGGCATCATAGATCGACCTGGGCGGTGATTTTGTTACTTCGATCGGCCGCTCGGGCGGCTTGCTCTGCGGCTCGATACCGAGGTGGTCTTCGTCGATCGTTTGGCCGCGCACGGAAGCGACCAAGCGCTTGACCTCGTTTTCCAATTGGCGCGCATTGCCGGGCCAGGTGCTGCGGCTGAGACGCTCCATCGCCGCCGGGGTGAACTGCTTGGGATCCGCCGCTATGGCCGCGCAATGCTTCTGTAAGAAATATCCGGCCAGAATCGGAACGTCTTCGGGAATTTCGCGCAGCGCCGGAGTTTGAATGCGTACCACGCTGAGCCGGTAGTACAGGTCTTCGCGAAATTGTTTTTCGCGCATGCAGCTTTCCAGATTGCGGTTGGTGGCTGCGATAATTCGCACATCGATGGGTACCGGAGCACGGCCTCCGACCCGGTCGACGGCGCGCTCCTGAATCACCCGCAGGATTTTCGCCTGGGCAGGCAGGCTCAAGTCGCCGATTTCATCGAGAAATAGCGTTCCTTGATGGGCCGCTTCAAATTTGCCGATGCGCCGGTCCACGCCGGTGGCGACGCCTTTTTCGATTCCAAACAGCTCGGGCTCGACCAGCGCGTCCGGCAGGGCGGCGCAATTGACGGCTACAAAGGGGTGTTTCGCCCGCGGACTGTTGAAATGCAAAGCTTTGGCGATCAGTTCTTTGCCGGTGCCGCTTTCACCCTCGATGAGCACGTCCACCGAGCTTGGCCGGAGCTGATCGATCAGCCGAATGATCGACCTTATGCGATGGCTCATGCCGACGATATTCTGCGTGGAAAAACCGCCGATGAGTTCGCTTGCCGGGTAAGCGCCGCCGGCCGGGTTTTGCGCCTTGACCTCTGCCGCGATCGGCGAATTTTCGATCATATCGGCGAGCCGGGCGGCCAGAGTGGCAAGGATCTCGGCATCTTCCGCGTTAAAAACACCGGTTTTTTTGTTCGTGGCTTCGCCCACGCCGATGATCGCGCCGTCGAGGCTGTGCAGCGGCACGGCGAGCAGTGTCTTCGTTCGATAGCCGGTCTCCACGTCGACCTCTTTGTAGAATAGCGGGTGATCGTAGGCGTCGGCGACGTTGATCGCTTGTCCGGTCATGGCCACGGCGCCGGCGATTCCCAGCCGGGCGTCGAATCGCATGATCCGGCCCTCCTGGGAAATGGCCGACCACAGCTCGCATTTGTCGCGGTCGAAAAGAAATATACTCACCCGGTCCGCCTGCAGCAGCTCTTTGGCTTCCTGCGTGATGAGAGCCTGGAGCGAGGCGAGATCGGTCATGGCGCTTATGCGCCGGCAGATGTTGAGCACGGCCCGCAGCCGTTCGACATGCTGCTGATCCTTCGACGGGAGGGTGCCGCTCGCGCTCATGATCGTGGCTTACAGAATCGGCGGCGAGCTGTCAACGAAGCCGTGGCGCGCTCCCCTCGGCCCAGCGGATCGGGGAAAGCGCCGGTACAGCCGCGCCCTGGCTTTTCTGACAGAGATTTCGCTCGAAGGCTCCTTTCTTAACCAAAGCGTTCATCCACGGCCCGCGCCTCGCGGAGCGCCGAGCACCTCTCCTCAATGAGCACGTGGATTGCGGCTGCGAGTGCAACCGTTGTCCGCCGTCGGGGATTTCTACGACGCGCGCTCTATCACGTTACATACCGCGGCAACGACCGAAAAGCCGTCTTCAAGAACGACGCCGACCGTAAGCTCTTTTTGGGCATTCTGTCTCAGGTCATAGACCGTTTTCACTGGCTCTGCCACACCTACTGGGAGGTCTGAAACGGTGTCGTCTGAAACAGGGTCGTCTGAAACAACTGAAACACTCAAACAGTGTCAGGCATTGGTAATTTGGTTATTGACGCTGGATCAT
>CAZILB010000173.1:0-7382 GCA_964539925.1 uncultured Syntrophobacter sp. | reverse complement strand
GCGACGCAGAGGAGTGGAATTGTTTCTACGAAAACCAGGCGGCTTCGTTGGAAAGCGCGCCTTATCCGTCCCTCGAAGCGATCCAAAATGTTTTTGCTCTGGCCGTGAAGCGCGATCCCGAGATCAAAGAATTCAATCCGCTGGCGCTGTGGGATCTCCATTACGTCAAGGAGATTGACGATAGCGGCTATATCCGGCAACTATACAATTGATCCGTTTTTGCGCAGAGGATTGCTATCCAACTGCACACGAGCGCGCCTCGGTGGCCGAATTGGAACGGGAGGGGCGGCCTGCCCGCAGCCTGGCAGGCGGGCCGGTCGCTCGCCCCGACGCCCAACCTAGGCCTCGCCGTAAATCGACGCCCGTTCCGATCCCACATGTTTTAAACGAGTGGAACGTCTGGAACAATTGGAACGTGTTATGGAGATACCCTGGAGGTTTTGATGACCACGACACCGCAACCGATCAATCTTTTTGAGTTCGAGGATATTGCCAGAGAGCGTTTACCGAAGGAAGAGTACGACTACATCGCCGGCGGCGCCACCGACGAGATCAGCGTCGACCGCAACCGCCGCGCCTACGCGTCCTGGGCCTTTCGTCCGCGGGTGCTGCGCGACGTGAGCGTGCTCGATATTTCGACGACGGTGCTCGGCACCAAGGTCAACCTGCCGGTTTTAATCGCACCCTGCGGCGGCCACAAGCGCGCTCATCCCGACGGGGAGTTGGCGACATTTCGCGCTGCGGCGGCGTGCGGCACGGTGCTCGCCGTGAGCGCCAACTCGAACACGTCTTTCGAAGATTTGGCCAAAGCCGCCAACGGCCACCTTTGGGTGCAGATGTATCCGTTTCGAAACAAGGAGATGACCAAAGAGTGGTTGAACCGCGTCAAGGATAACGACTATAAAGCCGTAGTGGTGACCCTGGATTCGCAGTGGCCGCCGAAACGCGAGCGCAACATCCGTAACAATTATCGCCGAACCAGGGGCGTCAATTATCCAGCAGCGGGCACCGACACCCCGCGTCCCGCCGGCAGGGCGGGGGAGGGTTCCGATCCGGCCGCAACTTGGCAAGATCTGGAGTGGATTAAAAAGGCGGCGGGGTTACCCGTGGTCGCCAAGGGAGTGATGACCGGCGAGGATGTCGAACTATGCGCCGAGGTCGGCGCCGACGGGGTGATTGTTTCCAATCATGGCGGGCGGCACCTCGACAATACGCTGGCGACAGTGGAAGTGTTGTCCGAAGCGGTGTCTGCCGCGAATGGCAAATTGGAAGTCTATCTCGACGGCGGCGTCCGGCGCGGCGCCGATGTGGTCAAAGCGATCGCGCTCGGCGCCAAAGCGGTGTTCATCGGCCGGCCGCTATTTTGGGGGCTCGCCGTCGACGGCGAGAACGGCGTCGTACGAGTGTTGAATATTCTCCGCGAAGAGATTGAGATCACTATGGCCAAGTGCGGCCGCCCGACGATCGCCAGTATCGATGCGACGACCATCGTCAAGGCGCCGCCGCTCTAACCCGTGTTTGCGCCGCCGCAAGATCGGTGACACGAGCGCCCACTCGCAGCGAGAGGCAACGATCGCGAATGTCTAGCATGTCCAGGCGCGTTGCGGGCTTCGGCACCACGATTTTTGCCAAGATCAACAATCTCGCCCGGCGGCATGGGGCGGTCAATCTCGGCCAGGGCGCGCCGGATTTCGACGGTCCTCCCGAGGTGTTGGCGGCTGCAGTCAAGGCGGTCAACAGCCAGCTCAATCAGTATGCCCCGGGCATCGGCATGGCGACGGCGCGGGCGGCGATCGCGCGCCACGCCGAACGCTTCTACGGGCAAAAACTCGATCCGGAAAACCAAGTCCTTGTCACTTCCGGAGCCACCGAGGGTGTGTTTGCCGCGATCCTGGGCCTTACCGATCCGGGTGACGAAGTGATCGTGTTCGAGCCGGTGTACGACAGCTACGTGCCGAACTTGGTCATGGCGGGGGTGGCGCCGCGTTACGTCGCCTTGCGCGGCGACGATTGGGCTTTCGATCCGGATGAGCTAGCCAAGGCATTCAATTCACGCACGCGCGCGATCATCGTCAACACGCCGCATAATCCGACCGGGAAAGTCTATTCGCGCGAAGAGCTGAGCGTCATCGCCGGCCTTTGTCAAAGTCATGATGCGATCGCCATCACCGACGAGGTTTACGAGCATCTCGTCTACGACGGCGCCGCGCATACGTGCCTGGCGACGATGCCGGGGATGGCCGAAAGAACCCTGACGATCAGCAGCCTCGGCAAGACATTCAGCGTGACCGGCTGGAAAGTCGGGTGGGCGCTTGGTCCTGAGCCGCTGGTTACGGCGGTCAACCGGGCGCATCAGTTCATCACGTACGCTGTGGCCTCGCCGCTGCAAGCGGCGGCAGCTACGGCCCTCGACCTGCCGGCGGCGTTTTTCGCAGACTTGCAGGGGCTGTATCAAGCCAAGCGCGATTGGATGCTGGCGGTTTTGCGACAAACAGGGTTCGAAGCTCTCAAGCCGCAGGGAAGCTATTTCATCATGGCCGATTGGCGCGGCGTGGCGCCTTCATTCGTAAAAGACGACGTGCAATTCGCCGAATGGCTGACCCGCGAAATCGGCGTCGCCTGCATCCCGCCGAGCATTTTTTATCAGGAGTCCGACAAGCATCTGGGTAAACACCTCGCGCGCTTCGCCTTGTGCAAGAAGGACGAGACGCTCGGCGCCGCCGCGGAAAGATTGTTGTGCCTTGCCAAGGCATGAAATCCGCTGACCCTGATCCGTCGCACTCCCCGCCCCGGGCTTGTTGAATCGTTTCTCCTCACTGTGCTAGTGCTAATGCACTCGGCCAAGGAGGGTGCCATGGCACGGATCGTTCACATCGCGCTCAAAGTAGACGATCTGGAGAAGGCGACGGAATTCTACGAAAAGAGTTTCGGCTTCGTCGAGGTGGAAACCGGTCAG
Source organism: uncultured Syntrophobacter sp. (assembly GCA_964539925.1). GTDB lineage: Bacteria > Desulfobacterota > Binatia > UBA9968 > UBA9968 > DP-20. The sequence goes on along the minus strand of CAZILB010000173.1, from coordinate 4,426 downwards.
GTGCGCGACCACACCTCGCGCCATCTCACCGACGGAGCTATCGATCTGGCCCTCATCAAATACGATAATGAAGTATCCGCCGAAGCCCGGGCCTCCGGGCTGGGGCCCTGCATCCACCACTTCGCCATTGAGGTCGACGATATGAAGGAGTCGGCGGCCAGCCTGGCGAAATTTGGATGCGAGATCATCAGCGATCCGGGAGTGATCCCGATCAAATTTCGCGCGCCCGGCGGAACGGTGGCCGAGATCGTGCCGAAGGCGCGGTACAAACAGCCGAAGGCGAAGGATTAACGGAACGAACCGGAGCGATGGAGTACTGGGGAGGCGGTTTCTATCGCTTTGCCAAAACCGCTCCAACGATCACAATCCGCTTGTGCTCGCCGGCGGCCGGCGATGATGCGTCGCCTGCTCGTAAGCGTAAGCGAATTTAATCAGCTTGCCGTCGTCGTAGGGCCGGCCGATGAAGCAGACGCCGGCCGGCAAGTTGTCGCGCGTGAAGCCGGCAGGGACGACGATAGTCGGAACATAGACGAGAAACGTATTCAGATGCGGCGCGCCCTTCTGATCGACGAACGGCGGGTTGACGCCGTCCTTGATGAGCGTCGGCTGATGCTCGACGGCCTTGTGGACGATGGCGTCGAGTTTGTGATCGGCCATCACTTTCAAAAAAATCGTCATCAGCTCGTCTTGAGCGCGCAGGCTCGCGTAATGCTTCTCCCAGGTCGGTTGCCTCTTGAACCGCTCCTGCGAGCGCCTGACGACCTTGGTGAAGCCAGGCGACGCGATCGCCTCCTCAGGCGTTTTGAACGGCGGTTTGGCGCTTCGTCCGAAATAGTTCTTGAATGACTGATCGGTTTCGCCCGGCGCGCTCGAGCGCTTGGCGAGCAATTCTTTAATCTTCGGGATCACGATCGGGTCGATGACCTCGGCCCCGGCGGTTTTCAACTCGCTCACCGCTCGGTCGAAAATTTCGCTGACTTTTCTAAAATCATCGGAATCGGGCTCGGCGTTGAGGCCGATGGGTTCGCGCAAAACACCCAGGCGCGCGCCTCTGAGGCCCTCCTTGTCCAGGAATCTCGTAAAGCTGTCCGGAATATGGCCGACGCCGCGGCCCGTGATCGGATCCTCCGGATCATAGCCGGCCATGACGTCCAGCAGTTTTGCGAGATCTTGCACCGTGCGCGCCATCGGGCCGAGGGAGCCGAAAATTTCGGGCCAGCAACCGTAGACGCCGCCGCGGCTGACGAGTCCGCCCGATGGGCGCATGCCGGCGATGCCGTTCCAGGTCGAGGGTCGGCGAATCGAGGCCAGGCCTTCCTGTCCAACTCCAATCGTGGAGAAATTCGCCGAGACCGAAGCGGCCGAGCCCCCGGAAGACCCGCCGACGGTGCGCTCGGTGGCGTAGGGATTGCGCGTCGAGCCGAAGAGCGAGCCATGGGTATCGCCCCCGCCCAATTCACCGAGCGTGGCTTTGCCCAGGATCACCGCGCCGGCCTTCTTCAGTTTCTCGGCAACGAAGGAATCGCGATCGGGAAAGTAGTCTTTGAACAAAACCGAGCCCAGAGTCGTCGGCATGCCTTTCACGTCCGCCTGATCTTTGAGGATCACCGGAATACCGTGGAGCGGACCGGCGGCCCCGGAAGCCTTGTAAGCGGCGTCGAGACGATCGGCCTCTTTGAGCGCCTCGGAGTTCACCGTAATGAGCGCGTTGATCGCCGGACCTTTCTTATCGAAGGCCTCGATGCGATCGAGATACATCTGCACGAGCGCGTGGCAGGTGAGCCGGCCGGTTTGGTAGGCGGCGTGAATGTCCTCGATGGTCGCTTCAACCAGATTGAACGGCGCGTGGGCTTGAGCCATGGGACGCCTCCTTGGTTCATTGATTTCCGCGGGACAGACCCTTGATAGTGAACCCCGGCGGAAATGTCCAGTGATCAAATGGGGCGAGATTCAGCAGGCCACCGGCGCGAGCCGGGTAAGTAAATTTGTCGGCGGCTGGAACGAACATTTCCAAACCGCGTTCGATTAAAAGGCCAGGGGGGGTTACGTTGCCTTTGGTTCTTCGGCTTTGACCGGGCGGACGCCGAAGGGTTCGGAGCGGTTGCCGAAGAGGACCAGAGGCTCTGTTCCTTTATTGGTGAGCTGGTAGTATTCTTTGGCCGGCAGAAACACGATCTCGTCTTTCTCCAGGACCCGTTCGCTGCCGTTGATGTCCTTTACCGAGCACCGGCCGCTGACGACGAGAAAGCTCTCCGGCGATTGGTGATAATGCATGGGCGTGCCGTCACCGGGTTCGAAGTAGAGCATCCAGGAGCGAAAGTTGTCCGTGCCGAAAAAATGGACGTTTCGGTGGTTGACGCTGTCTTTGCTGGCTTCGCTAATTTTTTGTTTCAAATTGACGAATTCCATTTTGCCGCCTCCTTGAGGAAATTTGCACGAGCTACGCTATGGGAGTCGGGTTCGGTTTGTCAAATGTCGAAGAAGCCTGGAGGAAGTATTCATGACGCGACGCCAAGTGCTGCGGTTGTTCTTTGCCAGCGCCGGTCTCTGGATGGTATCGAACAGGCGCGGGCTCACGGCCCAGCCGCCGTCGATGCCAGAGATCGAAGCCGTGCGCAAGAACTGGCGGGCGCTGCTTCCCGAGGGAGTGAAAGTGCCGTTGCCTACGGAGCCGTTCAAGCTTTCTAACGACCAATGGCGCAAACGCTTGACCGCCGAGCAGTTCGACGTGCTGCGCGAAGAGGGCACCGAGCCGCCGGGCACCAGTCCTTTGAACGCTGAAAAGCGTCCCGGCGTCTTCGCCTGCGCAGGCTGCGGCCTGGCGCTTTTTACGTCGGCGATGAAGTATGAAAGCGGCACCGGCTGGCCGAGCTTCTTCACGACGATTCCCGGCGTGTTCGGCACCAAGAAGGATTACAAGCTTTTTTTGCCGCGCATCGAGTACCACTGCATGCGCTGCGGCGGCCATCACGGTCATGTCTTCGACGACGGCCCCCCGCCCACTGGAGAGCGCTGGTGCAACAATGGCGTCGCGCTAAAGTTTCTTCCCAAGAGCGGCAAGGGGTAAAGCCGGTATTGCGGCGAAAAAATTACTTCAGAATATGCCCAGCAGCCACTGCCCGAGGACGGGTTCGGGCCATAAGACGGCCATGAAGTAATTCATGAAGCCGTAGGTCCAGAGGGTCAGGATGCCGCCGGTTATGGCGGCGGTGAACCAGCGTCGACGCCCCGGAAGAAAAAGCACCGGCATCAGGACTGCGAAGGCGATCGCGGCGTTGTCCATCCCTACCGTCGCCGCAAGAAAGAAGAAGAGAACAAAGAGATCGAGGAGCAGCACTCCCGCGCGCTTGGAACCCTCCATGCCACCGCTGCGCATGCCCAGGTCCATGATCTGTCCGGGAGCGGAGCGCACGAGAAAAAGTTGCCTGAAAAGCTCCACGCCGGCGAGAATCATGATTCCGCCGCTCATGGCGAAGGGGATCCTGCGCGCTTGCCACGGATAATCAAGCGAAACCCAGAGGGCCACGCCCGCCCCGGCGATCAGTAAAAGCGGAGCGATATTGTCGACGCCCAATGTAAAAAGTCCGGGCAACGGGCCGGAAGCCCTTTCCGCCGGCTTCCCTTCAGATACCGGCGCTTCATCAACGATAGCGCTTTGTTCCGCGCGTGCCATGAAACGCGCCAACAAAACGGCGGTTAGCACCACCATGACGAAAAGTATGATGGTCAGTGGGCGCATGAACACGCCCATCACGCCATGCATGGCAAACGCCGTCTGGATGTTCACGTCGATGATCGGCCCCAGAATAAACCCCAAAATAAAAGGCGGCCTCGGCCAGCCGAACATCTTCATCAAAAGGCCGACGATGGTGAATATCACCAGAATCGGAATCGCAAACCAGCTTCGCATATCCAAGAACGCCGCTAGAAAAACCAGCGGAATGATCACCGCCGAGATGGCGGGATAGGGAATGGCGGTCAATCGGATGAGCGGCGCCGAAGCGAAAAGGCCGATCATCGTCACCAGCAGATTACCGATGGCCAGGGTAAAGACGATGAGCATGGTGATATGGGCGTAGCGGTCGACCATCGGCGGACCGGGGCTTATCCCATACATCAACATGGCGGCGAGGATCATCACCCAACCGGTGCCGCCGGGAATGCCGAGCGTGAGCGTGGGCAGCGCCTGGCCGCCTTCTTTGGAGTTCTGCGCCGATTCCGCAAAAAGCACTCCGTCGATTGACCCTTTGCCGAACTCGCGGCGGTCCTTTCGGAAAAGAATGCCAAAAGCGTAGCTTAGCCAGTCGATCACCCCCGCGCCGACGCCGGGTATGGCGCCGAGGAAAACACCGAAGATCGACTGCCGGATGGTCTCCTTCCAGCGTGTCAGGCCGTAACGAGCGCCGCGGAATATCTCGGACTGTGA
>CAZILB010000172.1:0-7412 GCA_964539925.1 uncultured Syntrophobacter sp. | reverse complement strand
AACGCACCCACGGTCAGGCCGTCGGGGCGGACCGAACGGAAGATATGGTTCGCGCCCTTCCGACCCCCACCGCCCTCCATGTACTCGATGATGACAGTAGGATTTCCCGGAATATGTTTGCGCAGATACGGGATCAGGGGCCTGAGCCGCACCGATGCAGTTCCCGCGGGATCCGAGCTCAGGATCACCGTCAGCGTTTTCCCCTCGTAAAAGTTGGCCTGACCCGGAGCCGCGCCGGGCAGGAGAAACAACAGGCCCGCGGCAAGCGTCAAAGCCAAAACATTACTTTTCTTATTTATCATCTCACCCTCCTCGTGTTGTTCTTTCGTAAGTCGCTTAAATGTTTTGTCGTTGCGCGACTTGAAAGACTCGGGCTTTAGATCGAGCCTGGCGTGTATCTCGACGCGCGTCCGTCGAGATTCGCGCCGGCGCATGGGCGCCGGACTTTTGCGGAACGCAATCGCTGCGTCTAAAAGTTTTGACCGTACGGACAGACTTTTTGACATGCGCGCACGGCAAACCGCCGTGCGGCTCGAAGCGTAGAATGCTACGAAAAACTATTGACGCGGTGATGTCAATCGCTCTGGGAAAATAATTTCGCGCGGCGCCGCCCGGCGCGTTCGGAGAAATCCGTTTTTCCCGCAGCCCGTTCGCGATCCTTGTGACTGGGAATTTTGAATCCGGCATGGCCGGCGGATTTGTAATAGCGCTTGATATCGGACGGAATTTGCCCGACCTCGTCCAGCACCTTGAACAGTTTGAGATCGTCGCCGGCGATGGCGCCGTTTTGCGCGAGGGTATTTTCAAACCACTCCACGAGACCGGACCAATACTCGCTCCCGACAAGATAAATCGGAAAAGCATGGAGCTTTTGCGTCTGCACGAGGGTCAAAACTTCCGCAAGCTCGTCCAGCGTGCCGAAGCCGCCGGGAAATACCACGAAGCCGACGCTGTATTTCGCCAGCATCACTTTGCGCGCATGGAAATACTCAAAATCCAGCGAGAGAGTCTGGTAGGGATTGGGCCTTTGCTCATGTTCCAAGACGATGTTGAGACCGATGCTGATGCCGCCGGCCTCGAAGGCGCCGCGATTGGCCGCCTCCATGATTCCCGGCCCGCCGCCGGTAGCGACCGCAAATCCGGCTTCAGCCAGTGCCTTGCCCAGGGTTTGGGCAAGATTGTAGTAGCGGCTGGTAATTTCAGTGCGCGCGCTGCCAAAGACGGTGACCGCGGGAGCCTTGAGCCGGCTCATGCGGTCAAAACCGACGGCGTATTCGCCCATGGTGCGAAACATCCTCCAGGAATCCTGGCTCATGCGGTCCACTTCGAAATTTTGTGGCTTCTGCTTCATGCAGCGATCTCCTTGTGCTTGGGCGACTCCGTAACAAACTTTTCCAGGCTCGTATACAATCAAATGTTGCATGGAGAGACAAATCGCGACGACGGCGGATTCTGCTTCAGCCTCGCCGGTGCGACGATCATTACGCTGATCGGGCGGGGATAATTGTGCCAAGCCGACTTTCACCGGCTGCGATCAAGTGTTACCTTGGGTTTACAAAATGCGCCCGCGCCGCGGGAAATCACAACTTTTCGAATGTCGCCAAAGTTCGATGTCGATGGCCAGGAGATTATATGGATTCACTCACCAACGATTACGCCGCCGGGTTATTGAACTCGCACGAACCTCCGTGTTTGTCGCTTTATCAACCGACCCACCGGCACCGGCCGGATAACGCGCAGGACCCGATCCGTTTCCGCAATCTGATTAAATCGTTGGACGAGTCGCTACGGCAGAAATTTACCTCCCGTCAAGCCCAACCGCTTCTCGAACCCTTTCTGGCTCTGGCTGAAAATCGCGAATTTTGGATGCATACGCTCGATGGCTTGGCGGTGTTGGGGGCGCCGAACTTCTTTCGGGTTTACCGTTTGCAGCGCCCCGTAGTCGAGCTTGCAGTCGTCGCTGAGAGTCTTCACATCAAGCCTCTGTTCCGTATCCTGCAGTCGGCGGACCGCTACCAGGTCCTTGGATTGGACCGCCAGAAGATAAAATTGTTCGAGGGTAATCGGGACGCTCTTGACGAAATCGATTTGGCGCCCGGGATCCCGGCCACGATCAAGGAGGCCCTGGGCGAGGAACTTACCGAGCCGCACCAAACCGTCGCCTCTTACGGCATGGGCGCCGGCGGAACCGCCATGCGCCATGGCCACGGCTCGAAAAAGGACGAGCTCGACAAAGACGCGGAAAAATTCTTTCGCGCCGTCGATCGCGCGATCTTGCAGCACCACTCGAAACCTTCCGGCCTGCCGCTGATTTTAGCGGCTCTGACCGAGTATCACAGTACTTTTCGCCAGGTGAGTCAGAACCCTTTTTTACTGCCCGAAGGTATCGAAACCGATCCGTCCGCCCTGTCCATCGATACGCTGCGCGAACGCGCCTGGCGTGTCGTCGAACCGCGCTATCTCACGCGCCTTACAGGGTTCCTCGAAGAATTCGGCGCCGCCAAGCCCAAAGGGCTCGGTGCCGAAGATCCTTCGCTCGTGGCCGAAGCGGCGATCGCAGGACGGGTCGGGACACTTTTGATCGAAGCGGATCGACATATCCCCGGGCGTATCGATTACGCGTCGGGGAGGATCGAGCCGGCCGATCTCGCACACCCGGAAGTTAACGACCTGCTCGACGACCTCGGCGACCTGGTGCTCAAAAAGGGCGGGCAGATCGTCATCGTTCCGTCCGAGCGCATGCCGACGCCAACCGGAGTCGCCGCGCTCTATCGTTTCTAAGCCCGGCCTGCGGCGCCGCATCGCGCGCCGCAACATGGCCCAGGGTTGTGCGTCATAAATCTCTTGCTTTTGATTGTCATTCTAAGCGAAGCGAAGAATCTCGTCGTTGCAAACACCTGGGACCCTTCACTTCGTTCAGGGTGACAGCTGAAGAACTTTTCTCGGCATCTTTAATGTAAAAAAGCGTTGGCAACACCGCACCGGCGAACACATGACCGGCATTATTTTTCCGCTTGTCGGCGGGATCGGTTTGTTCCTGCTCGGCATGGCGCTGTTGAGCGACGGACTCAAAGCCTTCGCCGGCGATTCCTTGCGGCGGGTGCTGGTCCAGTTCACCGGCAGTCCTATCAAAGCGTTTGCCTCGGGGGCTTTGGCGACGGCGCTGGTGCAGTCCTCCAGCGCGACCACCGTCATGGTGATCGGTTTTGTCAGCGCCGGACTGCTCACATTCCCGCAGGCTATCGGTGTCGTGCTCGGCGCCAGCCTCGGCACCACCAGCACAGGATGGATCGTTTCCGTCATCGGTCTCAAGATCAACGTGGGATACTATGCGCTGTCGCTGGTCGGGATCGGCGCCTTTGTCAAACTGCTCGCGCGCGGGCGCTGGAAATCAGCGGGCCTGGCGCTGGCGGGATTCGGTCTCATCTTCGTCGGCATCGAAACCTTGCAGAACGGCATGCAGGGGCTGTCGGGAGCTTTCAAATTCTCGGAAATGCCCTCGGGCGGTTTTTTGAGCCATTTCATGATGATGCTGGTCGGCATGGCAATGACCGTCATCATGCAATCGTCGAGCGCGGCCATGGCTACGACGTTGACCGCTTTGCATACCGGTTCGGTCAATTTCGAGCAGGCGGCGTCTCTGGTCATCGGCGGCGCCGTCGGCACGACGCTGACCGGCGCCTTGGCCGCCATCGGCGCGAGCGTATCGACCAAACGCACCGCGCTGGCCCATGTGCTGTTCAATCTGGCAACGGGCCTCATCGCGATCGTGTTCTTGCCCGGCTTTCTGTGGGCGATCAGAGCGGCACAGAGCCACTTGAGCTTGGAGGCCGGAGCGGTCAGCCTGGCGGCCTTTCACACCGCGTTTATCGCCGCGGGAGCAGCGCTGTTTTTGCCGCGGGTGGACCGCTTTGCACAACAGATTGAACGATGGCTGCCCGAAAAAGAACCGACGTTCACGCGCCATCTCGATCCCACCCTGCTCAATGTGCCCGCGGTGGCGCTGGAGGCGACGCGGCGCGCCTTGAAGGAGATGGCCTGCGAAATGTTTGCCGTCCTGCGCGACAAACTGGCCGGCCAGGGCGAGGGATGGGACGAAGCCCGCCCGGCAGAGCTGCAACAAGCGCTCGACGACATTCAGAATTTTTTTGCCAAGATTCCGCCGGTCGCCGAAGCGCAGGCCGTATCCGCCGCGCACCTGGCGCAGATGCACGCCATCGACCACATGGTGCGACTGCATCCGCGCCTGCAACCGCCCATTGATTTACGGCAGTTGCTAAACGAAGAGCGCGTACACGCAGAGCTGCGCCAGACCCGGGACTTCTTGGAGTTGGCTCGCGCCGGGTTACAGGGCCGCGCCCCAACCGATTGGTTGGAAAACCTGGAAAAGTGCTCGGTTGAATTGGCCGAGCGCCAGCGCCAGGATCGCCCGGGCATCCTCATCGGCACAACCCAGGGAAACTGGGGCCCGACCGCGGCACTCAACCGACTCGATACCATGCGCTGGCTCGAACGCGTAAGCCATCACACCTGGCGCATCTGTAACTACCTCGGCGCCGCCGGCAACTCGGAGACTACGGCAGCGACCGTCGAAACTCACCCGAACGATTCGTCAGACGCCTGGACAATGGCGAAAAACGAGGGGGAAAGCCTATGAATTTCAATTGCGACCTGGACGACTATCGCCTCCGTCCGGGAGCCAAGGCGGATCTCGGCAAGCGACCGACCAACGTCAAGCCGCTCAGCAAATCGAATAAACAGTACCGCAAGCTGCTCGCCGAATACCGCGCGGAAATCAGCGAGCTGCAAAGCGTCCTCTATGCGCATAATCGCTACGCGCTGCTGCTGATATTTCAGGGGATGGACACCGCGGGCAAAGGCGGGGCGATCAAGCACGTGATGTCCGGCGTCAACCCCCAGGGCTGCCAGGTTTTCAGTTTCGGACCGCCCAGCGACGAAGAGCTGGATCATGACTTTCTCTGGCGCACCAACAAGAGGCTGCCTGAGCGGGGCCGCATCGGCATCTTCGACCGCTCCTACTACGAGGAAGTGCTGATCGTGCGCGTCATCCCCGAAGTCTTCGAGCGCCAGCGCCTGCCTGAAGAGTTCGTCGATCCAAAGACAATCTGGCGCGAGCGCTGCCGCGACATCGTCCATCTGGAGGATTATCTGCACCGCAACGGCACCCGCATCGTGAAATTTTTTCTCCATCTATCCAAAGAGGAACAGCGCCGCCGGCTCTTGGCGCGGATCGCCACGCCGGATAAAAATTGGAAGCTCACCCGCGCCGACATCGAGATCCGCCGGCTATGGGACAAGTTTCAATTCGCCTATGAGGATTGCCTGAGCGCCACCACAAGCGAGGTCGCGCCCTGGTATGCGGTCCCCGCCGACGACAAACGAAACGCGCGCTTGATCGTTTCGCAAATTATCGTCGAAACGATGCAAACCCTGCGCATGAGTTATCCGGCCTCCGGCAAACGACATTTGAAAGAATTGAAACAGATTAAGCGCATGCTCCAAAAGGAGGGGAAATAGGAAAACTTCCGTTCAAGGTTCAACGTTCAATGTTCAAGGCAAGAAAAAATGGAGTGAAGGCTGGATCTATTTCCGAAACTTTGAACCTTAGAACTTAGACTCGACTTCAAGGAGGTGAGAAATCCCATGGCAACTCCGAGACAGAGCGCAATTCGAGCGAGACAGGCGGCCGCCCGCCGGCGCGCCGAAGATCGCGCCTTCGCGCGGTGGGCCGAAGGTTACGGCGTCATCCGCCACACCGATGTCACGCAGGTGAGGGTTCACGACATGGCAAGCCGTTTAGCCGAACAAAACATTCGGGGCGACGGCGCGCCTCTATACGAGCTGCTCCATGCTTTGGATCGGGTGACCAGCGCCGCGATGTGGCTGGTCGTTCATGAAACCTACGCGCGCAATGTCTATCTCGATGGCCGCGCCCTGTCCGGGGAGGATTTCAAGCCGCAGCCCGAAGGACACACCGGCGGCGCGCTCAACATGGTGCCGGCCTATGCCGGCTACCTGGCCATCGACGCGCTGACCGGCATCACGCGCGCCTGGTTGATGGGACAAGGGCACTGCGTCGCGGCGATCGATTCATTGAATCTAATCGTCGGCAACATGCTGCCGGCACACGCGCAGCGTTACAGCGTCAGCGATGAGGGACTGACGCGCTACGTGCGCGATTTTTATTCTTACCGCATCGGCGACGACGGCAAACAAGATTCTCCGCTCGGCAGCCACGTCAATGCCCATACCGCCGGCGGTCTGGCCGAAGGCGGCTACCTCGGCTTCGCCGAGCTGCAATACGTTCACATGCCGCTTCCCGGCGAACGATTGGTTGCGTTCTTGTCGGACGGGGCGTTCGAAGAACAGCGCGGCGGCGACTGGGCGCCGCGCTGGTGGCGCGCCGAGGACTCGGGGCTGGTGGCGCCGATCATGATCAAAAACGGCCGGCGCATCGACCAGCGCACCACCATGTCGCAGCAAGGCGGTGCGGCTTGGTTCGCGCGCCACCTGCGCCTCAATTCCTTCGATCCGATCGTTTTCGACGGGCGCGACCCGGCGGCCTTCGTCTGGGCGATCTTCGAAATGGAGCGCCGCCTGGAAGCCGCTGCCGAAGAGATCCGCGAAGCGAGAATGAAATATCCGGTGGCGCTGCCCCACGGGGTCGCCATGGCGCCGAAGGGCTACGGCTTTCCCGGCGCGGGCACCAATCTGGCGCACAACCTGCCGCTGATGGCGAATCCGCATACCGACAAACAAGCGAGGGATAAGTTCAATCGCGGCGCGAAAAGACTCTGGGTAAAGCCCGAAGAACTGAAACATGCCGTGGAAACACTTCAGCGCCATGATCGTTCGGGCCGGCCGCGCGAAAAGGACCACGCGCTCGTCCACCGCGAGATCTCGCTGCGCGAGCTTCCCGCGCCGCCGTTTCTTGGCGGCGAGGCCGACAACCCCGAAGCGATCAACAGAATGTCGCCGATGGCCGCGGTGGATAAATTGTTCGCTTCGACGGTGCGAGCCAACCCGCATCTGCGTCCCCGAGTGGGGAATCCCGACGAAATGCGCTCCAACCGCCTGATCGAAACGCTGGAGCTGCTCAAATTTCGCGTCACCGATCCGGAGCCCGGCGTGCCCGAGTCGCTGCACGGCGCGATCATCACGGCGTTAAACGAAGAGGCCGTCGCCAGCGCCGCGGTGGCCAACAAGGGCGGGATTAATTTGATCCATACCTACGAAGCGTTCGGCACAAAAATGCATGGCGCCCTGCGCCAGGAAATCATCTTTGCCAATCATCTGACCGAGCATGGCCGCCCGCAGCGCTGGCTATCGGTACCCCTGATTCTCACTTCTCATACCTGGGAGAACGGCAAAAATGAGCAGTCCCATCAGGA
>CAZILB010000171.1:0-7480 GCA_964539925.1 uncultured Syntrophobacter sp. | reverse complement strand
GAATCGACCAGCGTGCCGTCGACGTCGAAGATCACTGCGTCAATCATGATTCCGGCATCTTCCTTCGCGATACATTGCGCTCAATGACGATCGGTCAAGCCGGTACCGGCGCTTCCGCTTCCCGACTCCAGTGCCGATGTTGCGCGATTGCTTCGACAAATGTTGACGCAACCTGGGCTCTGTGATTCGCCGCGCCGGCGATGACGCCTGCCGCGACACTCAAGGCACCCCCATCGGGGTTGCCGTTCAAAAGCTTGGCACCAAAATAAGTCTCGCGCAAAACGTCGATGCCCGCGCCTGCGGCCGCGATGGTTTTACAATGCTTATAAGCTTCGTTGAGAAAATGCAGTGCCGGCGCGGCGGCTTTTAAAGCGGCGGCGCTTTGCTCGCCGCCGGGAACGTAAACCGCGTCGAACAGCACCGAGGCGGCACCAAGCAAACTCATGTCCGCTTTGACCTCCTTACCCGTGGCGCTCTTGATCGGGCCTTGTCTAGGAGCGACGGTTTTCCCCTGCGCGCCTCCCGTGCTCAAGGCCTTTTGCACTACGGCAAGATCGGCCTCATCGAATCCATCGGCGATCAGAATCGCCACTTTCCGCGTCTTGATGCCGTCTTTGATGGTGTCCGCCATGCTCAAGGCCGCCGAGCGTTCCAGAGTTTGTTTCATCGGTTTGGGCTGAAAATCTTTGGGGTCACCATCAGCGGGCAGGCTTTGGTTGAGCGGGCCGTCCGGTTTCTTCGGCGCGGCGAGCCCGAGCCCCACCCCAACCCGCTCCGCCAAACCGCGATCGATCTGCGCGAGCATGCCCACCATCCGCTCTCGAATGGTTTCCATCTCCACTTTGCCCAGCTCAAACTGCAACGCCTGCACCATATGCTCCTGCTCCGGTGCGGACTGGCTGCGCCAAAACAACGCCGCCTGGCTGAAATGGTCGAAAAACTTCTCGCTGCGGGCGCGAATTTTCGCTCCGTTGATGCGCTCGGCGTAACTCACGAAGCCACCCATGTCCGCTTTCGCTTGCATGGGGCAGCCGCCGCCGATGCTGTTGGGATGATAGCTTACGCGCCCTTGATTGATGGTTTGACGCATAAAGCCGTCGCGCTGATTGTTATGCACCGGCGCCACCGGTCGATTGATCGGTATCTCGTGCGAGTTGGGACCGCCCAGTCGGATGAGCTGGGTATCCGTGTAGGAAAATAGCCGGCCCTGCAATAACGGATCGCTGGTGATATCGATACCCGGCACCACATGCCCGGGGTTAAACAGCACTTGCTCGGTCTCGGCGAAAAAGTTATCGGGATTGCGGTTGAGCGTCATTTTGCCGATGCGCTGCACCGGCACGAGTTCTTCGGGAATCAACTTGGTCGCATCCAGCAAATCGAAGTCAAATTTGTTTTCGTCCTCTTCTTCGACGATCTGCACGCCCAGCTCCCACTCCGGAAAATTACCGTTCTCGATCGCCTCCCATAAATCGCGCCGATGGAAGTCGGGGTCTTTACCGGAAATTTTCTGGGCCTCGTCCCAGACCACCGAATGCACACCCAGAAGCGGCTTCCAATGAAATTTCACGAACCGCGCCTTGCCGGCCTCGTCGATAAAGCGGAAGGTATGCACGCCGAAGCCTTCCATCATGCGGAAGCTACGGGGAATCGCGCGGTCCGACATTACCCACATAATCATGTGCATCGATTCCGGCATGAGCGAAATGAAATCCCAAAATGTATCATGCGCCGAGGCCGCCTGGGGGATTTCGTTGTGCGGTTCCGGTTTAACCGCATGAACCAAATCGGGAAACTTCACCGCATCCTGAATGAAAAATACCGGGATGTTGTTGCCGACCAGATCGTAGTTGCCTTCTTGAGTGTAGAACTTCACCGCGAAACCGCGTACGTCGCGAGCGAGATCGCTCGAACCGCGCGAGCCGGCGACGGTCGAAAACCGCACGAAGACCGGCGTCTTGAGCGCCGGATCTTGGAGAAAATGAGCCGTGGTGTACTTCGACAAAGGCTTATACACTTGAAAATAGCCGTGCGCGGCCGCGCCTCGGGCATGCACGATGCGCTCCGGTATGCGCTCATGATCAAAGTGGGTGAGCTTCTCCCGCAGTAAAAAATCTTCAAGCAACGATGGTCCGCGCTCCCCGCCTTTGAGCGAGTTCTGGTCGTCGTTGATCGGTAAACCGTCGTTGGAAGTTAAGGTCTGATCCGCGCCGTCCTCGCGCTCGGCCGCCAACTGGGCGATTTTTTGATTCTCATTTTTGTTGCTCCGCTTTGCCATGATGACTCCCTGTACTTTTGCTTTTGGCCATTTCCCATAGCGCGGCAATGATCGCGCCCACCGCGGCGCTCCGAAGAGACCCGATTTCTCCTCTGAATTGGTCCAACACTTTGCTGGCCATCCCCCGTTGTAGGTGATGCGGGTAAGGATCGGCGCGAGAATCAAACCGATTTCCCTTGCGCCGCCCTGTCGCGACGCCGCGGCCACCGAGCAAATAACCGATCACCACGGCACTTCCCACTGCCAACCACGGATGTTGGCGGGTTTGATAGGGCACGTCGAAGGTCCGCTTCACGGAATCTGCGGTATCGGAAATCGTGCCTTTGACATTGGTCACCACATCATCGATGGCCGACTGTGCGCCGGCAACCGTGTCGCGAATCTGCTGTTCCATGGTTTCGAGTTTCTCCAACATCGCTAACTGGGCTGCCGCGATTCGCTTTCGGGTTTCGTCAATATCGCGGTCCAGATCAGTCGAATCCATTTTCATGGCGCAATATCCTTTCTCAACCCGAAGGGTAAACGCGGCAACACATTGATTTCCTTGCTTTTGATTTTTCCTGAGGTCGCGAGCAGCGCGCCGAATAAAGCAAGCACGCCGCCGACAATGCCAAAGCAACCCCAGAGCGGCAGCATCGTGAAAGTCGCGAGCAAGTGGACCAGCATGAAGACGAGAGAGAGTGCGCCAAGGAACCCTAAACCGACGCCAATGGCAACGGTAACGGCAGCAGCCTTTGCCTTGGTAAACTCGCGCTGGACCTCCAGCTTGGTAAGCTTTAATTCAGAAGCCAGCAGCTCCTTGGCGTCGGCAACCACTCCGATGATCGTGGCGCTGACGCTCGGCCTTAAACTGCGTATGCGATCTTCCTGTTCCATTCGGATTAATGTTTGCCGCCCCGCGCGAGCCAGATGCCGACGCCGATACCGATAAGCACCGATTGTATCGGATACTTACGCACCAATGCGGTGACGTCCGCACCCATGCTGTCGAGGGTTTTCTCTTGAAAGTAGGAGCTCGCTTTTTCTACGCCGCTTCGCACCGCGGTAGCCGCCTCGTTAGCTTTGCCGGCGACTGTTTCGCCGATATCGTAAGCCTTGGCTTTAAGTTCGGCGACCGTGCCGCCGTATTTGTCGTTATACTCTTTGAGCCGAGCGTTAACCTCTTGAGTCGCCTGCTCGCGAGTGCGGCCATATTTCTCTTGCACCCAGCCCACCAACCTGTCCTTTTGTCCGTCGATCCTGTCAAAGTCATCATCGCTGAACTGTCCCCACCAGGACTTCAAAGATCCTTTCATTTGTTTCCAGTGTCCGGAAATAATATCTTCGTTCATCGCTACCTCCTATTTTTATTCAATTGAGTTTTTAGCCTGTTAGAATCTCACTTGACGACACGTAACTGATTATCGATATTCCTTCCGCCCGCGTATTGTCTGGCCATGCCCCGATAGCGACTTTTTCCTGCTCGCTCTTCACCAGACCGCGCAGCGCGAGGGTTCCATTAAAAACGATGAGCTTGACGTTTTTGCCGTTCGTAGGAAGCGACTGATCCGCAGAGAGCGAGCGCCTTATAAGCTGTACGGCGTTCTCGTCTGCGCTGAAGTCCGGAACCGCGTAATCACGATCGTCGGACTTGTCGAACCAGTCCGGTTGAGCCTGCTTGGCCGGAGTTGTCGTCGCTGCTTGTTCGTTCTTCATACAGCCCATCAGCACCACGCCCGCTAACGCAGCGTACACGATGTTTTTCATTTCAATCCTCAGCTACAGGACCGTAACTACCCGCGAGATTCCGCAAGTAACATGCCAGCAGATCGACGACGTTATATCAGCAGTTTCTCGGCGGAGTCCGAAAACAACTATCTTAAAAACCCCGACAACGCCGGTTTTCCCCCTACGTAGATGGTTTGCGGAGTCGCTGCCCACAACGGCAAATGTGCAGAGCAAATATGACGCGGGTGCGAGTTGGATTAATCTTCTGCCACACATCCACCAAAACGGCCGGACAAGGTTCTCGAGCATGATCGCAACTCTGAGCGGTCCTGAAGAGTCTTGTGATCACACCGCAGGGCGACCAAGGGAAAGCGATTAATGATATAGGTCCATTCGACGTTCAATGTTTCCTTCAGTAAAGGGTTTATCCTCCACGCTCAGGCGTGGGCACCAACTGTAAGGTCTCGTATTCCGGTCAGATCGCGCATGGCATGCCGCTTGCGCCTGAAGATTCAACTATTGGTCGGACCAGCCATGCGAGGGGTTGGAAAATGGATTCTGCTTTTTGGGCTGCTGATTGCCGGCGCGGCGGCGCTCTATGTCGAATTCTTCGTCGATGAACCTTTACGCCAGCGCACGGAAGCGCGGATCAACGCGGCCCTCGAAGGTTACACGGTAAAAATCCAGCGGCTCGATTTCCACCCGATCGGCTTTTCGCTCGATCTGGAAAACACCGTCATCACTCAAGACGCCCACCCCGACCGGCCGGTTGCCGAAATCCCGTTGCTGACAGCGAGCGTCCATTGGCGCGCTTTGCTTTCAGGCAGATTGGTGGCCGACTTTTACATACGAGATCCCAAGCTGTTTATCGATCTCAAACGGATGCGTAGCGAAGCACGCGACGACGTCTCCTTCGAAGAGCGCGGTTGGCAGGAAGCATTGCAGGCCATCTATCCGCTCAAGATCAACGAATTCGAGCTGATCAATGGCGACCTCACCTATGTCGACGAGGGCCCCTACAGGCCGTTGCAGTTGCGCCGAGTCAACTTTCGAGCCGGCAACATTCGCAACGTCAAGTCGGAGCCTGGCCAATACCCTTCGGAGGTTCATCTAGACGGCGATGTCTTTGACAAAGGCAAGGTGACCGTCGACGGGCACGCGGACTTTCTCGCGGTTCCGCACGCCAGCATCAAGGCGGCCGTGGATCTGCGCCAGGTCGAGCTCGATTATTTCCGTCCGATCATCGAGCGGTCCCAGCTCTCCGTGCGCGGCGGCGTGCTCAATACGGCGGGGAATATCGAGTACGCAAACAACCGCAAAATCTTTGAAATCCCGAAAATCGAGATCGTCAAGTTCGTCGGCGACTACACCCACGTCAAAGCGGCGACGTCACCAACCAAGGAAATCGCTGAGAAGACCGACAAGGTGATCCGCGAGCAATCGAATAAACAAGACTTGGACGTGCGCGTCAATGAAATCAGCGTGGTCGACAGCGAGATCGGCATCATCAACCAGGCGAGCAATCCGGTTTACCGCCTCTTCCTGACAAACGCGCGTCTCAACGTAAAGAATTTAAGCAACCAGAGCGGGACCGGCACCGCCGTCGGAACTTTGACCGGCCGGTTTATGGGATCGGGTCCGGCGCGCGCAACCATAAGTTTCAAACCCCAGGGTAAGAGCGCAAATTTCGACCTGCAGATCGCCATCGACCAAGCGGACATTAAACCACTCAATAAACTGTTTCTCGCCTACGGCGGTTTCGATGTTGCCGCGGGAGCATTTTCCTTCTATAGCGAGATCGCCGTGCGCGATGGCGCCGTCGATGGCTATGTCAAGCCGCTCTTCAAGAATATCAGCATTTATGACTCCAAGCAGGACGGCGACAAACCCATCCTCCGTCAGCTCTATGAAGGCATTCTGGGCGGGTTATCTTGGATTTTACAGAATCGACCGCGCGAGGAAGTCGCGACGACAACGAAGATCTCCGGCCGGTTGTCGAATCCTCAGACCAGCACCCTGGACATCATCCTGGGATTAATCCAGAACGCGTTCTTCCACTCGATTCTCCCTGGCCTGGAGACAGCTCCTGTGACCAAACAGAAGCCGAAAAATTAGAAGAGCGCATTCAGCAGAGCGCACTCGCTCATTCATCGGATTTCAATCCCACGGCGCAAGGCTCGAAGTCTCGAACTCAAATCTCCGTGGGTATTTTCACTTCAAGCGTGAGGTTAAACACTTACAGTCTGGCCCGGTGAATCAACAATTATTTCGGGCTGTCAGAAATCGGATTCTTCTTTCTTAGCCCCTGTTCTTTGCCCTGAACGGTAATAACGCTCAAGTGGCCGTCTCCCTCCAAGTAACATCGACTTACCTGCTCTGCAGTCTCCACGCCCTGTTGACGCAACTCGCTCATTAACTCCTCCATGGTAATCAGTTCTTGCCGTAAATTTTTTCTCAGCACCCGTCCATCCATGATCAGAGGCAATGGCGCAGCCCGCAAGAGACGCTGCCACCACGACCATCTGAAACCGAGCCAATTCAAAAAATAATCCCATGACGCGATGGTCGCGACCAAAACTGCTCCCTCGGTGATCGATGTGTACTCGCTGGCCATGGCGTTTTGCGCGGCGTCGGCAATCAACACAACCACGAGCAAGTCACTGACACCTATTGCGCCCGCCTCCCGCCTAAGAACGCGCAGAAGCGCGAACAAAATTAAATAAATCACTGTCCCGCGCACGATGATTTCCACGAGTGACAATGACGGCATAAACATCGAACGCAACTCAGCGGATGAAAAAATATCCATATAATACAGGGTCCTACGCTTCGATCGTAATTTGAGACTCTGCGCTTCTATCAGGCAGGTGCCATTGCACACCGGAGGAGTCATGGAAACAATGAGGGCAAGATCATCGACATTTCGCCGCGATCGGGCGAATTGTTCGTCGATTGCGGGAGGAGCGGCTCAGGCGGCAATGAAAGCCTCCGAGTGGGCCGAGAAAGATCGCAATATCACGTCGCGCGACGCGGCAATTCCGTCGGCCCTCTCCCGATTCTTTGAAAGTGTCCAGATCGTCGCCGCAGGATTTAACCTAGAACGCCGAACAGCCAGAGCAGGATAATGATGCCGAACGGTACTCCCAACAACCAAATAATATTCCACCAAACATACGCGCTCCTCCGTCCAATGAATTTGCTGACTCCTCGTTCCCAAGGGCAATGCGTTGTTCCTTGGGCTCACAGAGAAACACCAATGCAAGGAGCATGCCAGCGCAATTGCCCTGCTAGTGCTTGGAAAATTTGCCAATACGGCCCTTCGGCCCGTAAGCCATTCGCCTGACAGTGAAGTGAAAAGGCGGACGGCTCCGCTTTTATGAATCTATGCCGGGAGAAGTTTTGATCACGCGGCCCGGTCGGCGCCTCCGGCTGTAAGGTCGTTTTTCTGCGCGCCGCGCACATTGATGGCGGCAAGGCATACTTGCCAGCTTCGCC
>CAZILB010000170.1:0-7480 GCA_964539925.1 uncultured Syntrophobacter sp. | reverse complement strand
GCCAAAAAGACGAGAGCTGAAAGCATAACGTTACTCCTTCCCGCCGAGAAGATGGCCGGAACATACCCCTCAAGGCGGCAAGATTGCAACCTTGAGGGGCAGCCGGGAAGTAACGTTACTTTCCGCCCAAAAGTTTATCGACTCTTTGCACGACCTCCGGCGATGTCGCCATGACTTCCTTGGCCAGCTTTTCCAGTTCAACGCCGCTCGCCGGGTCGAGATCCAGCCGGCGTTTCTCTGCCGTAGCCTTTAGCTCGGGGTCGTTAATCGCCTTGTCGAAGGCGTCGCGGAAGATTTTGAGCCGTTCGGCGGGAACTCCCGGAGGAGTGACCAGCGGCCGGCCAAACTCGCCCGCCGACAAAATAACTTTCGCCAGGCTCCTCGCCTGGGCGGAAGTTTTGTAGGTATCCATCAACTCATAGAGCGTCGGTGCGTCCTTTAACCGGGGATCGCGTTTCGCGCCGCTTTGCATGAGCACGTTGACAAAACCTCTTTTGCGCCAGGAAATGAAAGGCTCGCGGGCAAAGAATGCCGTAAGGGTAAAGGCACGGCACTGGAGCTCGCCCCGTTCCACCGCCAGATCGATGTCCTGACCGGCCTGATAGCCGGAGACGATATCAAACTTCGCGCCAATGGTTTCCTCGATCAGCTTGGGCATGTAATAGCCTGTGGAGGTTATCCCGGAGGCGCCGCATTTGGGCGGCGTCGATGCCTTGACCACGTCTTGTATAGTTTTGTAGGGAGTGTCGGCGCGCATGTACAAGAGGTGGTTCGAGGTCACCGGGTTGCCGATCCAGCCGAATTTCGTCCAGTCAAACTTGGCCTCCGGTTTTTTTTGGAGCTGCTGGAAATACAGCGCCGGATAGATCGCCCCGATGGTCAAACCGTCCGGTTTGGTGACGTTAAACAACTGGTTGGCGGCGATCAGCGAGGCCGCGCCGGGAACGTTCTGGATAATGAAATTTGGATTACCCGGAATGTATTTCGGCAGGAACTCGGCGATCATCCGGGGATAGAGATCATAGGCGTCGCCGGCCTTGGTGCCAACAATGATGGTAATCGTCTTGCCTTGATAGAAAGGCGTCTGGGCGTGGGCCTGAGCCCCCGCCCCCAGTAGTAAGAGCAAAGCTGCCAATAATCGATGCATCGCGAATAAACCTCCTGTTATGATGTAGTTCGATTCGTCACTAGCAAAGGCGCTTAATTTACTTGCCGCTCAGAAGCTTTTTCACCCGCGCCATGACTTCGGGCGGTTGATCCAGTACCTCCCGCGCGAGCTTCTCCAATTCGGCGCCGGTGGTTGGATCCACGTCCATGCGCTGCTTTTTGGTGTCGGCGAGCAGCTCGGGGTCCTTCATAGCCTGATCGAAGGCGCGCCGCAGAATGTCCACGCGGTCCTTCGGGGTGCCCGGACCGGAGATGATCGGCCTGCCGAAAGACTCCGAGGCGAGAATCACCTCAGCGACGCGCCGGCTGCTCTCCGGTACTTTTTCCTTCTCAAAGATTTCCCTGATGGTCGGCACATCCGGGATTCTTTCGTCGCGCTTGGCTCCGGTAAAGAGCAGCACTCGGACGAAATTTTTCTTTTGCCAGGTCAAGAACGGCTCTCTCCCGAAAAAGGGCGACGCGGTCATGCCGCGGCACACGACTTCGCCTCGTTCCACGGCGATGTCGATCTCGGAGCCGCCGGGATAACCCAAAACCGTATTGATCTTGAGCGGCGGCAGGGTGTCTTCCAGCAGGCGCGCCAGGATGTAGTCGCTGCTCACGGTGCCCGTGGAGCCGCATCGGGGCGGCTCTTTGGCGTTCTTTATGTCGCTGATGGTTTTATAGGGGCTGTCGGCGCGCATATAAAGGATCATCGGCTCGGTCACCGGCGAGCCGATCCAGGCAAACTTGCGAATGTCGAATTTGGCCTCGGGCCGGCCGACGATCTGATCGAGATAGATGGCGCTGCTGGGAAACCCGATGGTCAAGCCGTCCGCTTTGGCGACGCCATAGACGAAGTTGGTTGCGATCACCGAGCCCGCGCCCGGCATATTCTGCACGATAAAGTGGGGATTGCCGGGAATATATTTGGGCATATAGCGGGCCAGCAGCCGGGCCCAGCGGTCGTAAAAGCCGCCGGTGGTGAAGCCGACGACCACAGTGATCTGTTTTCCTTTATAGAAATCGGTCGCTTGCGCATGGACGGATGCCGCGGTCAACAGCACCAAAACGATTACCAGGATGATCTTTCTCATAGGCCTACCTTTCCTTTAGTTTGTCTGGCGGAGGCCTTTGAGACCTTCCCCCGGGGTCTATGTTCGAGCGATTCCCGCTTCCTTCTCTTATCTTATTTGACGTTGGCGTCAAGACGAGGTATCAGCCACGTCCCATAGGAGCGCTTCGGCCGCTCTGTGGGCTGAGAGACGTTCATATCGATCGTACGTGGCACAACAGTTCGAAGCGCGGCTTTGCGGCTATAGATAGGGTTAGACGAATTTTATCAAGCCGGATCGACAGGATAGCGAATGCGCGTCACCGGATGCGGACCCTTCCGCCGCTTGGCGGAGGCGGGAGTCATAGATCCAAGCCCAGCCACGCGAAAAGGGCTCCCTGAGGAAACGGCAGGGTGAGCAGTTTTACGAATAGGCCGTAAAAACAGAGCCAGGCGATGGCCGTGAGTATGATCGACAGCCGCAAGGGCTCTTTTCCCTGAATCCTGAAGTAGCTGAACATCATCACCGCGATGCCGATGGAAAAGCCGACGAACCAAATCAATCCTAAAAACCCGGCGAGCCAGGCAAACATCACAATAGCTCGATTCCTTGCGGTCACCGGGTCGACGTCCTTGGTGAACTGAAAATCCATCGGCGTCGGCGGTCCGGCCTCGGATGGCGCTTTGGCCTTGACCCCCCTCAGATCCAAAATCACCTGCGCGATGGCGAGCAGGATCATCGGAATGCCGATGACCCAGGGATACAGGCGGGCCTGCATGCGCCATTCGTAAGCCTGATAGACAAACACACAAAAGAACACCAGAGCGCAAAAACTAAACAGGGCCTGGGGTCTGATCTTCAAGGGAATGCTCCTCTTTTAAGCGCGACGGCATACCTGTTTGCCGGCGCCGACATCGACGCGGCTTCAGGGTCTGGCAATCTAGCAAAATTTTTCTTTGGCGTCCAATGGTAATTTTTACCGCGGCGCCGCCTTTTCAGGCGGCCCGCAAACCGCCTTCGTATGCCGCAGCGTGTCGGGCGGTCGAAACCGCCCCGGCCCTTTTTTTGTCGCCGGCAGGTGTGTTATGGACCAGGGTGAAAGCGAAAGCGTCCCCTGCTTGAAGATTTTTATTTCATTGTGACCCATGGAATTTGGCTTATCCCCCGAAGAAGAAGCGCTGCGCCAGACCGTCGAGCGATTCGTGCGGCAGCAACTGATTCCGCTGGAGCCCGAATTTGTCCACGCCCCGGATATCTTCGAAGGCAGCCGATGGAAAAGCCGGGTCAAGGAAAGCGGGGATCCCGAGATCAAGCGCTACGTTGAAATTATGGAAGAGCTCGAACGTAAGGCGGCGGCAGAGGGGCTTTGGCATCTGGATGTGCCGAAAGCCTACGGCGGCCTGGAGGTCAGCAATGTCGCCATGGTTTCGGTCACCGAGGAGCTGGAAAAAAGCGTGCTGCCGTTCGAATTCGGCAATCACGTTTCCAATATCCTCTACAACTGCCGGGGTGCGCAAATTGAAAAGTATCTTTGGCCGTGCATCCGCGGCGAGAAAACCTCCGCCTTCGGCTTGAGCGAGCCGTCCTCGGGCGCCGACCCCTCGATGATGCAAACGACGGCCGCGCCCGACGGGGACTATTTCATTATCAACGGCACAAAGATGTTTCCGACCTTCGCCGACGTCGCCGACTTCGTCCAGCTCTTCGCACGCCTGCCGGGCACGAAAGGGCGCGAAGGCGTGACCTGTTTTCTCATCGACAACGGCACGCCGGGTTATCGCGTGGTGCGGAGCATCGCGACCATCGCCGGCACCGAACCCTGCGAGCTGATTTTTGAAGATTGCCGGGTGCACAAATCGCAAGTCCTCGGCGATGTCGGCAATGGCTGGGCATTGAATCAAGCCTGGTTGGGCGCGCGCCGTTTTCAAGTGGGCATCCGCGCCCATGGCATGGCGCTGCGAGTGTTGCGCAGCGCGGCCGAGACCTTGCGGCATGACGCCAAAGAGACCGGCCATTTGGCGCCGGGGATCGGCTATTTCCTGGGCGAGCTCGAGGCGCTGAAGACTATGACCTACGCCGCGGCTTGGCGTGCAGATCGGGGGCTGGATGTGCGCGTGGATGCCGCTCAAATAAAGCTGTTCGGCACCGAACTGGCGCATCGCGCGATCGACTTCGCGCTGGAATCCGTCGGCGCCGCCGCCATGCGAAAGGAACATGTGATCGCGCGGGCATTTCGCCATGCGCGCTCGCGCCGGATCGTCGAGGGTCCTTCGGAAATTCAACGCCACATCATTCAGCGCGCGCTGTTTCGCGAAGGGGTAGGGTTATTGGAGCTGCAATAACGGCGTGGGTCGCCTTGGCGTTCAAAACATTCAAGCCGTTCAAGTCGTTCAAAACCTGTAAGGCAAAATGTTAGGAAAATGCGTGGAAGAGAATGGATCTGTCGCTGAGTGAAGAAGAAAAGCTGATCAAGGCCACTGCCGCGCAGTTTGTCGACAACGAACTGATTGCGCGCGAGGGCGGCTATCTGAAACAGCGCCAGCTCTTTCTTCCTCCCGGCGCGCCGCAGCGGCGCGTACTCGAAGAGGACGTTAACAAAGAACTGATGCGCAAGGCGCGCGACATTGGCCTATGGGCGTTGGCCTTGCCTGAGTCTTATGGCGGGCCTGGGCTGGGAGTCATGGCGCAGGTTCTTATTCACCGGGAGTTTGGCCGTTCGGTTTTGCCCTTTCAGCCGTTGTCGATCCCCGGATTTCTGTTCGAGGGCAAATACGGTGCGGCGCTTGCCGGGGGCGAGTTGTCGCTTTCGTTGGCCTTCGATGAAGCGCATAAGACCGGGACTTTGAAAAGTCTCCGAACGCTTTACCGGCAGGAGCCCGCGGGCGCTATTTTGCAGGACTCGCGCATTGACGTGATCGATCCCGATGCCGATTTGTTTTTGTTTCCGGCGCGGGAGCAGGGAACCCAGCGCCTGGGCCTCTTCGTGATCGAGCGCGATAGCGCCGGATTCGCGATCGTCGACCGAGCCGATCTTACGACGGACGCCGTGGTTGCCCGGTTCTCGCTGCATCAGTGCCGAGTTCCCAACGAGCAACTGGTCGGCTACGAGTACGAGGCCGGGGCGATTATCGCCGCGGAGCAGCTGCGGATAGCGGCGCGTTCGTTGGGTATCGGAATGCGTTGCCTGGCCGCTTCGCTCGAGCATGCGCGCAATCGCGCCACCTTCGGCCGTCGTCTGGCCGAGCGCCAGGCGATTCAATGGATGCTCGCCGACCTGTCCATGGAAATCCGCAGCTCGACCTGGATAACGCTGGAAACCGCATGGCGCGCGGACCACGACTTGCCCTACTTCGACGAAGCGGCGCTGGCGAAAAAACGCGCAGCCCGGATGGCGTTTCAAGCCGCCGACACCGCGATCCAAATTCACGGCGGCTACGGGGTGTGCAAGGAGTTCCCTTTCGAAGGATTTTATCGCGAGGCGCGAATGATGCGCTTGCTTTACGGCCGCGAAGGGGAGCTGGATCGGGCGAGGGGAGAGCGCTTTATTGGGGAAGGCACTGGGCACTAGGCAATAGTAAAAAATCGGAGATACTGAATTGTGTTCCCAACTCTTGCCTGGCGCCTCTTGCCTAATGTTTGAGAGGGAATAGAGGGCGAAGATATGAGACGCAAGAAAGTCTGTTTTGTCGGCTATGGCTCGACGGAGTATTCCCGGAAATCCGAGGCTTCGGTGCTCTGGTATTATGCCCAGGCGATCCGCGATGCTCTCAGGCAAACCGGGTTGCATAAAAAAGACATCCGGGGTTTTTCCATCACGACCCAGGCGAGTCCGGATTATTCGCCGCACGTTGCCGAGCAGTTGGGTCTGGAAGTCGACTGGGTGCTCAACGGCGACTACGGCGGCGCCGGCGGCGTTATGAGCGTTAGACGCGCGGCCGACGCCATCGAGTGCGGTCATATCGATCTGGCCGTGCTCGTCGGCGGCAACTCCTTTGACCGGAGCATGCCGACCCAACGCCAGTTGGAGTATCAGCGCGGCAATTTCGTCGATGTTTACGGCTACGGCGGACCCAATTCCTTGATGGCCTTGATTCAGCGTCTGCACATGGAACAGTACGGCACGACGCTGGAGCAGATCGGCAAGATCGCCGTCGCCCAGCGCTTCAACGCGCTCGGCAATCCGCAGGCGCTTTTTCGCGAACCGATGTCCATGGAGGATTACCTCAATTCGCGGATGATTTCCGATCCGATCCGCCTGTTCGATTGCGTCATGCCCTGTTCGGGCGCGGAATGCATCATCCTTGCGTCCGAGGAAAAGGCCAAGCAGATCGGCGATAAACTCGTTTATCTCGTGACCGACGCCGAAATCTCGCACTACCAGGTCGCCAATATGCTTCCCGACAAGACCACCTTCGGACAGAAAGTCGTCGGCGAGCGGATTTTCAAAGAGCTTGGGCATGAAGAGATCGACTTTGTGGAGATCTACGACGACTATCCCATCGCCGTGATGATTCAGATCGAGGACCTCGGGTTCTGCAACAAAGGCGAAGGCGGTAAATTCGTCGATGCGCATGATCTGACTTACAAGGGAGATTTTCCCGTCAATACCGGAGGCGGGGAGTTGTCGGTCGGCCAGGCCGGCCTCGCGGGCGGTTATCTGCATATCGTCGAGGCGCTGCGCCAGCTTCGCGGCGAAGCCGAAGGCCATCAAGTGAAAAAAGCCGAGCGCGCGTTGGTCACCGGCATTGGCTGGCTCAACTACGGGCGCAATCTCGGCACCACTGCGGCGCTGGTCATGGAAAGGAGAAAGTGATGGCTGAAGCACGAGCCGCACAGAAGAGCATCCCGAAGGTCAACAAAGTCGATCAAACTTTCTGGGAAGGTGCCGCCGCCGGAAAATTCTTGCTGCAAAAGTGCAAAAGCTGCGGCAAGGTGCAGTTCTTTCCGCGCGTCGCCTGCGTCGATTGCTTCGGCGAACCCGGCTGGATCGAAGCCAGAGGCACGGGCAAGATTCACAGCTTTACACTGGTGCGCGTGCCGCGCAATCCCGCTTTCAAAGATGAAGTGCCGATTTACTATATCAACGTGATTTTGGACGAAGGCGTCATCGTCGAGAGCAAGCTGGTAGGGGCCGGCAAGGAAAAGGTTAAGCTCGGCGACCGGGTAAGGGCGGTCTTTCAAGAGACCCACGACCCGGCGATCAAGCTGCCCTGTTTCGAGCTGGCGGGATAAAATCGATCCGGCCTGTTTGGATGTCATTCGGAGCAACGCGAAGCATT
>CAZILB010000169.1:4611-7520 GCA_964539925.1 uncultured Syntrophobacter sp. | reverse complement strand
ACGAAGACCACGATGTTGAGAAATTGTGAGCGTAATGGATTCCCGAATCCTTCGTGGTCTTCGTCGTCTTCGTGATGAAGGAAATCAGCGGGCTACTGGCAAGTTTCCCCCAGGGAAGCCTGAAGGACCATAAATCTGAACCATAAGGAGCAAACCATGTGCACGATGATTGCGCATCAAGCCAAGATCGAGGGACGGGGCAAAAGCGGACAGGACTGGTTCGAGGTGCGCGAGGCCAACGTCTCCTACGATCACCCCTACGACCTGCCGTTGGAACACGCCTTGAACATCGATTTTGTGAACCAAGCCCAGGGGCCCGGCGCGCGCGTCGCCGTCGAACTGAGTATCGAGGGCGCGCGCAAGCTGGTTCAAACCATCGAAGCCGTGCTCGCGCAAGCCGAGCAGCAGGGAGTTCTCGAAGATATTCCACAAGCCGCCTCGCGTTAGGGCTTGTTAAACATTAACTTTCCCGATGGTTTATTCTGTCATTCTGAACGCAGCGTAGCGAAGTGAAGAATCTCGACCGAGATCCTTCGCGTTGCTCAGGATGACAGACGCGCGCGTGGCAACGCTTTATTTAACTTTATTATTTTACAAACTCTTAGCGTCGGAAGCGCTGGGGGTGTATGAATCCGGCGATTCATGCACCCCGCTTCGCAGCCCCGTCGCATTTCGTTCCCGCGCACGCTATAAGGAAAAATGAAACTGCAGCGCGTGTGTCATTACCTCGTTGGCTAACTCCGTCGAAATAGGCCCCAGCTCTTCACCCGAGCCTCCCATTCGTCCCTGGTCGTCGCTGCTCATTCGCGACTACCGGCTTCTCTGGTTTGCCAGTGTTCTTGCTTCTCTCGCCGCGCAGATCCGCAACGTCGCCACCCTCTATCAGGTCTACGACATTTCCGGGTCTGCCTTTAAACTCGGACTGACCGGCTTTCTCGAGACCCTGCCGTTTATCGTCTTCGGTCTGTACGCCGGCGCCGTGGCCGACGCCTTCGATCGAAAAAAACTCTTGATGATCACGATGTCGCTGCAGGTGATTCCCAATCTATGCCTGGGACTGCTGACATTCACGGGTGTCATCCAGGTTTGGCATATCTACACCTTTGGGCTGCTCGGCGCGTTTATCGAAGTGTTCAATTGGCCGGCGCGCTCGGCGCTGATTCCGCGCCTGGTGCCGCCCCGCTTGCTCATGAATGCCATGGTCGTCAACACCATGATCCTGCAAACCAGTTTTCTCGTCGGCCCGGCGATTGGCGGCTTTCTCATCGATCAGCAAGGTCTGGCCGTGGCCTATTTCATCAGCACCATGCTCTTTGTTCCCGCCGCTCTGGCGCTGTTTTCCATACGGACATCGGGCAAGATCGAAGGCCCGCGCCGCAGTGTCAATCTTCGGAGCATCGTCGAAGGCATCGAGTTTCTCTGGATCCAGAGAATCATACTTTCCCTCTTTCTGCTCGACTTTGCCGTTGTTCTCGTCGGCTTTTACCGGCCGATTTTGCCGATCTTCGCCGCCGATGTCTTCAAAACCGGGGCCTCGGGGCTCGGCATCCTCTATGCCGCGCCGTCGCTGGGCTCGCTGCTCGGTTCCGTGGCATTGCTGATGGCCGGAGACGTGAGGCGCAAGGGAGTGTTGGTGATCATCGCGGCGCTGTTCTTCGCCGGCTCCCTGGCTTTGCTGGGGATTTCCTACTGGTTCTGGATGGCGGTCCTCGCCGTGATGATTCTGGGATTCACCGACTCCATCAGTGTCGCAATCCGCCGCACGGTGGTTCAACTGTTGGCGCCGGACGGCATGCTCGGCCGAGCCGCAAGCTTGATCACCGTTTCCGCCCAGACCACCAACGGCCTCGGCGCGCTCCTCGCCGGCATCGCCGCCGAATACTTCGGCGCCCCCAACGCTTTACTGCTTGGCAGCGGCCTCTGTTTCTTGATGATCTTTGCCGTGTGCTACGCCATCCCGCAGCTCTGGCGCTATCGGTCTTGATGCTCGCCCACCGGCGAGCCGTTCAAGGTTCAACGTTCAAAAGTTCAAGGTCGACTCGTGCCGTAGGAGCGTCGTTCCGCACGACCCCTATCCGGGGCGGCCGTCCACTCTCG
Source organism: uncultured Syntrophobacter sp. (assembly GCA_964539925.1). GTDB lineage: Bacteria > Desulfobacterota > Binatia > UBA9968 > UBA9968 > DP-20. The sequence continues at coordinate 5,423 of CAZILB010000169.1, read as the reverse complement.
CGCGCGTCAGAATCGGCATGTAGAGAATCACAAAAACTACAAACGCCGCGATCCACAGAACACCGCTTGCGACGATCAGCTGGGTAAACCATTGCGGATATAAGATCGGTAGGAAACCCCGTGTGACGCCCGAAAGATTGATCAGACCGAAGGCCATGGCCATGGCGAGGCCCACTTTTAGCGGTCTGCCGGTGTGACCGAGAGAAACGCGCGCCATCATGCCGAGAGTAAGAACGCCGATAGCACCCACTGTGAACGCGTGAATGGTAAACTGAGGAGGAGCGGCGCCGAGGGCCGCGCCCGCCTTCAAAACAAATCCCGCGACGATCCAGGCGTAGCCGAGATGCAGCACCCAGAGTAACGGCACCCGCCAGTAGCGCGGTGTGTACCAGCCCGCGAGTCGCACGCCGTTGGCGCAAGCGGCAAGAACGGCAAAACTTGCGGACAAAAGCGAATCCGGGAGAAAAAACTCCGCCAGCAAAAAGAGGATAACGCTCAAGGGCGACAGCCATTCGATCACCGGCCATCGCTTCATCGCCGCACCGGCCAGCCCCCTTTCGGTGAAGAAGGGAATGACTCGTCCGCCCATGATCACGATCAGCAAAACGATTAGGTTAAGGCCAAGAAAGATCCCCTTGCGCGCGAGATTAGGCGCCAAGCCGAGCAGTTCGGCATGGACAAGACAGTTTGCCGCCCAGAAGGCGGCCAAAAGCGGCAGGAAGATCCAGTTCCGCCCTGCACCGCTGCGCACCAGCGGCATGCCGATGCCGACAGCCACGGCCGGCAAGAACGCCAGGTCGACCGTAGCGATC
>CAZILB010000169.1:0-4511 GCA_964539925.1 uncultured Syntrophobacter sp. | reverse complement strand
ATCTCTTATTCGAAAACGACCGCGCGCAATGCTATGCAGTCATAGCACGCCAATTTCGTTTCCATCGCTCCAACTTCTTCACTTAACGATCGCGTAACAAAAGGAATCGCGCGGCTCGGGGCTGATGTTCGGGTGCACCGACCAGCGGCGCAGAACGCCTTCGCGCTGCATGCCGGCCTTTTCCATGACACGCGCCGAGGCCGCGTTGTCGATGTCGCAGACCGCCCAGATGCGATAGATATCTTTCTGCTTCAACCCCCAGGCGATGATCCCGTTCAACACCTCTGTCATATAACCCTTGCCCCAGTATCTTCGCGCCAACACAAAACCCAATTCCCATTTTTCCGCGTTGACGCGCGCGACGATCATACCCATGACCTGCCTGTCTTCGGCGCCCTCGATCACCCAGTGAAATGCTTTGCCGACGTCCCACGCGAGCGAGCACATGCGCAGATACTCGCGCGTTTCCTCAATGCTCTGATGCGCGCGCCAGCTTACGTACTTGGTGACTTCAGGGTCCTGTGCGTACTGGCGAAATATCGCCTCAGCATCGGCCAACTTTGCTTTTCTCAGACGTAAACGATCGGTTTTGAGAGTTTTTGGTGGGTTAATCACTCCGCGCTGATCCAACGACCCATGATCGCTGAGTTATAGGGCCGCGCGGAAAAATATTCAAGAGACGGGACGGGCGTGGATGGTTTAAGGAGCGCGCCTGGATCATTCAGGTCAGGATTTCTTCCTCGCGCCAGCGCGCGATGGTCGCCGAATCGTAACCGAGGAGTTCGTTGAGAATCGATTCGTTGTCGGCGCCGAAGCGGTTGGGCAAACGCAGCGGCTCTTCGGTGGCGCCGCGGAAGGTGATGCCGGCGCGCGGGATTTCGAATGGACCGATCAGCGAGTCGGCGAAACCGGCGAAATAGTTTCGATGCCGCAGTTGCGGGTCTTTCAAGAGATCGGCGCCGGTCTGCACCGCGCCCGCCGGCACGCCGGCGGACTGCAATCGGTTCATGACCTCTTCGGCCGATCGCGTATGCGTCCACTCCTGGACGATGGCATCCAATTCCGCCCGGTGCGCCAGGCGCGCTTGCAGGGCGGCAAAGCGCGGGTCGCTCGGCAACTCCGCGCGGCCGATTACCCGGCACAAGGCGCGCCACTCGTTGTCGTCAGAGACCGAGATGACGCACCAGCGATCCTCGCCCCGACAAGAGTAGCAGCCATGCGGCGCAGCCATGGCGTAATGATTGCCTTTGGGTTGAGGGTTGTCGCCGTTGATTGAAGTTTCCAGGTAGGTCGAGCCTAGCGTGTACGCCGTCGCCTCGATCTGGGCCAAGTCGATGGTCGCACCCTTGCCGCTCAGCCGGCTGTGCAACAACGCCGCCACCAGCATGGTCGGGCCGAGGACAAAGCCGAGGTGGTCCGGATAGACCCCCTGGTTGCCGATCGGCCGGTCCTGGTCCGGATGATTCCAAAGATAGGTCATGCCGGAAAAGGCGTTGAGGTTGAAGCCCCAGGTGCCGTAGCCGCTTTTCGGCCCCTCGGAGCCGAAACCCGGCAGTTGGACGATCACAAGTTTGGGATTGCCCTTGCGCAGTTCATCCGCGCCGAGGCCCAACTTATCCAACACCCTGGGACGGAAATTTTGCAGCACCGCATCCGACTTGCCGGCCAGCTCGCGAACCAGTTTGGCACCGGTCGGGTGCTTCAGATTGACCGCCATGGAGCGCACGCCGAGGTTGCACTCGATGAAGCGCGGCGCGGCGTCAATGTCTTTGTGCTGCCCATAATGCCGGAAGGTATCGAGCCCGCCCTTCTTGGACTCGATCTTGATCACCTCCGCGCCATAGCCGGCGAGCAACCGGCCCGCGTAGGGTCCCGCGTAGCCGGTGGTGAAGGCGAGGATTCGCACGCCTTTAAGAATTTGGCTGGGTGTTTCCATGATTGGTATTAATTGAAAATTGAAAATGGATAATTGAAAATTTCGCCCGAACGAACGGAGTGTTCCAAGCTAACCTTGGTCCGTTTTGTTCACAATCCATTTTCCATTTTCCTAAATAACCTTCTCCATCGCCAGCACCGCCACTTCATCCGCGCTCAATCCCAACTCGCGGCAAAGAACTTCATGGTTGCTCTGCCCCAAAAGCGGCGCTACTGAAGTTGGCGGCCGCCGGCCGTCGACCATGAAAGGCGCGCCGGGCTGGTCAAAGGAACCGAGCACCGGATGGCCGACGCCGGCGAAAAAGCCGCGTGCTTGCATATGGGGGTCTTTCATGAAATCCGACGGTGAATTGACCGGCAGGCCTGGGATGCCGTGCTGCTGCATCAGCTCCGCCAGATCCTCCTTGAGAAAGCGCGAGGTGAATGAAGTGACCTGCGCATTGATGTAGTCGGCGTGCTGGCGGCGCAGGTTGCTGTTGATCCATTTGGGATCGTCGAGCGCTGGATCGTGGTCCGGCCACACTTCGAGTAACAACGGCCAATGGGTTTGTGTCACGAACAGCGAAATCCAGCCGTTCTTGCACTGAAACAGATTGGCCGGCGCGTTGTGCTGGTGCTGGCTGCCGGCGCGCTTCATCACCCGCCCCTCGGCGGAATAATTGAACGCCACATGCTCGTGCAGCGCCATGCTCGCCTGCACCGAAGCGTCGACCCACGCGCCGATACCGCGGGTCTCGCGCTGCCACAAGGCCAGCATGACACCGTAGCACGCAAAGAGACTCGTATAGTAGAAAGACTGCGTCTCGGGCGGATTGCACGGCGTCATCTTCGGGTCGCCGCTGATGTAGAGCAGCCCGCCCATGGCATTGCCGATCAAATCCGTCGTCTTGTAATGGGCGTAAGGCCCATCCTGGCCGAAACCGCTCACCGAGACCAGGATCAATTTATTCCGCCTACCGAGAAGAACATCGTAGCCGAGCCCCAGGCCGGCAAGATAACCTGGCGCGAAGTCTTCGACGATCACATCGGCGCGCTCGACCAGAGCGAGCAACAGCTTCTTGCCGCTCGCCTGCGAGATGTCCAGCGTAACGCTGCGCTTGCCCGCATTCAGATAAGCGAATCGGAGACTCCCTTCGCGATGCGCATGGCCGTTGGCAAAGGGCGGCTCGCTGCGCGCCGGATCGCCGTTCGGCGGCTCGATCTTGATCACGTCCATGCCCAGGTCGCCGAGCAGCTTGCCGCACAGCGCGCCCATCGAAGAGGTAAGGTCGAGGACGCGGTAGCCGGGCAGCAGTCGCGTTGGGTTCACGTGGTCGGTCATAATTTAGAGGCTTTGACTATCGATCGAAGATGGAGGATGGAAGATCGAAGTTCCCCATCCTCGATCCTCCATCGTCCATCCTCAATTGCGTTTCACCCTTTGTGATTTCGAATAATGTGCTGCGCCAGGCGCCAACGCAGGACTTCGGGCGTGCCCTCGGTGATGCGGATGCTGCGCACCTGGCGGTACCACCACTCCAGCGGCAGCTCGCGCATGAGCCCCAGGCCGCCATGCACTTGAATGGAACGGTCCACCACCCGGCTTGCCATCTCGGCGCACATGATTTTGGTCATGTACGATAGCTGGCGCACATCCTCGCCGCGGTCGTGGCGCCAGGCGCACTCGTACACCATGAGCCGGCAGGCGTGCAGCTCCATGGCCGAGTCAGCGATCATAAACTGAATCGCCTGGCGGTCGGAGAGCGGTCGGCCGAAGGTGGTGCGGACTTTGGAATACTCGATCATCATGTCGAGGGCGCGGGAGGCGATGCCCACGGGGCGAGCGCCGTGGCCGCGGATTCGCCCTTCCTGAATCCAGCCCTGGGCAATGGAAAAACCTTCGCCCTCTTTGCCGATTCTGTCGGCCGCAGGCACGCGCACGTTTTCAAAATGGATCTGCCCGGGCGTATCGCCCATCATCGTCGGCCATAGCCGTTCCAGCGTCACGCCCGGCGCTTTCATGTCGACGACAAAGCAACTGACACCGCCGCGCGCCCCCTTTTCCGGATCGGTCACGGCGATGACCTGGGCGTAGTCGGCGGTTTTGGCGCCGGTGATAAACCTCTTGGTGCCGTTGATGGTGTAGTGATCTCCGTCGCGCACGGCGCGAGTTTTCATCCCCGCCGGGTCGCTGCCGGCATCGGGCTCGGTCTGGGCGAAGCAAATGCGCTTCTCGCCGCGGATGACCGGAAAGAGAAAGCGTTGCTTCTGCTCTTCATTGCAGTGAAACAGCACCGGGCGCACTTCGGGGCCGAAAATCGGCGCATAGCGAAAAGGAATGGCCACCGTGCGCGCGACCTCTTCCATGATTACGCAGCGGGTCATGAGGTCGAGGCCGGCGCCGCCGTACTCCTGCGGCACGTCGAGGAGCCACAGACCGATGGCTTTGGCCTTTTCCTGGAGCGGCTTGATGTACTGCTCCGGCATGTCCTCGCCTTCGGGCCGGCACTCGCGCTCGAGCGGGATCAGCTCGCGATCGACGAACTTGCGCACCGTCTCTTTCAGGACTTGCAGCTCTTCGGGAAGATTAAAATCCA
>CAZILB010000168.1:0-7665 GCA_964539925.1 uncultured Syntrophobacter sp. | reverse complement strand
AAATAATTGTTGTCTGCTCTTTTGTCTCAACATTGGCCTTCTTTGGAGCTAGACCTGCGGTCGCCGCAGATGGCTCCGGCAAGCTAACCCTGGTCCGCATGGGCTTGGCTGCAAGGAGCACCACTTCCATGCCCTTCTTTGTCGCCAAGGAGCGCGGCTTTTTCCGGGAGGAAGGTTTGGATGTGGAACTGATCGTCATGCAGGCGATGCAAACCATCCAGGCGACCTTGGCGAACAGCACGCAATTCGCGTCCGCCACCGGTACGGCCGTCAGCGCCGCCGTTCAGGGCGCGGATATGAGAGTCATCTTTGCAGTCACGGATCGGCCGTCGTTCGACCTCATCTCTCAGCCCAACATCACCAGCATTCAGCAGCTCCGCGGCAAGAAAATTGGCACGGGCGGCGTCGGTTCATTAGCGGAAATTCTCGCACGCCGGCTTCTTATAGCCAATAATGTTCGTCCGGAAGACGTGGCTATCCTGGCAACCGGACCCAGCCACGTAACCTATATGTCGTTGAAAGCCAAGGTCATCGACGCCGCACCGCTGCAAATGCCTTTGACTTTCACCGCGCAGGATGAAGGTTTTCGCAAGCTTGCGTCGGCGGGTGACGTTTATCAATCGATTCAGGGCGGCCTGGCGACGACGAAGACTATGTTGACCGAGCATCCGGACCTGGTAACCAAAGTTGTGCGCGCGATGTTGCGCGCCACGCGCCTGATCAAATCGGACAGAAATTACGCCATAGATTTTCTCAAGGGACCATGGCTCGACCTCGGCAAAAACCCGGAAAAAATCGCCGCCCGAGTGTACCAGGTCGCCGGCCCTGATTTTTTGGAAAACGGCCTGGTCAGCGAAGAAATTCAGCGGCAAATGATCACCGATGCTTCGCTGCGGGTTAAGCCCAAGCAGCCGGTGCTGCCGGAGCAGGTCTTCGACTTCAGCTTTGTGCGCAAAGTCGGCGCGACTCTGAAGTAGTGGTGGATCACTGATTCAGCAGGGCCACGGCAATGAATCCGATCACCAAGCCAATCGTCCGCGCTTTCGACAGCCGCTCGCGAAACAAGATCATCGCCAAGAGCGTGCTCACGGCGACCACGCCGACGCTATAAATTGGATAGAGCTGCGAGCTCTGCCAGCCCGCAAGCGCGAGCATCCTAACCAGCGCGTAAACGGCGACGTAGTTGACTGCGCCCAGGAGCAACCCAGCGAGCAGATGTTTTACCGCGAAGCCGGAGCTTGTGAGCAACTTTCGCGCGATACCGATGCCGAGGCTTGTTAAAAACGCGAAAAGGAAGCCCGCCATGACGTAAGGGTGATACGACGAGTCGTTCAAAAAATTGGCCTGGGCGTATTTGATGATCGTGAAATAACAGCCAAAAGTAAGAAACACCAAAAGCGGCAGCAGCTTGATCGATAACGAGCGATCGGCGCTCGATCGGCCGTCCGGCGCCGTGCATAGATACAAAGAGAGCAGTGCCGCGCCCAGGCCGATGATCTTCACAACGTTAAGGGAATCGCCGTAAAGCAGAAATGCCAAGATAGCCGGTATTGCCACCGACAGGCGGCTTGCCAGCGCGGCCACGGCCACCCCGACCTGCTGTGCGGTGTAAGCCAGCAGATAGAAATTGACTGCGAGAATCGCTCCTTGTAACAGCGCCAAGCCGACCCATGGCTCCCACGGCAGTTGCGCTAAGTCGAGCGCCTGCCCCGCCCACAAGCCGCCGACAACGATACAGAAGAGATAGTTGACCGGAATCGCCCAGTAGACGTTCACGCGCCAACCCTCGAAGGCGCGGAAAAGCACCGGGATCAATCCCGATCCCAGGATGGCGAGAACAAGAAAAGTCATCGGGTGTCAGAACGAAAGCGCGCTCAACCGCTCCATAAGGTCACGATTCGCGAGGCGGGCATCCGAGAGCAGCCTTTGTTCGTCGTGTCGGACCAGACGGCGGTCTTGCATAAGAATCTCACCGTTGACCATCACGGTGCGCACGTCGCTTGCTTTCGCGCAGTGAACGATCTGGCTGAAAATATCATTCACCGGTTGGTTGTGGAGCGTATCGATGTCGACGAGAATCAAATCGGCGCGCTTGCCGACTTCGACGGTTCCGCAGACGGAAGAAAGACCCAACGCTTTGGCACCGCCGGCCGTCGCCATGCGCAGGACTGAATAGGGATCGATCACACCGGCGTCCTGGTGATGGACCTTTTGCAGCAAGGAGGCGGCTTTCATGGTGTCGAAAAGATCCTGCGAATGGTTGCTCGCCGCGCCGTCGGTGCCCAGCGCGACGTTAACCCCCTGCCGGAGCATCTCCACCACCGGCGCGACGCCGTCGCCGAGCATCATATTGCTCACCGGGTTGTGCGAGACCGAAGCGCCGGTTTCTTTGAGTATGCCAATTTCGTCTGTCGAGACGTGCACGCAATGAGCAAAAATAGCGTTGGCACCGGGAATGCCGAACGGCTGGAGAAACTCCACCACGCCGTCTTTGCCATGTTCACGCCGCACGCAATCCACCACCGACTTCGATTCGGCGACGTGGGCGCTGATGCCGAGGGATTTATCGTCCGCGAAGCGGCGAATCTCGCCCAAAAGGCCAGGCGTCGTGTTGAGCGGAGGCGTGTTCGGTCCGGTCATAAATTGCAGCCGCTCGCTGCGATCGTGCCCCGCCAAGATTTCCTCGATCCGGCGAAACGCCTCCGCCGGCTTTTCCTTCGTGCAATCGGGCACGATCTCGCCCGTGTCCATGATTGTGCGCGCGAACACGGCGCGCACACCGGAGTCTCTAATGGCACGCAGGGTCTCGAAGGCGCAATCCGGGCTCGGGTTGAGAAAATTATGCTCGCACAAGGTGGTCACGCCGCTGCGCATCGCTTCGGCGCAGCCGAGCAGACTGCCGACATAAAAATGCTCAGGGCGAAGCACGCGGGCACAGCCGTAGATGCGTTTAAGCCAGGGCATCAGCTCCAGATCTTCCCACACCGCGCGCAGCAGGACTTGGTAAAGATGCGTATGCGCATTGACGAGACCGGGCATGAGCACGGCGCCGGCGGCATCGATCACCGCCTCCCCGGCTTTGCATTCGGGCGCCGCCCCCGTGCCGACCTCGGCGATCGTTCCGTCTTTCACGCGCACAAAACCACTGAACGACTGGCGCGTTTCGGTCATCGGTAAAACGAGCGCATTGGTGATCAGCGAATCATTCATCGGTTCTTCTTTTCTTGTTCCGACTCCGATCCTCTCCCCCTCGACGGGGGAGAGTTAGAGAGGGGGTGACCGGCGCTAGCAAACATCTTCAGCGCAACCATAAGTAGTACACCCCGCCCCGACGCGTCAACGACTCAGCGCCCATTCCGTGCGCAAGCCGCCGCCGGAAGTCCCCGTTGGCCCTTGACCGCTGTCCCCGAAGAGGACTAGAGTTGAAAAAATTCTCACAGTGAGGTGACTCATGGCGCAGGACGCGAAGGAATTTAGACACCAGACTCCCCAATTCGAGGGAGTCAAAAAGACCTGGCAGGTTTGCAACAGCGACCTGATGAAGGTCCAGGTGCAAGTGGTCAAAAGCGGCGGCGAGAACAACCTTCACACCCATACCGGCGAGGATGCGTTCTGGTACGTGATCAGCGGCGCGGTCAAATTCTATGGCGAAGGCGACAAGCTGGTCGGCGAATACAAGAAAGGCGAAGGAGTTTTGATACCCCGCGGCTATCAGTACTGGTTTGAGAGCGCTTCGCCGGAACCGCTCGAAATCCTGCGCGTCACCGCCAAGGATCAAAGTATCGACAACAAGCGTGTGGATCTGTCGCCGAAAAAACAATGGATGATCGACCAGAACACGTTCGGCGGCCGCCCGTAGTTTAACCGTAACGCTCAGCCAAGCAGATTCTTCGCCTTCGGCTCAGAATGACAACTGGGCCGAAGGCTCTGACTTTCCACTATTCAGAGGCCCCTCCATTGGACTTTGGTTTTACCGAGGATCAACAGCGCTTGATCGATCGCGTGTCCACCCTCGTGCGCGAGCGCATTGCGCCGCGCGCGGCTCAGTATGACCAGGCCTTCGAAGCGCCGGCGGAAGATATTCAAGACATTCACCGCGAAGGCTGGCTGCTCGCCAATCTCGACCCCCGGCGGGGCGGATTGGGCTTCGGCCTTCACGGCGACGATCCGCTGTCGTTTTTCCTAATCGACGAATATCTTGCCTACGGCAATCCCTCCACTGCCCATTGTTTCCAAGTGCACAACAACGCGCTGATGATGATCGATGCGATGGCGGATGACGAACCGCTCCGGAAATGGATTGAGCCGACAATAAAACACGGCGCCCTGCTGCCCGGCGCCGGGGCCGAGCCTCACGGCGCGCCGCCGACCACGGCACGGCCCGTCAAAGGGGGCTATCTTGTCAGCGGCACAAAGCATTATGCCACCAACGCCACCGTGGCGGAGTGGCTCTGGATCGGCCGTGTCGCCTCGGAGGCTCATCCAGCGCCGATTATGTTCATGATCCATCGAGACACTCCGGGCTTGAGAATCGATTCGGAAGCTTGGCGTCCCACGGGAATGCACGCCTGCGTCAGCCCGTGGCTGTATCTCGATAACTGTTTTGTCCCGGAGGAAAACATTCTCGGCAAGCCGGGCCAATTCCTCGGCGAAAACTGGATGGGCAAAATCAACTTTGCCTTTACCGCCAACTACCTCGGTTCGGCGCGCGCCATCTACGATTGGGCGCTGGCATACCTGCGCCAGCGGGGTGGCGGCAAGGACCCCTACCGGCAACTTCGCTTCGGCGAATTAAAGAGCATGCTCGACGCCTCCCGGCTGATTCTCTACAACGCCGTGCGTATGTTCAAAAAGGATCCCGACCGGGCTATGGTCGCTGCGCATGAGGCCAAGTGGATGGCCAAAGAAACCTTGGAGAAAGCGATGTGGAGCGCCGCGGAAATGTGCGGCTCGACCGCGCTGTTTCAAAAACATCCGCTCGAACGTTTCTACCGCGACATGCATCTGCACATGATGCACGGCCGCCACGATGTCGCCGCCCAGATCGTCGGCGCCGCCGCACTCGGCGAGCCGTACGATGTGAACAGAACCCACTGACTAAAAGGATAAAGGCGAAGGGATAAAGGATGAAGTAGGGAACGCCGGAAACTTCATCCTTCCGCCTTCATCCTTTATCCTTTTATTTACCCCCTGTCAATTCCTTCATCGCTTCTCGCGCGAAGGAAAAATCTCGGATCTCGTCGAGCGGCCTTTTCTTGTCGCCGAGCCGGTCGATCACAGCGTTAAGCTCGGCGTCGGTCATCTGCCCGTCCTTGCTCAGCGTTTTCATCTCGGTCTCGTAGGAGTGTTCGGCAATGTCCGGCGGCTGGGGCAGCCATTTGAGCAATGTTTGAATCGACTCCTGCTTGTTTTCCAAAATGTAGTGATGCGACTTCAATAGCGATTTTATCGTCCGGTGGACCAGTTGGGGATTATCCCGAATAAGCCGGTCGGAGGTAAACATGCCGGCTACGGGCAAGCCAACTTCCGGCGGTCCGGCCAGGGCCCGATAGCCCATCCGTTTGAGCAGCAAATCGTGCGGTGGAGCCACACAGATGGCATCCACGGCGCCGCTGATCAACGCCTGCATGCGCAGGGGACCGTCGCCGATGGCGACCGCCTGCAGCAGGTTCGGGTTGAATCCCTTGGCTTGCAGCAACTCTTCCGCGTTCAGCTGATCCGCGCCCCTGATCGTCGCCACCCCAAGCCGCCTGCCCTTGAGTTGCTGGACGTCTTTGATCTCGGGCCTGACCATCACATAATAGGGCCCTTTTTTGAGATGGACGAAGACGAGCTTCATCGGGAAGCCCTGCAGTATGCCCCGAAACGTGCTGACAAACGGCGTAGCAAAGGACACATCGCCGTTGACGACCGCCGTGGCCCCCAGCCGCGGGTTCATCTGGATAATTTCGACCTCCAAGCCTTCCGCCTTGAAGATGCCCTTTTGAAGGGCCAGATAGAGCGGCATGGCCGAGCTGCTGCGGCTGGCATACGCGATGCGCACGCGCGCCGCCGCGTCGGCCGCAAAAGCCGTTTCAGCCGCGACGAAGACAAACGCCAGGCCCGCCACAGTCCACGCAATCACCGCTGTCCTTAGTCTCCCCATACGATCGACTCCTCGTTTCTGTACTGAATGCCCATTCCGTGAACCAGCGAACAGACCGCACGCGACCAGAATCGCGCCCATCAGAACTCTAGCTTTCATCGACACTTCTCTCTCCCCGCCCTTGAGACTGATTCGGAATGTCATTCTGAGCCGCAGGCGAAGAATCTGCTGTTCTGTAATCTGGGAAAAAGCAGATGCTTCGCTTTCGCTCAGCATGACATCCAGTTGCTTGTCGCGTTGCGACACAATCTTCTTGGAGTGGTGGGATTCCGGACCCAAATCCCCAGTACTCCAATACTCCATTACCCCATTCATTCTCACATGCCGTAGAACGCTCGCGGATTTTCGTAAAGTATTTTCTGTTTGAGCGCCGGCGGTATGTCCCCGCGCACGTTGATCGCGTGAACGAACTGGTCCTGGCGCGACGGGTCGCTGTGCGGATAGTCCGAGCCGATCAACAGGTGATCGTCACCGGTGTATTTGGCCAGGTAGGGAATATCTTCATCGGCTTCGCAAGCGACGTAGAGCCGATACTCGCGAAACATCTCGGCGCTGGAGCCGAAGCGAAATTTCTCCTTCTGCAATCGCCGGATGATGTGCAGCAAAAACGGCACCCAGCCGGCCGCCGCTTCGATGAAACCGAATCGCAGCCCAGGAAATCGCTCGGGGACCTTGTTGGCGACGATATCGCGAAAGGCGAGCAACGGCATGACACGGGTGTGGCCGAAGGTGTGATTGCGGGAAATATCGAACATTTCCAGAATCGCTCTGACGCCGCAGCCCGTATGAATACAGATCGACAGATTGTGTTTCTGCGCTTCCTCATAAATCGGAAAAAGATAATCACTGTCCAGCGTGTACTCGCCCTCGATGCCGCGAAAGAATATGCCGGCGGCGCCGTTCTGCTTGGCAAATCGAACCTCATCGATCGCCTCCTTCATCGATTGCAGCGGCAACACCGCAACCCAGCGAACACGCTCGGGCGCCTGGGCCCAGGCCTGGGCAAGAAAGCGATTGTAGGCGCGGCACAGGGCGACTTCGAGCTCGCGATCCTTGGTGTTGTAAACCAGAAAGAGTGTTGGATAGACGACCTGCGCCGCCGTGTTGAGTTTGTCCATGTCGGCGAGGCGGCCCGGGATGTCGGTCATCTCCCGAGTTGCCGGCGTGGAGTCCTTCCGGCCCGCCTGGACCTTTTGCGCCGACGGCGTGACCAAAGCGAAGCTCCCCTTTCCGCCTGCCTTGGGATAGATCTCGCCGTCGATCAGCCAGAACGCGTTGCGGTTGCCAAACACCGTGTCTTCGGGGACCGAGAGCATCAGCGGCCGGCGCGGATGCATCGACTGATCCATCAATGCCCACATCCCTTCGCCCTCGGAAATGTGCGTATCTGCGTCTATGATTCCCTTCACAGCTCACCTCCAAAGACAAATGCTCCCGCATTAAACCAGAAATTGTTATGTCGCACAGCGTCCTCCCAGGATTCTAGACGGGGCTCCCGAAAACGGGTTGAACGATTTAAA
>CAZILB010000167.1:0-7951 GCA_964539925.1 uncultured Syntrophobacter sp. | reverse complement strand
AGTTTTCATAACAGCTCCTCCCGGTTAAAAGCCATCGCTTGGCCAGTGCGCTAGTTAGTTGAGGATCTCCTTTAACTGTTTCACCAGGGACGTATCCATCTTAAAAAGCTGTCCGACAATCTTTTCAAGTTCTTCCCCGGTCAGCGGGTTGGTATCGAGCCGCGACTTTTTAGCGTCGGCGACAAACTCGGGGTCCTTGAGGGTTTCGACGAAGGCTCGACGCAACAGTTGCACGCGGTCCTTCGGTGTTCCCGGGGCTACTGCGTAGGGGCGCGTAATCGCGGCAGGGTCGTGACCGCCGTATTTAAGCAATAGTTTGCTGTTTTCGTTGGGCGCAAAGTCGATGGCATTGGCCACTTTGGCGAGCTCCGGGTGGGGTTTCGGGTTGACCTGCAAAACAATGGACACGTTGCCGGAGTCGAGCCCTTGGCGCCAGATCGATTTGATCGACTCCCATTGCCAGCAGCCGCCGGCCACTTCTCCCGATTCCGCCGCCAGCCGTACCTCCGCCGTGCCCTTGTAGCCCGAGACGAGCTGGATCGGTAGTTTCAAGGCGGCGATCAAAAGCTTTGCGGTATTGTACGTGGTGTCGCCGGGCGCGACGCCGCCGACCTTCACCGGTGTCTTGGCGTTCCTCAGGGCATCGAACGTGGTGATCCCGCTCGATTTGTGAAAAGCGCATGCGACGTTGTCCTGGGTGGGTATGCCGATGTATTCAAAACGACGAGCATCGAACTCGATACCCGGTTTGCCGAGTATCTGGTTGATGATCTGGTTGCCGTGAAAGTTGAGAATTGTAAGCCCATCGGGCTTCGCCACCTTATATACATGGTTGGCGGCGACGAGACTTGCGGCGCCGGTCATGTTCTCAACGACGATGGTCGGCTTGCCGGGAATATGTTTGCTCATATGGCGCGAGATCAGGCGCGAGTAGGTGTCGAAACCGCCGCCGGCGGAAAATCCAACGACCACCCGGATAGTTTTGCCTTCGTAATAGGGCGCGGCACCGAAAGCCGAGCCGCTCAGCGCCACAGTCAGCGCCAGCAGCCAACAAAAACGGACGAGCCTTTTCGACATTTAATACTCCTTCCATGAATCCCGCAGTGAATTTGAGCGCCATTAACTATGAAAATTTGTCCTGAGTCAACGGTCGCTTAACATTTCCGCGCGGAGATCTTCTTCCCATGCGCGGCTCCCGTCGGCCGACCAAGAGCAGCCAATATCGCGGATTTCGCCTGGACGGGCGAATCTCGGCAATTCAGCCAGCACTTTGAGCAGGACCATTTCGTTCCGCTGCCGATCATGAGGAGGCCCAAATGTGCGTCCTACCGGATGGTCGACAAACGCGGCTCGCGGCGGCGCGACTTTGCTCATGATATCGTAAGCCGTGCCGGCGACGAGCGTCGGGACGCCTTGACCTTCGAGGACGTGGGCGATGAGACCGACCGTCTCATGGCAGAACGGTCAGTAGGGCACGAGCAGGGCGAGATCGACTTGAGCATCCGCCAATTCTCGCGCCAGCGCCGGCGCGAGCTCGTTCTCGATGGTCCTGTGTTGGCGCACGCCGCCCATGAACGAATAATGGTAAGGCGAGAGGCTCCCAATGACGCCGCGCCGAGCTAAATCGGCGAGCGCGGTGCGCGGAAATACAATCTCCGGATCCTGCTTTGGCACACGGCCGATACCCGAATGGTGGTCGATGACAAGATTGCCGGCTTCAGGGGCGGAAGCGATCTTGCGACAAGTCACATCTTCGCGAGGAAGGAAGGGTATTTGGTTCGCGAGCCTCAATGCCGCGCTGCTTAGTAACGCAATGCGCGATCGGCTCACCGATTTTACCGCCGGCTGCCAAGCCGGTTTTGTCGGCGACGCCAAAAGCCGCGGCGGTTTCGGCGCCGAGTTTTGCGCCATGACGGGAAGATATTCAAAGGGCACTTTGACGATCTCCTTGAGTTTATAATTCGCTAGCATTTCAGCCGAATGGCTGTCAACTTTTCTCGCAACCGCGCCGCGGGCTTTTGGCCGGGACGATCGATCGTGGAGGGCATCGTCTCGCGATGGCCGATTCGACCGCCGGCGCATATCGAGCGAGTCGGTACGATCCTCAACCGTTTGTTATCAAATCGTGAAGCGGCAAGTTGGTGCCCGGAGCGCCTGTCATCGCCGTTTCCGCGCCGCGCCAGCTATTCCGACGGGAGCTTTTTAGGAGTGAATTGTCCGGTAGGATATGGTAAGCAGATGCCCTCATGGTCGATGTCGCTGCCAATTACCGGCAAATTCTCGCCCGCATCGCCGATGCGGCGGCACGAGCGGGCCGCGATGTCGACCGGATCCGACTTTTAGCCGCTGCCAAGTCGCAAAGCGTCGAGGCTATCCGGACGGCCGTCGAGGCGGGCGTGGCTCTCATCGGGGAGAATTACGTGCAAGAGGCGCAGCAGAAGAAGCAACGGCTCAGCGTGCCCGCGGAATGGCATATGATCGGCCATTTGCAGCGCAACAAGGTCAAGACCGCCCTGGAGATCTTTGATGTCATCGAATCGATGGACAGCGTCGGACTGGCGCACGAGCTCGACAAGGAAGGACACAAGCGCGGCAAGCTGGTTCGGACTTTCATCGAAGTGAATCTCGGAGGGGAGGAGAGCAAGAGCGGGGTGGCCCGCGAAAACGTCGCGCCTTTGCTCGAAGAGGCGGCCAAGCTTTCCTGGGTGCGCATCGAAGGGCTCATGACCGTGCCGCCGTTCCGGCAAAACCCGGAAGACATGCGCCGCTACTTTCGTCAGCTTTTCGATCTAAAGGAAAAGCTGGCCAAGCTGTGCCTGCCCAATATGGACCTCAAAGAGTTGTCCATGGGGATGACCCACGATTATGCGATCGCGATCGAAGAAGGCGCGACGATCGTGCGCGTTGGCACGGCGCTTTTCGGTCCTCGCGAACGTTGAACCATGTTTATCCTTGCGAATCTGCTGCTTGCCGTGGCCCAGATTCTCGACTCGGTTTTGTGGGCGTACGCTTGGATCGTTCTGGGGCGGGTGGTGATCTCTTGGATCAATATCGATGACCATAATCCGATCGTCCGGTTTATTTACGCGGCGACCGAGCCGGTCCTGGAACGGGTGCGCCGGCTCCTGCCGATTGCTGCCGCCGGGGTCGATCTGTCGCCCATAGCGGTCTGGATCGCGATTATCTTTTTGCAACGGTTTTTGGTTCGAACTCTCTATGATTTGGCGACCGCGATCCGCTGAGGAACGGAGGGTATGCCGATGAAGTCTCTCTACGCGGCCGATATCCGTGAAAATCAATCGGTGGACGACTGCTTCTTGGTCGCGTCCAAAAATTACGGCGTGACCAAGGGAGGCCATAGTTACTTGACGCTCAAACTGCTCGACCGCAGCGGCGAAATCGAAGCACGGGTTTGGGAGCGGGCGGAAGACTTGGGTCGCGGTTTTGAGAAAAATGACTTCGTGCGCGTGCGCGGCCAGGCGACACTCTATCAAGGCAAGGTGCAAATCCGCGTGCAGGATCTACTGCGGGTCGACGATTCGAAGGTCGCCGCCAAAGATTTTTTGCCGTGCAGCGCATTTGATTCGGAGGCCATGCTGGCGGAACTCCAGAGCATACTTCGCGGCATCAAGAATCCCCATTTGCTGGCGCTTGCCGAAGCTTGTTTCGCCGATCAGGACCTCATGAATCTGCTCAAACAGGCGCCCGGGGCCAAAACCATTCATCATCCTTATATAGGCGGCCTCTTGGAACATACGCTTTCCCTGCTCAAACTGATTGTCAAGGTGGTGGAAAACTACCGCGGCGTCGACGTGGATTTGTTATTGATCGGCGGATTTCTTCACGACATCGGCAAGGTTTACGAGTTTTCCTTCGACCGCGCGGTGGACTACACGGACGCAGGCCAGCTCCTGGGCCATCTGGTCATGGAAGTGGAATTAGTCAACCGGAAAATCGAGGCGATCGCGGATTTTCCGGCAGAGCTCGCCATGCTGGTGAAACATCTGTTGGTCAGCCATCACGGCGCCTATGAATTCGGCTCGCCCAAGTTGCCGCAAACGCTGGAAGCCGTTATGCTCCATTCGCTCGACGACCTCGACGGCAAAATCCAAGCGATTCAGAGCTTGCCGCCGAGAGAGTCGGGGGCGAAATGGTCGGCGTTTCACCGCGCCTACGGGCGGAGTTTTTATCGGCGCGATCTGCCAAACGGCGGCCGCAACGCTTGATTTAACGCGAGCCGCTTCAAAAATTGGAGGATTGGCAAAGTGCGTAATTTTATCGCAGGCGATTGGATCGACAAGCCCAGGAAAATCGAAGTCAGAAACCCCTACGATAACGGGGTGATCGATACGGTGCCCAAAGCGGACGCGGCGGATCTGGAAAAAGCCCTGGCGTTTGCCGAGCGCGGCGCCAAGGCGATGGCCAAACTGTCAAGTTATGAACGTTGGAAGATCCTGCGCAAGGCAGCGGATATGATGGCGGCGCGCAATGAGGAATTGGGCCAGGTGATTTCCAAGGAAGAGGGCAAGATCATTGCCGAAGGGCGCGGCGAGGCGAGCCGCGCCGTGGAAACAATGATGGGATCGGCGGAGGAGGCCAAGCGAATCCACGGCGAAACGGTGCCGCTCGATGCCGATCCGACCGGTTCCAGGAAGCTGGGCTTTACGCTGCGCGTGCCCTGCGGCGTCGTGGCGGCGATCGCGCCGTTTAATTTCCCTCTGAACCTGGTGTGCCATAAAGTCGGGCCGGCGCTGGCTGCGGGGAATACCGTCATCGTCAAACCGGCGTCCGACACGCCTCTTTCGGCCGTGAAGCTCACCGAGATTCTGTTGGAAGCCGGACTGCCGCCGGAAGGCATTCAATGCCTCACCGGCTCCGGCGGTGAAATCGGCGACGCCCTGGTCGCCGACCGGCGCGTTCGCAAGGTTACGTTTACGGGGAGCCGCGAAATCGGCGACCGCATTTGTCGGACCGCCGGAATAAAGAAGGTCACGATGGAGCTCGGCTCCAACAGCCCGGTCATCATCATGTCCGACGCCGATCTGGAGAAGGTGGCGAATGTGGTGTCGATTACGGGTTACGGCAATGCCGGCCAGACCTGCATCTCGACCCAAAGGGTGCTGGCCGCAAAGAAGATATACGGCGATTTTCTGAGCGCTCTGAAACCGAAAGTCGAAGCGCTGACCACCGGAAACCAGCTCGATGAAAAGTCGAAAGTCGGACCGATGGTCAAGGAGAGCGAGGCGATAAGGGTCGACGAGTGGGTCCACGAAGCGCTCGGCGGTGGCGCGAAGCTGGTGGCTGGCGGCGGCCGGCGCGGGGCGATCTACTTGCCGGCGGTGGTCGCCGACGTGCATCCGGATATGCGTATATCGCGGGACGAATTGTTCGGTCCGGCGGTGGCGGTCACCCCCTTCGATACTATTGAAGAAGCGATTGCCTTGGCAAACGACAGCGTCTACGGTCTGGCGGCGGGCATTTTCACCGAGAACGTCGAATGGGCGATGAAATTTGCGCGCGAGGCGGAAGCGGGAAATCTGCACGTCAACTGGGGGTCCCAGTGGCGTGCGGACCTGATGCCCTACGGCGGATTGAAAGACTCGGGATTCGGCAAGGAAGGTCCAAAATATGCCGTGCAAGAGATGACCGAACTCAAAATGGTCGTATTTCATTTGAATGGCTAGGATCGGGCCCCGACCATGACTCGGAAAGACGATAGAGTTCGGAGCAACGCGATGAGACCGGACGGAAGAAAATTAACGAAATTGCGGCCGCTGTTGATCACTCCGAGCTATCTAAAGACCGCCGACGGCTCGGTCTTTATCGAAATGGGCGATACCAAGGTGATCTGCACCGCCAAACTCGAAGAAAGAGTGCCGCCGTTTCTGCGCAACAGCGGCAAGGGCTGGATCACCGCGGAATACGGCATGTTGCCGGGTTCCTCGCAGCAGCGTATCGGGCGTGAATCGAGCCGCGGCAGAGTGGGCGGGCGCACCCACGAGATTCAGCGCCTTATCGGCCGCAGCCTGCGTGCGGTCGTAGATCTGAGCTGCCTTGGCGAACGGACAGTATGGATTGATTGCGACGTCATTCAGGCCGATGGCGGCACGCGCACGGCATCGATTACCGGCGCCTACGTCGCCCTTATGGAGGCGACCCGCAACTGGCGCGAGCGCGGCGTCATAAACGTTGACCTGATCAGAGATTCAGTGGCGGCGGTGAGCATCGGCATCGTCGAAGGGAGAATACTTTTGGACCTTTGTTATGAAGAGGACAGCAAAGCTGATGTCGATATGAACTTCGTAATGACCGGATCGGGAAAATTCATCGAAGTCCAGGGCACCGCCGAAAATTCGCCGTTTACCCAGAAACAGATGGAGCGCATGACCGACATCGCCCGCCAGGGGATCAAGGAGATCCTCAAGGTTCAAAAAAAGGTCATCGCGGCCATCGCCTGACACCACGCCGGCGTGATCGAACTTCTAGTCGCCACCACGAACGAGGGAAAATTTGCGGAGGTGAGAGCCTTCCTGCAAGAGTTTCCGCTGCGCATTCTTTCCCTTAGGAGCCTGGTTGGCCCACCGGCCGTCATCGAAGACGGCCGAACCTTCGAAGAGAACGCCCTCAAGAAGGCGCGGGCGTTGGCGGAGTTTTCCCACTTGATCACCTTGGCGGACGATTCCGGATTGGAAGTCGACGCTTTGAACGGTGCCCCGGGAATTAACTCAGCGCGCTACGCGGGCATGGACGCGGACGACGGCAGAAATAACGCCAAACTGCTCCGCGAACTGGCGGCCGTTGCGGTTGAGAAGCGTACGGCCCGCTTCGTCTGCGCCCTGGCACTCTACGTTCCGACCCTGCAAGGCGGGAAGGAATGGACCGTGGTAGAGTCCTGCGAAGGATGGATTACTCTCGCTCCCAAGGGGGTGTACGGTTTTGGCTACGATCCGCTATTTTTTTATCCGCCGTTGGGCAAAACGTTCGGTGAAATTGACCGTAAAACCAAAGCCGGTGTGAGCCATCGCGGCAAGGCCCTGGAAAAACTGGTCACGGCGCTGCCGTCGCTGTTGGTATTCGCCGTAAAACCTTGATTTTGCGAACCCCCCGTGTAGAATGGCGCAGTTGACGGGGCGTAGCGCAGTCTGGTAGCGCACCTGCCTTGGGCGCAGGGGGTCGGAAGTTCGAATCTTCTCGCCCCGACCATCGAGCAGTGCTGAGACTTGACAGTCGATTGGTGAAAGAGTCGAAGCCAAGCGGGCTTTGCTCGCGGCGCTCAGTACTGGTTGCTACGATTGGCGCCAGTAGCTCAGCTGGATAGAGCAACGGCCTTCTAAGCCGTAGGTCAGGGGTTCGAATCCCTTCTGGCGCGCCAGCATGAATTGCTTACGGTGAGTGTAGCTCAACGGTTAGAGCACTGGACTGTGGCTCCAGGGGTTGAGGGTTCAAATCCCTTCACTCACCCCAGTATTTCGGGATGACAAGTCTCAAATCTCCGGTTGCCCGGCGGTCTGCGTTGGGCGTTTGAGATCTGCGATTTCGAGCAACGCAAGGATGGATATGGGCCGCTAGCTCAGTTGGTAGAGCAGCTGACTCTTAATCAGCGGGTCCGGAGTTCGAGTCTCCGGCGGCCCACCATCATCCTCCATTCCGACAGCAGATCGCGCCGCCGCCTCTTGTTTGTGAGTTGTTTGACCGCAACAGGAGTGCGATAATCGAGGCTGCCAGCTTGCTGCAGCGGACCGTTTTCACCACGGAGCCAGCCATGGGCGCGGAGATGAAACTCACCTACAGCATGCCGTTGGAGATCTATCTCCACGCGGCGGTTGTGCGCGGTGTATTGATGACCCATCAAGACCGACTGAGCGGCCATTTAGTACTGCGCAAGGGAGAAGAATGCTTCTCCCTCAGAGACGCCACCCTGGAGAGGTTTGACTGCAAGCCCGTAAGAATC
>CAZILB010000166.1:6287-7987 GCA_964539925.1 uncultured Syntrophobacter sp. | reverse complement strand
CACATTCACCGCATGCTCAATCTATGCACCGCCCGCGATGCGGAGAATAGACGGGAAAAGGGGACAGGCTGCTTTCTCAATGAACCATGGGTCCGCCGGAAGCGCGTTGTAACATGGCGGCTGGCCATTCGGCGAAAAGAAAGTAACCTGTCCCCTTTCTATCCCAGTGCCGCGGCGTTTCTGCCGGCCAAACGGGAGAATACGACGTTGCGCGTCTGGCCGGTGCAGGACGGGTAGTTGTGGAAAAACAGACCGACGATGTCGCCGGAGGCGAACAGGCCGCGGATCGGTTGGTTGGCGGTGTTGAGGACCTGCGCCTGGGTGTTGATCTGCAGGCCGCCGAAGGTGAACGTGATGCCGCCGGTGACCGCGTAGGCCCAGAAGGGCGGTTGATCTAGGGTGTCGGCCCAGTTGGATTTTTTCGGCGTGATCCCTTCCGTGCAGCGGCCGTCTAATTTGGTCGCGTCGAAGGAAATGTCCTTGCGCACGGCGTTATTGAACTCGCCGATCGTGTGACTCAGCACGGCCGGCTCGATGCTGATCTTGCGCGCTAACTCATCGACCGTGTCGGCTTCGATCGGGTGGGAAAACTCATGATAGCGCTTGTTCAAAAGCGGCTTCGCCTTCTGATCGAAAATCTGATAGGCGACCGCGCCCGGCTGGCCGAGTACGGCCCAGCCGGTTTTCGCGTAGGTGTAGGAATGGCGCGCCTCGCCCTCGTCGAAGAAACGCTGGCCGAGGGAATTGACGGTGATCCCGTAAGTGTAGCCATAGCGATTCGCCTTGTTGCTGATCTCCACGTCGGGAAAGGTCGCATCGATGGGCGTAGCGTGGGCGCCTTGCCAATGGCCGGCGGTCTTCGCGCCCATGTCGATGGCCATCATTAAAACCTCGCCGGTGTCATGCTTGCTGCCGCGCACCTTCATCAAGTCGGCGTTGGCGCCGAGATAGCGCGCGCGCTTTTCCGCACTCGCCTGAAAGCCGCCGGCGCAGAGAATCACCGCGCCGCTCAGAATCTCGTATTCTTCGTTGGGATCGGACACGCGCACGCCGTCGATGCGTCGGTCGTTGCCAAGGAGCGCCGTGACGCGCGATTCGTAGCGCAGCTCGATACCCATCTTGGCCGAGATCTCGCGCCATTGCATGAGCTGTCCGAGACCACCGCCCACACCGCCCACCGGATGAACCACCATGCCCGGTTCGAAATAATAGCGCCCGTCGATGATCACATGGCTGTCGATGTCCCACTGGATGCCGACCTCGCGCATCCAGTGAATCGCCGCGTTTGACTGCGTCACCAGAACTTCGGACAGCTCCTTGTCGATCCGGCCGCGGGTCACCCGCTGCAGGTCGGCGCGAAACTGTTCCGCCGTGTAAGGCGGAATGTGCAGTTTGGCAAACGTGGCGTCATCCAGGTGGGGCAAAAATTGCCGGATCTCGTCCGGCCCGGAGAAAACCCAGCGAAAGCCGGTGTGGGAAAAACGCGCGTTGCCGCCGAACTCCGGCTCCGGCGCCTTTTCGATCATGACGACTTTCGGCGTGCCGGCTTGCTTCGCCGCCACGGCGGCCTCGAAGGCCGCGCTGCCGCCGCCGACCACCACCACTGGCGCAGCTTCGGTTCTCATCCCCGCTCCTTCGGAGCAAAAAATCCAGAGGAAGCTATTCGCTCGGCTTTTTTTCGCCCACCGGTTGCACCGTCA
>CAZILB010000166.1:0-6187 GCA_964539925.1 uncultured Syntrophobacter sp. | reverse complement strand
CCGTCCGTGAGATAGACCGCGCCGCCCTCGTTTTTGTCCTTGTGCAGCACCTGCATTTCAAAAACGTCCATGTAAAAGCTTGCGAGTTTGCCGGTATCCTCGGTGCGGATCGCCAGATGGCGGAGTTTAGGCATAGGACCTCCCTTTCGGAAATTATATGTCCCATCCTTAATCCCCGGAGGTTGGAGTTGTCAAGGTAGCGGATTCAGGAATGAAGCCGACGCCGGCTTTTGCCAAGCGCGCTGGAAGAGGATCAGTGCAGTTCGAATTCGATCTGATTGAGATCGACGATCAACGGCAGCATAGCGTCGCGAATCACTTTTTCACTGACCTCGCCGAACCGTTCTTTGAATCGCTCTAGAGGCACCACCGCCTTGGCCATGGCGCGATGGCCGCCGGCGCTGCCGATATCGTCATAGAGGCGCTTCATGATCTCGCCGGCGCTCTTGACGTAGCCGACGTTGCGCACCGAGATCACCACTCGATTATTCACCAGGCCGGAGACCACGCTCCATTCCACGGCCTCGATCTGCAGGCAAAATTCGGCGATCTGCGGGATGACATCCTCGCGGCGGATCTCGCCCAGGTGGATGACGGCGACGCCGTTTTCAATCTGCAGCCGGCTGAGCGCTCGTCCCAGGGCTTCCAAGTCCTCACGCGGCAAGGCCGGCCGCTCGATGCGCGCGATCATCGCCTTGTTGGCGAGGGGATAAAGAAAATTAAAAGCGTTCAAATCGGCCAGGTTGCTGCCCCGCTCGAGAAACAGCGTGTCGGTCTTGATGCCGTAGAGGAGCGCCGTGGCCAGCCGCTGCGACGGCTCCATGCCCGCGGCGCGCAAGTACTCGGTAAAGATGGTCGACGTCGCGCCGTACGCTGTGCGCAGATCGGCAAACCTGGCCGTGAAAGGCGCCCGTTTGGGATGGTGATCGACCACCAGATCCACTCGTCCGAGCTTCTTGTCAAAATACGGCGGCTGGACATCGAGCAGCGCCAGTCGCGCTCCGCCCTTGTGCAGATCGTCGTAGCTGACGCGGTCGATCTGAATCTCGAGGAGCCGGATCATCGCGAGGTTTTCGGGGCGGGTGATTTCCCCGAATGTGACGATCGGCGTGGTCGCGCGATTCCGTCCCAACAGCTCGCGCAGCGCCAGCGCGCTGCCGATAGCGTCGGGGTCGGGATCGTGCTGCAAAAGGAAATGGATCTTCTCTCCGTCGCCGAACAGCGAGCGGATGCGCTCGACCTTTTTTATGTTCAAAGTATCGAGCAGCTGGGTGGCGCAGAACTCACGGAAAATATCGGCGAGCCGCAAGTGGCGCAGCAGCGGATCGTCCGATTCTTTCTTGTCGTTCTTCTCGGATATGAGGGACATGATTGAGACGTTTTTGTCCAGGCTTCGCAACAGACGACAAACTTGCTCTTGCGCCGCGGCGGCGCGAACGAACACAATCGCCTGATCGATATGGCGCAGCGGGACCTTTTTGTAGGTCTCTTCTTTGAGCAGGTCGCCGTGGCGCACTTTGCCGCCCTGGCGCCGAATGCTCCGGGCCACCGCTTCGTCTTGCACTAAATAGCGCACCTCGCCCTGTTCGCGCGCGGCGTCGCGCATGAACTGAAACAGCAGATCGTCTTCACAGATGGCCAGGTACTGCATAGGCGTTTCCCTTGCGGGAACTTACTCCGAGTATTCTGGGGGCGACGCGCTGAGGTAGAGGTTGGTCATAAACTGAGGACGGAGTCTAGCACCTCATTATGGGCAATTCTAGGCGGGTGCCGACATACCGACCGGGCCCTTATCCGCTGGATGAGAAATCGCTGGAAATTGACCGGACGGCGGGGCTGCGAACCGATCGATTTCCCCATCCGAACCGGCGCGAAGCCGCGAGAGACTATGCGACCGACGCAGAGCGCGGCCGCGGGATTTTTATCATGAAGCTATTTCCTGGCTAGAATGAGGGTCGTCCCCGGCAAGGTTTTCGCGATGTCGCCGTGGGTTTCAATGGACCCGAAGCCTGCTGTTTTCAGCCAATCGGCATATTGCGACAGGGTCCAGCATTCTCCCTCGGGCGTGTGCGTCAGCGTGTAGACGGAAAAACGCAAAGCGAAAGTCGGTTCCGTGCGCTCCTCGTTGGGCACGAAGTCGTTCACCATAAAAATACCGCCGGGTTTCAAGGCCGAATAAGCCGTGGCAAACAATTTCCGATTGCCGGCCGGCGACTCAAAGCGACAGAAATTGCTCGCGAGCACCAGGTCGTAATGATCGGCTTCGATCGCCGCGCTATGGTGCTCGCCGTCGATAAAACGAATCTTGCCTTCCAGGCCGCGCGCCCGATTAATTTTTTTTGCCACTGCATTGACGTTGGGCCAATCGAGCTGGGTGACTTGAGCCGAAGGATCGCGGGACAGGATCGTCATGCCGAAGATGCTCGAACCGCCGGCGATGTCGAGTACTTGGATGCCTTTGCGCTCGCTGCCGATCTTGAGCAGATCGCAGAGCGCCTTGGCGGCCGGCTCGGCGATCACGATGATGCCGAGGACCAGCTTTTCCCACACCGGCAACGCCGCCCCGGTGTCCAGACGGCTGAACGGCTTGCCGGTCTTGAGCGACTCCTTCAGATGGGCCATGCCGTCCCACAACGCCAGCGCCACATGACGGAAATCACCGACGTAGGACGGTTTGCCTTGCACCAGAAAAACCTCGGCCGTCGGCGTGAGACAATAGTTGGCGCCGCGCTTCTCGATGAGGCCGAGCGCCGGCAGGCTGTCCAGAACGATGCGTGTGGCGCGCGGGTCGGTTCCCGCCGCCCTCGCGACCTCGTCCGCCGTCGCGAAGCCTTTATCGATCAACGTAAAAAAATCGTACTCGATAGCAGCATCGAGAATCTGGCTGTTGGCGAAGTCGCCGAGGATCCGCATCAACGGACGGGGCGAGAGTTCCTGCGCGGCGGTGGGCTCGGACATATTCAATCTTTGTAAAACCCTTCTTTTTTGATTTGCTGGTATACGCCCTCGAAGAACCAGGCAAAATAAGCCGTGCCCATGCGCAGGCAATATTCCAGATTGAAACCGGGGCGGGTCTCGGCTTTGCCTTCTTCGAGCATCTTCTTCAAGACCATCCAGTCCAGGTCGGCATGGGCCATAACGCCGTCGTGCTCTTCGAGATCGGCCGCGGCATGGACGCGGAAATAGACGATCTTGTCCTCCGGGAAATTGTAGACCTTGCGCAGCGCCCCGCCGAAAAACCGCGCCCAGTGGCCGACGGCTTCCTCGACGCAGAACGACGCCCACCACTCGACCATCGTGCCTTCGTACAACACCCCGCGATAGTATTCGAGAAAGGCGCGGCACTCGGCGAGCATTTCGTATTCGACCATCTCTTCGTTGGCGAGGCCAAAGTTGCGCCCCTGTTCGAGCACGATCTGGATATGTCCGGGCGGCTTGGGGTGCATCATCTCGTCGGAGACATGGGCGGCGAAGTGTTTTTGCAGCTCCGGATGGCGCTTAAAAAACGGCAGGTGCCGCTGGTAGGCGACGCCGTGGAAGTTATTGATTTCGGCGACAAAGCCGTACCAGTTTTGCCAGAAAACTTTGATCGCCTCCATCGGCAGCGTGCCGTTGCCCATGTCGGTGTGAAAACGGCCCTTGAGCAACCAGCGATCGGCGATCCCCAGCAAATATTTTTTCAAGTCCGCAACCACCGCGTCGGCTTCCTGGGGCGTAAGTTTCTTACCGGAAAAGTCTTGCCTGCCCAGTCCCATGATTCTCTCCTTATGTGCGCGCTTTCAACACGACTCTTTCGTTCGTTGTAGGACCTTGAATCTTTGAACGGTCGAACTTTGAACCCATTTAATAGAGCGCTCCGGGGTTTAAAATATTGTTCGGATCGACCAGCTGTTTGATCTCTTTGACCACGTCGTAAAGGCTTCCCAGCCTTTGGTACGGCGCCGGGCCCTTTGTGCCCAGCGTCGGCGCGGTCCAGACCACGCCCCGTTCGTTGCTGAACTGCTGCACCATGCCCATCCACCGGCGCAGCTTGCCGACGTCCTCCTCGTCGTAGGGATTGTAGAAAACGAAGTATTCCTCTTTGATAGCGAAGTCGCGCGTGACGTAACTGTCATGCTGCGGCGAGTGCTCGGCGTCCCACAGACCGCACTCGCGCTTGGCCGCCTCGTCGAGATCGTACATCTCCTTGAGAAAGGCCAACGGGTACATTTTCGACGTCACGGCAAACATGCCGGTATGGCGCACCACCGTGCCGCACCAGCCGTCGGGCCCCATGATATGCCAGTCGGGCCAGCCATGCAGGCCGAATTCTTGCGCCCTGGCGCCCATCGCCTTGTCGGCGATCTCCGGCACGTCGACGCCGCCGGCTTCCTCGTAAATCCGCCGCATGCGCTTCTCTTTAAACGCCAGTTCCTCCGGGTCGCGCGCCAGCAGCACTGTTTTAAGAAAAAACCAGGCGTCATCGGGAATCATACTCTGCTCGTAGAGACCTTCGGCCATCGGCCAGTGGTACTGCCAGCGGTCGGTAAAATGGATGTCGTAGACCATTTCGCGGCGCACCTGATCCATCAGCGCGCTTTGAACGCTGGCCAGTTGATCGCGGCGAAAGGCATAGCAGTAATCGTGCAGCCACTCGCGCCTGGCTTCGATCGCTCGAAGACACACTTTGCTGATGATGCCCATGGAGCCGGCTGCGAGCGTGAACAGGCCGAGCAGATCGGGCAGGTGAATCCATTTTTGAAACGGTCCGAAAGTTGTGCCCTGATTGGCCAGAGCGCCAAGGCGAATCGTCTCACCGTTGGCCAGGATGACTTCCAGGCCGAGCACCATATCGGCGATCCAGCCGTAGCGGGTCATGCCGTAGCCGATGCCGCCCTTGTTGATCATCGCGCCGATGACCACTGCGGGACCATAGGTGCCAAAGTTGGGCAGCATCAGTCCATGCTGCCCGAGCGCGTGATGAATCGCGTAAACGCTCGCCCCGCCCTCGGCGATCACGTATTGCAGGGTCGGATGGACTTCCAGGATTTTGTCCATGCCCAGCATGTCGAGCAGGATACCGCCTTTGAGAGGCGAGCTTATGCCCATACCGACCCCGCCCTTGGCGACGATCGGTATTTTATGCTCGTTGGCAAATTTTAAAATCTCGCCGACCCTGTGATTGCCGGCTGCGTCCGACTCGATGCGCACGATGACATCGGGAAGGGCGCGGTAAGCGCCGTAGGCTAGCGTGTGCTGATAGTTGATCTTGTCGATGGGATTGGTGGAAACCCGCCTCGGACCCACGATCTCCTGCAATCTGACGACAATTTCTTCGAGATTAAGCATGGAGAAATAATCGATAATTGAAAATGGATAATGGAGAATTTTGGATTCGGACAGCGTACGCCGGCATTGTTTTGCTAATGAGCGGTTCTAGAATTCCGGCATTATCAATTCTCGATTATCCATTTCTCAACTATTCTAAAGCTGCAGATGGCTGCCGCCGGTGATCAAAATATGGCTGCCGGTGAGCATGCTCGCTTCATCGCTGGCCAAAAAGGCAATCGCGCCGGCAATATCCTCGGGATACAAATGTTTTTTTAGCGGCCGCGTCTCTTTGACCCGTTCGCGAAAAGCCTCGGGCATGATCATCGAGGCGTCGGTGAGCGTGAAGGCGGGCGTTACCACATTGACCGCGATACCCAGGGGGCCGAGTTCGATCGCCATCGTGTTCGCCATCGATTCAAGGGCCGACTTGGCTGCGGCGTAAGCGCCCATTCTTGGCAGCGGCTGCTGCGCCAGGCGCGTGCTGACGACGATGATCCGGCCGGCCTTGCGCTCTTTCATCCCCGGCAGACACGCCCGCGCGCAATTAAAAAAAGCGCCCAGCTCATGCTCGATGGCGCGATAAAAATTCTCCCAGGAAAGCTCGTGCAACGGGCCCACTTCGAAGGGGAAGTAAGCGTTATTCACCAGAACATCGATGGGACCGAGCGCCGCCGCGGTGGCCATGACCATTTTTTCGACCTGAGCTTTATCGGTCACGTCCGCTTGAAGAATCATGCCGCGCGCGCCGGCGTCTTCTATTTTCTCAAGAACCTTCTCTGCGGCCTCCTTATTCTGGAAATAATTGACCGCCACGGCGGCGCCCCCTTGCGCCAGGCGCGCGGCAGTCGCGGCGGCGATGCCGCGGCTGGTGCCGGTC
>CAZILB010000165.1:3979-8053 GCA_964539925.1 uncultured Syntrophobacter sp. | reverse complement strand
TCGTACTACTATGGTTGATAACTTGCGCGGCCTGCGCAAATGTTCCGGCGCCCGTAGCCATCAGAAACAGGGGAAATTCTCGCGCCAAGCACGCTAAGCACGCAAAGGCCACCCAATCCCAGGCCCCAGGCAAAGTTAATCTCTCAACTTGGCGATCTTTGCGAGCTTTGCGCGAAATATTCCGGTGTTTGGTTGCGGCTCTGCCGCGCTGGGATCTTCGTGGTGGACCAAATCAAGTTGATAGTGTCAAGCTATCCACACAAAAGGCTGAAGGTCCAAAAACCCAACCATTCTGATCGCGGCGCTTCTGCCGGAGGGCGTTCGCCGGCCAGGGGAACGGTCCGGTTGACGCAAGCCATTTGGCTCGCGTTCTTGCCGTTGAGGGGCGATGACCGCGAATGCTATAGGCGGCGGAAAGGACGTCGCCGTATTGAAATCAGGGGTTCGAAACATTGAATTTGCAGGACCACGCTGAGAGGAGCGCGCGCATTCGCCGATTGACGCTGATCAACTCGGTCATCGGCATCACCATTGCGGGTATCTCCACGCGCATATTCATGATCTCCGTGCCGACGCTGGCCGCCGCTCTTGACACCGACATGCTCGGCATTTCTTGGGCGCTCATCGTCTATCAAATGGCGGGGATCGGTCTGGGCGTGATTTGCGGCCGCTTGGGAGACATTTACGGCCACCACAAGACCTACGGTTACGGCCTGGCCGTGATGGCGTTGGGCTCGCTTCTCTGCGGTCTGTCGCAGGATGTTTTGCAGTTGATTCTGTTTCGCTTCGTTCAGGGAGTCGGCGGTGCGATGATCCAGTCCTCCGGCCGCACCCTGGCGTTTCAAGCGATGCCCAAGGGTTCCGAAGGCAAGGCCCAGGGACTGATGGCGATGTCGCATCAGTTTGGATTCTTTGTCGGCCCGCCGATCGGCGGGCTGATTATCGATCTGGTGCATTGGCGCGGTATTTTCTTTCTCTTGCTCGTGCCGAGCCTGGCGGGGGCGGGGCTTTGCTATCTGACCGGGCGCGCGGTGGCCGCGCCCGCCGGGCGAGCGTCCTCGATCGATTATCGCGGCGCATTTCTTTTTCTGGCATTGACGATCCTGGCCACCCTGCTCATGGATCAAAAAATCGGCGCAATGATCGGCGGCGGCAGCAGCGCGCTGCTCGCCGTGGTATTCATCGCCATGATCTGGGGCTTTCTCGCTCATGAAAAGAAAACCCCGAGCCCGATGATCGACCTTTCGTTGTTTTCCATCCCGGTCTTCAGCTATGGCGCGATCGGGTTGCTCATAGGCTGCATCACTCAGGGGCTGGTGACGTTTATCGTGCCGTTTTATCTCCAGGATGTGCTCGCGCTCTCGCCGACGTTTATCGGGATCATCTTCCTCGCGCCGTCGCTTCTCAGCATGGTGCTCTCGCCGGTGAGCGGCGCTCTGACCGACCGCATTGGCGCCCGCTTTCTTTTGATCATGGGTGTAACGATCCTGATGGCCGCGTTTGTGATCGGCGCGGTCCTTCGCGCCGACTCCCACTGGATCTGGTCGGCAGTTTTGCTCGGTCTCATCGGGGTCGGGTCGGCGTTTTTCAACACGCCGTCGCAGGCGGTGATGATCGGCTCGCTTCCCAAAGAGCATTGGGGTACCGGAATCGGCATCATCAACGGCATCTTCGGTCTCGGCCATATGCTGGGCATCTCGCTGTGCGGAATTTTTCTAACCTTGGCCTTTCGATATTATTCCGGCCTTCCCGGAGTCACCCCCGATCCCGCAGACACGAAAGTGTTCGTAGCGTCGATGAACGTGACTTATATTTTTGCCTTGGCCATCAGCTTTGTTCCGTTGCTGACTTCGCTCAAGATGAAGAAGACAAGCGACTCTTGACTCGTCATCGAAATATGATGGAGCGATGTCCGATATGCGCGGCGTCGACCGCTCGTTGCTTGTGCGCATCGATACACCGGCTGGATTTGCGCACCCGGATTAGTCTCGTCATTCATCACCGCGAACTGACCCGCAGCAGCAATACCGGCCTGCTGGCGCTGAGAGCGCTGGTCAACAGCGAGATGCGCATCCGCGGCGAACGGCGTGAACCGCTCGATTTAACAGATCTTTTGACCCCAGCGTATCGGACGTTTTTACTATACC
Source organism: uncultured Syntrophobacter sp. (assembly GCA_964539925.1). Classification (GTDB taxonomy): domain Bacteria; phylum Desulfobacterota; class Binatia; order UBA9968; family UBA9968; genus DP-20. Next base: position 5,906 of record CAZILB010000165.1, on the reverse strand, counting down.
CCGCGGACGATGCGGTGGAATTGGACCTGGCGCTGGTGGAGCGGGAGCCGGGGCCGATTCAGCTTGTCGTGCCCGATGGCACCTGGCGCCAGGCGAGGAAAATCTACACACGCCACCATGAGTTGAAACAGGTGCCGAGGGTCAAGATCGGCGCGCCGCGGGAGCAGGGGTTTCAAATTCGCGCTCAAAGCCGGCCCGAACGGATGGCCACGTTGCCGGCGATCGCTCACGCTCTCGGCATTGTCGAAGGCGCTGCGGTGGCGGCGCAACTGATGAAGCTCTACCGCGTCAAGATAGAGGGCACGCTCATTGCGCGCGGCATCCTGAGGGCTTCGGCAAGGGAACCAAGTTAGTGCATCGGGAATAAAGATTGCCGAAAGAAAGCTTCGAGGCCGCGCTTCCGTTATCCGCGCTGAGAGATCATTTCGGGTCCTGGTCAGATCGGCGGCGGATCGCCCGGTCGGCCCAAGCGATATCCTGGCGCGCGCAACGTCGGTCACTCGAGCGGATTTTTATTGTCAGGGATTTCTCCCCGGTTTTTAGGAAATTCACCTACGAAATCAGCCTGGCGGCTCTCTGCTGCTTCGAGCGGCAGGGCACAAAACCTTTCATTCTTGAGTCATTCGAAGCATTTGTGAGGAAAAAATGTCACGCCGGCAGCGGGCGGCCCCATGCTTGCTGTCTAGTGGCTGTTATGGGGTTCGGGTTCGCGCTAACGGATGATCCTAGCTCCCGCCGCGCGGGGGTAGGGGGGGCAGATACGCCGCCTCTTGGGCGTTATTGACGCGGGCCCTTTGTTTCGATATCGATAAATCAACGGCACCGACGAACGTGATGGGGGCGAGGTCGTCTGGTGGCGGTGCGATTTCATTTCGGGCGATGCGCTATGGCCAAGATTTCGCGCTCCCAAAAAATGCTCTCCGAAATCGAGCTTTTTCTCGACGCGGGTAATTACGAGGACGCACGGGTTCTCCTGACTTTTCTCGATGACGCGCCGTTCGATCGGGAGGGCCGGTTGCGCTTGTTCCTGATTAACGTGACGCTCAATGGGGCGGCCGCATACCAAAACGAGATCGACCAGCTTGAAGGTTTGCCCGACCTCAGCGATTTCGAGAAAGAACTCGTTGAAAAAATCCTCGCTTGCGCGCGCCAATCAGCGGCAGAAAAAGGTCGCCGTGGTCGCTTTTCCGCCGAGCGCGACGGTCCACCGCTCGAGCGGTTTGAGGATGCAAATATAGAGGAGCTGGAGCACCGATGGCCTGAGACGGCCAGGGCGCCGCAAAAGAACGAGCCGGAGTTGTCGGCGACCGAAGAAACCCTTCGGTTTCTCGGTCTGCAATTGCGTGAGAAAGAGGAACTCCTGCTCAGTCGGGATAGCCAAATTCGAGCTCTCGGATCTCAAGTAACCGAACTCACCGCGCAGCTCGCCGAATTGAGCCGGGTCAAGGATCATGACTCAGGTCTCATGCGCGAAGAGGTGAGGCGCCAAGCGGAGCAGCTCGAGGCCAAGGAGTTGGAGTTAGCCGAGGTCCGGGATCGGTTCGCGGCGGATGTTCGCGACCTCGAAACCCAACTCCGCGAAACCAGAGATCTTTGGGCGGCTCGTGAAGCCGAATCCGATACCTTCGAAACAAAGGCGGCGGAACTGGTTCAAGCAACCGAGCGGGTCCGCGCTTTGGAAATTCGGCTCGACGAAACAAACGACTTATTGGCAGCCCGCGATGCCGAACTTGATGCCGTCAGAGCGAGGGTGGGCGCGCTGATTCAAGAAAGAGCCGATTGGTTATCCGAACGACAACTCACCGACCGCAGCGTCGCAGAGACCCTGCGTGAACACACCGGGCTGGTGCAGATTATAGAATCTTCCATCGTCGAGATGGAGGCGCAGAAGAATGAGCAAATCCGGTTGCTCGAGCTTGAGCTCAGG
>CAZILB010000165.1:0-3879 GCA_964539925.1 uncultured Syntrophobacter sp. | reverse complement strand
CGAGATGGAGGCGCAGAAGAATGAGCAAATCCGGTTGCTCGAGCTTGAGCTCAGGGAGAAACAAAATCAATTGCGCAGCAGCCGGGTGGAATTGGACGAGCTCCGCCGCCAGGTTTGCCTCCTCGATCAGCGCGCGGCCGAAGCTGAGGCGGCGAAAACACAGGCTGAAACCTTGCTCGATGAAGAACGCGCTGCAGACGGTCGAAAACTCGTGGCCGCTGGTTCAGCCGACGGCGGGGCAGCCGGAAGTAGGGTCGAAGGTGCGGAACCGACGGCCACTGCCTCGAGCGCCGCGTCCAACACAGAGTTGGTACCGTTTCGGCCTGCGTCGAAACCATGGCAAAAGCGGTCATGGCGCATTTTTTTGACGAGGGGGAACGCAAAAACATTTCCCGCAGCAGCGCTGCCCGTGGCTGCGGCTTCGCTGCTGGCGCTGCCGCTCGGCTACTATTTGCTGGGCCATGCACGGACGCTGTCCCAGCCGGGTGCGCCCGCTGGTTGGGAGGTCACCTTCGAGCCGCGCCATTCTGAAGAGCAAGGCGGGCTTTCCCTTTCCGCAGGCGAGACTTCGGCGAATGACGAAGGTCGGGGGGAGTCCGGCAAGGCGGAATCGAGCATCGTTGAAGCGACGCCGCAAAAGCGCGCGCCCGCGGCTAACCGGAAAGTTAACAACACCGGCAAGGGGGGAGGAGCAGCGAGCGGCTCGGGTTACGTTACGCGCCGCGCGGTTCCGTTGCGCGATTGGCCGCGTTACGCCGCCACCGCCAAGGCGGAGATCGGTCCGGGATCGCGGGTCAGTGTTCTGGACTCGGAAGGGAGCTGGCTGCGGGTCAAGGCCCACCAGTCGGGCGCCGTCGGCTACGTCAGAAAAGAGTATCTGGTTCAGGCAAGCTCCGCGCCATAGGGAAATCTTCACATCCGGTTCGATACCCCGCCCGTAAGAGTCAGCGGCGCGGTCGCGAACGGCGGCGGCAAACGCGATCAAGCCGGTGTGCGCTGCGCCATTTTGGGCTGCGCCGGCGGGTTTTAAGTCCGGCGGCGCCGACGATCCTTCGGAAAGATGCGCTAATCTGGGCGGAGGGTATCAGCCTTCGCGCAGTTTGAACGGGTTTTCGGCGCCTAATCCCTTCATCAAGTCGGGTTCGTTACTTTTCTTCAACGACTCAGCGAGATCGAGGAGATATTCTTCCTGCAGCACCGCATCGTAGAGCGCCATGGAGCCGTCGGCTTTGAGCGGTTTGCCGCCGATGAAGTGAAAGGAATGACAATCCCAGTCGTAAAATTCATCGCCGCGCTCGCAGATCTCCTTCCACCTGAGACCGACCGGGCTGCGATGTAATCCAGTGCGCGCGGGCAGGGCCTCTTGTTCTGCCAGGGAAAGGTTCAAATCCCCCTTATAACCTTGTTCTTCAGGAATGCCGTCCCACATGCGCCGGTAGCTGGGCAAGAACTCTTCGTGCCGAACCGTCAGCGCGGTATGCATATCCCACCAGGTTCCATGACCGGAGACGCGCTCGTCGACCCTGTCAACTAGTTTGTAGACCAGGCGGCTGCCCGCGCGTAGTCTGAGCACCAGCGTGCCCTCTGCGGTCTTGGCGTTCTGCTCGGTCTCGATACCGCAATATTTCTCAAAGAACGCGGCGGTTCGGGCAAGCTCGCGGGCGCCGAACACGGCGTGGCTTATGCGACCGACATTTTCCTCGGTGGCGATCTCCATGGCGCCCTCGGGCATATTTATCGGAGCCCAAAACTCGTATTGATTGCCGTCGGGATCGGCGAAATAAATCACGCTGCCTTCTTCGCCGTCGGCGGCCGTGCGAATCGCATCGCTGTGCAGGATTTTATGCCGGTCAAGTCGCCTGAGGTGCGTGTCGACGTCCTCGGGCCGAATGTAAAAACCGCAGCGCGGCAGGTCTTCGCCCAGAGGTTTCGCCGGCGGGAAAATTTCCGGCTGGAGAAACGCGCCGATGCGGCAGGAGCCGCCCTCCCACCAGAGAAAGCTGGTGATCTTGATGTTTCTTTTTCTCGCCGCCGTAGTGAGCCCGATGATCGGCCGGCGGGTGATGCCCGTGGCGTTGACCGCCCAGTCGACCCAAGCGCCCATGTCGTTGGTTCCAACCACATAGTGATCGATCCAATGCACTGCGCCCTTCGGTTCAGGATTTTGCATGGGAGATGCTCCTTCCATTCATTGCGGCCGCTCAATACGTTCAGAGGGTTTTCATGGCTCAAACCGTCATGCGTGTCCGGGTCTTAGCGAGTCAATGGCTTGACGCCTTTTCTCGCGACCGCTAGCAGACGATAGCAGGCCTGTCAAGCGAGTTTGCAGGCTCCCTGTCGCCGGCCGGGAAAATTTCCGGGATCGCTATCAGGCACAGCAGTTTAGCCTCATGGTCGCGCGGCGCCGGCTTCAACGAAAGAAATCGATCCGCGCTGCTTGGCTCGCGGACGCCGGCATCAATCCAGGATTCGCGGGCCGAAAAGTTTGACCGCATTGTCCCAAAGAATTTTCCGCTTCGCCTCCGTTCCACATGGCCGGCCTCCTTGGAAGTTTATTCAATCAGAACAATCTCAACTGATGGAGAAAGATCAGGATGACGGCCACCGGGGTCACAAAGCGGATAAGAAATAACCAGCCGGTGAATCGGGAAGGCGAGACTTCGCCTGAGGTAAATTCGTCTCTTCTCTCGGCATGCTTCAGTGCCCAGCCGGTAAAAACCGCGATCAAGAGCGCTCCGAGCGGCAGCATATAGTTGGTCGCAAGGCCGTCCATGAAACCCAGAAACTCCCCGCCGACAGCGGAAGGGATGCCCATTAAGAAAATAAAAATTCCCAGGGTCCAGCTTGCATTGCGGCGCGACCAATATTGCTCGTCGATAAAATAGGCGCACGCGACTTCGAGCAGCGAAATCGCCGATGTCAGCGCAGCAAAGCTCAAGAGAACGAAAAAGGCCAGCGCGACCCAGTATCCGCCCGGCAATTGAGAAAAGGCGATGGGAAGTGTTTGAAAAATCAATCCCGGCCCCGCCGATGGCTCCAGGGCAAAGGTGAAGACCAGCGGAAAGACCACCAATCCGGCGAGGATCGCCACCAGGGTATCGCCGAAAGCGATCAAGAACGAGCAGCGCACGAGATTGTTGTGACGCGAAAGATAGCTGCCGTAGGTAATCATCGCACCCATACCCAGGCTCAGCGAGAAAAGAGCCTGGCCGAGCGCTTCAAGAACCGCGGTGGGACCCAACTCGTGCCATTCCGGCCGCAGCAAAAACGCCAGCCCGGCGGCCGCGCCGTCCGTTTGCAGCGCGTAGAAAAGCAGCACCAGGAGCAGCGCAAAGAGCAGCGGCATCATGATTTTATTGCCGGTTTCGATGCCTTTCGATACGCCTTTGGAAACAATGCTGATGGTGACCAGCATCAGGATCATCAGCCAGAAAATTTGCAGCCACCGGTTGGCATTCAGGGCGCCGAATAGAGCGGCAATCTGCTCGGGCGATTGGCCGGCGAAGGTGTCGAGCAACGAAAGATAGGCGTAGTGCAACACCCAGCCGCCGACGACGGCGTAATAGGAGAGGATGACGAAGCTGCTGGCGACGCCGAGATAGCCGGAAAAAACCCATGGCGAGCCCGGGCGGAGCGCTCGAAACGCCCCCACAGGGTTACGTTGAGTTTTTCTGCCGATGAGGAATTCGGCGAGCAAGAGCGGAATACCGATGGCGAGGATGCAGCCAATGTAAAGCAGAATGAAGGCGGCGCCGCCGTACTGCCCGGCGATGTACGGAAAGCGCCAGACGTTGCCGAGGCCGACGGCGGATCCCACGGCGGCCAGGATGAAGCCCAGCGCACCGGACCAGTGTCCCCTTGATGCCATTTGCAAGTTCC
>CAZILB010000164.1:6028-8187 GCA_964539925.1 uncultured Syntrophobacter sp. | reverse complement strand
CATGCTCAAGACCTCCATCGGCCGGCTTCGCGCCATCGGCATCGTAGAAGGCATTTCTTTTCTCCTTTTGCTGGGCATCGCCATGCCGCTCAAATATTTCGCCGGCATGCCCAAAGCCGTCACCGTCGTCGGCTGGATCCACGGGCTGCTGTTCATCACGTTCTGCATGGCGCTCTTGCAGGCGCGGCTCGATGCGCAATGGAATGGATGGCGCACGGTGACGATTCTTATTGCCGCGCTGCTGCCCTTCGGCCCTTTCGTGATCGATGGTGGGCTGCGAAGGGACGACGAACAATTTCGCGCCTCCGCTGAAATGGCAAAGGCGCCGGTCGGATAGCTCCGCCAGGCCCCTTTTCACCACGGCAGAATCAAAAAAATCTCACCGCATCTGGCAGACCACGTCGACCAGCGCGGGCTTGCCGTCTTTGACCACCTTCACCGCCTCGCGCAGCGTCTTGATCAAGTCCTTGGGCTCGGTGATCGGACCGGCGCCCCAACAGCCGTAGGTGCGCGCCATGGCGCCGAAGTCGACGTTGGGATCCTCGATGCGGATGCCGATGGTCTTGTTCTCCACCGGGCGATTGCGGACGATCGCGATCCGTTCCTGATGTTCCTCGTCGTTGAAATAAGACCGGTTGCTGCACACAATAATGAGCAGCGGAATCTGATGATGCACGGCGGTCCAGAGCGCGCTTACGGTAAATAACAGGTCGCCGTCGGGCTGGATGTCGACACAAAGTTTTCCCGAGCCCTTGTGCGCCAGGGCCGCCCCTAGCGAGGCCGGCAGGCCATAGCCCAGGCCGCCGCCTTTGTACTTGCCGAGGATCTGATTGAACTTAGCCGCCGGCAGATAGAAATTCTCCTTGCCCCCGGACGTGCCGTTGGTCAGTACCCAGTCTTCGCCTTTCAGCACCTCCGCCAGCTCGGCGTAGACGCGCGTCATGGCCACCGGCTTCTCGTCCCATTTTATCTGCCTTTCTTTTTCCAGGGCGGCCTTTTTATCTTCGTAGATTTTGGCCCAGTCGGCGCGCCGCGCGTCGATGGCGGATTTCTGGTCGGCGAGCTTTTTTTCGCTCTTCAGTCGGCGCACCAGTTCAGGGAGGAACACCGAAGTATCTGCCAAAATCATGAGATCGGCTTCGCGGAGTTTGTTAAAGTCCGTGGCCCAGGCGCGCACCAGCAGATCGTCCAGGGCGACGTTGATGATCTTGGTATTGGCCGCCATCAGCGGCGCCGCTCGGCGATTGCCCCGCTCCTGGACACGGCGCACCGTCGCGCCCTCGAGATCGGGTACGTCCAGGGCCAAAATGAGATCTGCCTGCGGCACCACCTTGTCGGCCTGTCCGGTTAGATTCAGCGGATGCTCCACCGGAAAATTGAAGCGGCCGAATTGATCGAGCACCGGCGCGCCGAGCAGTTCGGCCAGTTCACCGAGAGCTTTGAAGCCCGCTTCTTTCCTCCCCACCCAATCCGCCAGGATCACCGGCTTCTTGGCGTCCAGCAACCAGCGAATCGTCTTCTCGAATCCTTCCTCCGGCGCCTGCAGCGGCAGCGGCGCGGGATAGCGGTCGAGAGACGGGAAACTGACCTCGCCGTCGAGCTGTTTTTCCTGCACGTCGCCGTCGTAGCAAATATAAACCGGCCCCATGGGTTCGGTGGTGGCCAGACGGTACGCGCGAATGAACGACTCCGGCACCGCCTCGACGCTGCCCGGCTGGTCGTCCCACTTGACGAAGTCGCGCACCAGGTTGCCCTGCACCAGCGCGGTGTGCACCCAGTCGATCCACGGCCGGCGGTTGGCCGTGTCCATGGGACCGGTGCCGCCGAGCACGATCACCGGCAGGCGATCCGCCCAGGCGTTGTAAATCGCCATCGAGGCGTGCTGCAGACCAACGATGTTGTGCACCGCCGCGGCCATCGGCCTCCCCTTGGCGCGCGCGTAGCCATGCGCCAGCGCGACGCAGACCTCTTCATGATTGCAGAGAATGATCTCCGGCGCATGGTTGCCGCCGTAGTTGACCAGCGAATCGTGCAGGCCGCGAAAAGTCGCGCCGGGATTGAGCGAGACATATTCGAAATTGAAGGCTTTCAAAAGATCGACGACGACGTCCGAGCCCCACTCGGCCCGGGGTTTTTCCATCTTCTGCGCTTTGGCCATG
>CAZILB010000164.1:0-5928 GCA_964539925.1 uncultured Syntrophobacter sp. | reverse complement strand
GTCCGAGCCCCACTCGGCCCGGGGTTTTTCCATCTTCTGCGCTTTGGCCATGATCCAACTCCTTTCTCGTTTTACCGAAGGTTCAAAACGTTCAAGCCGTTCAACCGCTGCGCTCCGTTCAAACCGTCCTCCTCGCTTTCTCCCCCACAACGTGGGGGAGTTGTAAGAGAGGAATCCTCCCCCGCGACGCGAGGATTAAGGACGGGGAGAATTCACTTGGCATCCTTTGCGAGCTTTGCGCGAGGGACTTTGAATCTTGTTTGCGGCCGGTTGCCGCGCCGGATAAACCTGTGCTGCGGCAATCGTGAAGCATGGTCGACTAGATCCACGATTACGAACCACGAACACGTCTTTTCTATCTTTTCGGCACTTCCATTCCGCGCTGCACTGCGGGTCTCGCTGAAATGGCATCGTACCAGCGTTTGACACTGGAAAAGTCCTCGAGTTTCACCTGATGCATCTCATGGCGCCACACCCATGGGTACGTCGCGATGTCCGCGATCGAATAATCGCCGGCCAGGTATTCCCGTTCGTCAAGCCTTTTCTCCAGCACGCCATAGAGCCGCAAGGCTTCCTTGTAATAACGCTCGATGGCATAGGGCACTTTCTCTTGCAGTCGGAAAAAATAGTTGGCCTGGCCGAACATCGGGCCGACCCCGCCCATCTGAAACATCAGCCACTGGATCACCGTATAGCGCTGGCGCATGTCCGCCGGCCAGAGCTTGCCGGATTTTTCCGCCAGATACATCAAGATGGCGCCGGACTCGAATAGCGTAAACGGCTTGCCGCCCGGCCCGTCGGCGTCGATGATCGAGGGTATTTTGTTGTTGGGATTGATCGCCAGGTATTCCGCTGTGAACTGATCTCCCTGGCCGATATTGATCGGGTACACTTCATAGGGCAGCCCGATCTCTTCCAGCATGATTGAAACCTTTTTGCCGTTGGGAGTGCCCCACGTGTAGAGTTGAATCATCGATTGGATCCTTCCGCCTGAAATGATCGACAGATTGCGTTCAAAACTCGAATCCAAAGAGAGTTTGTTTGGGACCTTGGGGCTTTTACCATTTGATATTGTTTCGAGCTTCGAATTTCGTGCTTCGAATTTTACGTTGTTCGCGTCTTTGCGCCCCTTCGGCGCCGCTCAGGACAGGCTCTGCGGGAGATATTCCGGCTCCGATTCCAAAACATTCGACGCGACCGAAACATTCGAATATGTTGGGTCAGCGCCTTTCCGTCATAGTTTGCGCTTTGACCGCGCGGGCGCTCGCCCAAACGATAAACACGGAAACAATCAAACATGCAAGCGAGAACCAAAACGGGATAGCATAGCTTCCGGTGACATCGAAAAGAAACCCGCCGAGCCAGGCGCCGATGGCGCCGCCGATGCCGATGCTGAAGGTGAAGTAGCCGAAGATGGCGCCGAAGTGCTTCCCTTGAAAAATATCGGCGGAGATCGCCGACAGCACCAGCGCACGCGAACCTTGCCCGAGCCCGTAGCAAACCGCGTAGAGGTAAAGCAGCCACGGCGTAGAGGCGTCGTGCATCGCCAGCAAAGCGAAGATCCCCACCGCCGAAATGATCTGCACCCAGGCAAATACCGCCTGCCGATTCATCACGTCGGCGAGATAACCGAACCCAATGCGCCCGGCGATGCTGATCACCCCCATGAGTCCGAAAATGGAGGCGGCGAAAACGTTGGCGTAACCCACGTCGATGGCATGGGCGATCTGGTGTGTGACGATCACCTGGTTTCCCATGCTCGCCAAAAGGCGCGCGATAAAGAGTAGCCAGAAGGCGGAATTCGTGAGCGCGCGCTTGACCGTCCAATCGGCATGCGCCGGAGCGTTCTTTTGCACCGTCGCCGCGGATGGGGTGGCTTCTGTAGGCTTGTTTGCACGCGACGACGGCAGAAAAAACTGCACAGGCGGAATGACCAGCAAGGCGGTGATCGCCGCCAGGCCGATATACGCCATCGACCAATCCCACTTGTCGATCATCAACTGGGTCACGGGCACCAGCAGGACGATGCCGACCCCGCCCCCAGCCCAGGCGATGCCAAGGGCGGTACCCCGCCGCTGGGGAAACTCGCGTGTGATGATGGCGACATGCGGCACCATGCCGATCAGCGCGATGCCTGCGGCGCTGACGATACCGATCCAGAAATAGAATTGCCAGATGGATGAGATGGTTGAGGCGAAGCCCAGACCGATGAACAGCACCACGCCGCCGAGCATGAGCGTTCTGCGCCCGCCGAAGCGATCGATGAGACCGCCGGCATAAGGCAGGCAGGCGCCTTCGAAGATAATCGCGAGGGAAATCGCCCCGGCAGTCACGGCCCGCGACCAGCCAAACGCGTCGAGCATGGCGACAAAGAAAACACCGAAAGTTCCGTGCAGCCCGCGGCCGACGCCGATGTGCAGAAAAGCCAGCGCGACCGGACCGTAGCGTCTCAGAAGGCCGAGCGGGGGTGTCGTCTCTTGAGCCATCGGATCAAGAGAGAGCCATAACCCGAGCGGCGTCGAAAGTCTAACGTCGCAAGCACGCCGCTGCGCGGACTCGGAAGTTCGTTCGAAGAAGCCTCTGCCGTGTTGCGAAAGGTTTCACGGCTTGCGGAAATGCTCAGCGGTTAATCCCGCTCTGCAGGGCTAGAACAGGACTCACCGCGGAGGCGCGGAGGACGCTGAGAAAAGCCGGTAAGCGGTGAGCAGTAAGCGGTTAACCGTTCGGACCGAAAACGACTTCCGAGATTTTGCCGCTCACCGCTCGCCGCTTACTGCCTGCTGCGTGACCCTCTGCGCCCTCAGCGTCTGCGGTGAACGCTTCTCTTCCTTCGGTTGCGGCACCACCACGCAAAAGGAGATTCGCCGCCGCGAACGCTAGGTTTGCAAACCCATTTCGTAGTTTACGTTGACGGTTTCGCCGGCTTTGACTTCCACTTCCTGAGTCGCTCTGCCGAGCTTTTCATGCCACACTTCCAGCGTGTATTTTCCCGCGGGGACGCCCGTAAGATTGAACGATCCGTCTTCCTTGGTAACATCGAAAAAGACGTTGTCCGTGACCACGATCCACCCGCTCATCCAGGCGTGCACGTCGCAGCGCACGGCGATGACCTCCGGCTTGGCAAAAGTCTCGCTAAACTCTTTCACGAACTTCGGCTGCGCCTTGTTGAAAGGGGGATTTTCCTTGCTTACGGTATGGACGTTGTGCAGGATGCCGTCGCTGTTTTTTATTTTCACTGTCGCGCCGCTCGAGACGACGAGAACATGGGGGACATATTCGCACTTGACCTGATCGAGCTCCGCTTCTTTGACCGGCTCCCGCCCCTGAGTCAGACCGGAGATTTGAATCACGGCGTTGCTGACGCCGCCGTCGCCGGTTACGATTAGCGAAGGATCCAATTTGGAGTCGCCGCACACCTCTCGGTCTCTGCCGACGGGGAGCTTGCCCGGCGTGTGTTTTCCTTTGAAGACGATTTTTCCCGCGATGCTCCCGGAACTTTCTGCCGCAGCCGGGGCGCCTGCAGCCGGCCGCTCCGCTTTCGGCGCAGCGTCTTCCTTGGCCGTCGTTGACGGCGCTTGATCCCTTGAACAGCCGATTAACAGCGGCAATAGCGCAAACGCCGTCGCCACGTAGAAATTGCGCAAAGTCATAGCCTTCCTCCTCTTAAAAAAGGATACAAAACCAGACTCTTGGTTCAACCCGGTTTCAGGAAAAATTTGCCGCGCCTTTACCACGGAGCGCTGAACCGATCGCCGCCGCCAGTGCCATACAGCCGCCCATCAAAAAACTAAAGTTCATCGCCTGTACGAACACTTGCGGATTCGCCGGTGCCGGCGTCGCCGCGGGATCGCCGCTGTAGTAGCGAAAAGCGGCGGTAAGTATCAGCGTTGCCAGGGATACTCCAAGAGTGGTGCCAAGTCCGAACATGACGTAGATCGCGCCGGTGGCGACGCCCCGGTGCTGCGGCGGCACGGAGCTGATCATCGCAGTGTGATTTGAAGTAAAGAATAGCGCGGTGGCCAGTCCCCACAGCGCCAGAACTCCGACCGCCGCCGTCCAATGCGAATCGGCGCGCAGGAAGGAGCCGACAAATCCCGCGGCGACCAAGAAAAGAATCCCCGCCGTGGCCGGCCAGCGCGGACCGACTTTATCCACCGCCCAGCCCACCAGCGGCGAGAGAACCACGGTGAATACCGGGGCGCTGATGAATAACAGGCCCATGAACGACGGCGTGAGATGAAGAACCTCTTGAAGGTAGAAAGGCAAGACGAATCCGATCATCACCTGGGCCACGCCGACGAGCAATAGCGCCGTGCTGCTGAGCGAAAACATGCGAATGCGAAACAGGGACAGATCAAGGATCGGACTCGGCGTCGAGCGCTCGCGCCAGAGAAAACCGAGGAATAGAAGCACGAAGCCGGCGACAAGAATCACGCGCAAAGCGGCGGCCATCGATTCCATGACGCGGTGATCGATGACCGCGATCAGTGCCGCCGTGGCGGCGACCAGCAGCAGCGCGCCGCTGTAATCGACGGTCGGGCTTCCTTCACCCGCCGGCGGCCGTTTCGGCGCGTTGCCTTTCATCCGGTTGACGAGCGTCAACGCGATGCCGGCGAGGGCAATTGGAACGAGAAAAAAGAAGACCGCGCGCCAGTGGATATAATCGATGATCAAGCCGCCAAGGCTCGGCCCGACCAGCACGCCGGAATGAAACGCCGTGGTCATGTATCCTTGCGCTCTGCCCGAGGACTCCTCCGGCACCGACTCCATGGCGAGGGCGCGTCCCTGAGACTGAGTCATCGAGGCGCCCACTCCCTGGAAAAAGCGAAACAGGATGAGCTGGCTGACGTTCTGCGAGAGACCGCAAAGCAGAGAAGCCACCGAAGAGACCGCGAGACCGAGACCGAACAGGGTGTGGCGCCCGTAAATATCGCCGATGCGGCCAAAGATCAGCGACAGGCTGATCTGCGATATTTGATAGGCGATCACGGCCCAGGCAATACCGACGATGGTGGTTTCCAAACTGCTTGCCATGGTCGGCAGGGAAACGGCAAAGATCCGGCTCGTGGTGCCGGCGAGAAAATTGCCCAGGGCCGCATTGGCAAGAAGCAGCCAGTTGATCTGCGAAGTTGTCTTCACCAATGCTTCTCGACGATTTCAATGCACAACGTGAGCGCCTCTTCCGCGTCCGCAGCGGCCATCTCCCCGGGCGTCGAGTCCACACGCAGGCGGCGCAGGCGCTGAAGCCGCAGCGCATCCGCCCGCGTCAAGAGATTCGCCTCTTGCGCTCCCGCCAAGAGGCCGACCGGCCCCCTGGACGACCACGGCGGCACTTTCAACCTCGCTTTCAACCAATCCTCCATGGCCTGATCACAAAGCACCACAGCATCGCCGGCCGACAGATCGCCCGATGACCATCCATGAAGCGCGCGGCTGAGCGTCCGAATTGCCCGCCCTTCCGGCGAGTGATGGCCTTTGATCCTCTCCTGCTCGGCCAGATTGGCGAAGATCGCTTTAGCGTCGAAACTCATCACCCATCACCGCATCGTGAGATACACTACCACGAAGATCCCAGCGCGGCAGCGCCGCAACCAAACACCGGAATATTTCGCGCAAAGCTCGCAAAGGCCGCCAAGTTAAGAGATTAACTTTCCTGGGGCCTGGGATTGGCGGCCTTTGCGTGCTTTGCGTGCTTGGCGCGAGAAATTCCCCTGTTTCTGATAGCTACGGGCGCCGGACAATTTACGCGGGACGCGTTACGAAGGACACGAAGGGTTGAGAAACACAAACTTCTCAATCTTTTAACTTCGTGCTCTTCGTGACCTTCGTAGGGCCAGTCTTTCCTCTTGCCTCGCTGGCTGAAATGTAGCGCGGCGATCCCGTTGTCCGTGATCAAGCACTCGGCGCCGACATCCACGGCTATTGACA
>CAZILB010000163.1:5267-8286 GCA_964539925.1 uncultured Syntrophobacter sp. | reverse complement strand
CCTTTCGGCGCGCCGCGCATTCGCGCGGTAAAAAAGGAGCAGAAACATTACCATTTCGATTGGTCCCTCGTGCCCTCGGATGCAGCCCGCTTCGAAAACCTCGTCGCTTCGCACCTGTTGAAATGGGCGCATTTCGAGCAGGACGCGCGCGGCCGGGACGTGGAGCTGCGTTACTTCCGCGACACCGACGGCCGAGAGGCGGACTTTGTCGTCGTCGAGGGTCGAAAGCCTCTGATGATCGTCGAATGTAAATGGGGCGACACTAGCGTCGATCGCGGCGTTCGATACTTGAAAGCCCGCTTTCCCCAAACCGAAGCGTGGCAGGTGTCGGCCATCGGCACCAAAGACTACCTGACTCCCGAGGGTATTCGCGTCAGTCCGGCGCTGCCCTTGCTCGACCGGCTGCTTTGACAGGCGCCGGCGCCGTCCATTTGTTTTAAGCACCCGGCGGAAATTTGGAGCGGGCGACCGGGGTCGAACCGGCGACGTCCAGCTTGGGAAGCTGGCATTCTACCACTGAATTACGCCCGCTCAGAACAAAGTCGAGTTGCAGTTAATATGTATGGGTTTGGCGCCGGCTTGTCAACGTTGAGCCATACGCCGGTCAAGCACGATGCGCCTTGCCGCGAAGCAGATCGAGAAGCTCTTGGGGAGCCATTTCTGCGATAAGGATGCAGATTACCTCCCCGACCTGGTGCATCACCGCGCTCGTCGCGCCTTGAGAAAAGATGAAAAAGCTGACTCGCGCCTCTTCGTCGCGCAATAATTCCGCCCCCTTCGGCGCGTCGCTCTCCGTGCCGAGAAAGGTATAGCAAGTGATCGTCGGCCCGTCGCCCTCATAGACGGTCACCAGGACGTCACGGCCGGCGATTCTTTTGACGAAGCCGGCGACCGGATAAAGCTTGGCCATCGATAGATCCAGAGCCACCGGCGCGAACCGATTGTCGACGGCAAGAGCCAACTCTTTTCTCAGCTCCACGGCATCCTTGCTCCGGACAAACCCCTCCTTGCCGGCGATGACGCGTTCGTGAGTCGCCACGGCCGCCACGCCGATTTCAGCCTGGGACCGCCACTGATAAAGCAATGAAACGATGGCCAGGATCGCGATCGCAAAGGCGCCGACTAACCGCAGGCGCGGCAAACCAAAACCGCCACGGCTAAAGCTCGCCCTGGATACCGCCCCGGTCGAGCCTGGAGTTTTGATTTGACCTTCGATCTTGGCCCGCAAACTCGAAGGGATTCTGACCGCGGCGCCGGTCCGCTGCAGATCATTTTTGAGCGCCGTTTCCCGCGCCAATTGCTGGCGGCAGTCCGCACAGCCGGCCAAATGGCTTTGGATGGCTGCCCGCTCTTCGGCCGACAGCTCTCCGTCCACCCACGCGCTAATCCATTCTTGAGCTTCGTCGCAACGCATCGTTTTAAATATCGCTCTAAGTCAAATAACTCCCGAGCAGATTCTGCAGGAGCTTGCGCCCGCGGGAGAGCCGTGAACGGACGGTGCCGATCGGACAATCGAGGATTTCGGCGACCTCTTGATAGGAAAACTCGCCCATATCCACGAGCACGATCGGCGCACGGAACTCCGCGGGGATTTTCTTCAGCGCTTCGTCGATTTTCGCGCTCAGCTCCCGCTCCAACAGCTGCCCCTCCGGGCCGGCCTCCGCCGTCAAAGACTCTTCCCAGTAACTTCCTGCCTGGGGCGCATACCCGGTCAGATCATCGGCAGAAACGGTTCGCTTGTTGCGCGCCGAAGAATCAAAGAAATAGTTATAGAGAATGCGCGTCAACCAGGCTTTGAGGTTGGTTCCTGCGGAAAACTGGCCGTGGGCGTTTAATGCCCGGGCGTAGGTCTCCTGCACGCAATCGTGGGCGTCCGGTTCATTTTTCGCCAGGTACAACGCAACCCGATATAAATGGTCGAGGTGGGCCATCATCTCCGACGCCAACCGCTCCCGCTCCAGGTTTCGGACTTTATCCCGGCTCACCGCGGCGGCATTGTATAGAAGAGGAAAGACGGTGTCCAATCGTACGCCTCGCATAAAGCCAACGATTCGGACCATGAAAAAGTTCCCGCGAGGGGTATCGATGGTATCCCCGACGGCTTGCGACCGCCGCCGAGCTATCCTATGGTAGCGCCCATGAAATACCGAACCCTGGGAAAAACCGGCCTGCGCGTGAGCGCGGTCGGGCTCGGCACCATGGTCCACGCAGGACACTTCGGACCAATGAGCGATACGGAATCTCTCGGCGCGATTGAAACCGCGCTCGACTTGGGCGTGAATTTCATCGATACCTCGGACGCCTATGGCTCGGGTTATTCGGAGACACTTTTGGGCCATGCGCTCAAAGGCAAACGCGACAAGGTTATCATCGCGACCAAGGGCGGCAACGTTATGGTCGGGCCCAATCGCGGCAAGCGCATTTTCGAGCCGGACTACATCAGCGGCGTCATGGACGAGAGCCTCAAGCGCTTGCAGACCGACTACATCGATCTCTATCAGCTGCATAATCCCACCGTCGACGTCATCGAAAAAGGCGCGGTCTGGGAGGTGCTCGAGCGCGCCAGGCAGGACGGCAAAATCCGCCACTACGGGGTTTCGATCAATACCATGGAAGAAGGGATCGCCGCGGTTCAGGACGGCCGGGCCGAAACTATTCAGGTGGAATACAACCTTCTAACCCAGGAGCCGGCGGAGAAAATATTTCCGCTCGCTGAAAAAGCCAACGCCGGCATCATCGCGCGGGTGCCGCTCAAGCGCGGCATTCTGACCGGCAAGCTCACCCCGGCCGACGAAGCGCGCTTTCAAGGCGAGGACGTTCGAGCGCGGAGTTTCAAGGGTGAAGCGTTTGCCAAGGAACTCGCCAAAGCGGAGCAGCTGCGCTTTTTGGTTCACGGCTCGGTGAAAACCATGGTCCAGGCGGCCATCGCCTTTTGTATCGCGCACCCCGCGGTGAGCGTCGTCATCCCGGGCGCGCGCAACGCGCAGCAGATGCGTGAAAACGCCGCCGGGGCCGACGT
>CAZILB010000163.1:0-5167 GCA_964539925.1 uncultured Syntrophobacter sp. | reverse complement strand
GACAATCTCCCGCTGGCCTGATCGGAAAAAACTCGCCGTGATGGTGACCGTGATGTTCGAGGTCTGGTCCGAGGGAAAGGCACCGCCCTACTCGCCCATGACCACGTCGCTCAAGCCGGGCATCCCGGACCTGCTGGGCATTTCCTGGTCGCGGTACGGCGGCAGAACCGGCATCTGGCGCTTCATGCGTATTTTCGACGACGTCGATGTCAAGGCCACGGTCTGTCTCAACGCCAGGGGCGCGGAGGTCTTTCCCGAAGCGGTTAAAGAATTACACGAGCGCGGCCACGAGATCGCCGGCCATTCCTACACCCAAGATACGATTTTGCCCTATCTCACGCCGGCGGAAGAAAAAGAGGTCATCCTAAAGTGCAGAGCAATCATCGAGAAGGCCGCCGGCGTCCGGCCGGTCGGTTGGTTCAGTCCCGTCGCCGCGCCCACCGCGCATACGGCCGAATTTCTCGCCGAAGCGGGTTTTCTCTGGCATGGCGACTATAACGACACCGATCTACCCTACATCTTTGAAACCGCCATGGGCAAACTCGTCGCCATCGCCCACAGCGATTTCACCGACAACCGCACGCTACGCTCGAGCCCGCGCGATTTCTATAACGTTTACAAAGACACCTTCGACTATCTCTACAGACACGAAGCACCGTCGCTGATCAATCTCACCGTTCACTGCCATTTCGGAGGCCGGCCGCTGATGGCGGCAATGCTGCACGAGCTTTTGCGCTACATGAAAGGCTTTCCCGATGTCTGGTTCGCGCGGCACGATGAGATCGCGCGCTGGACCCTCGATAACTCGGATCCATCGCGCGGCTGAGAGGCCACGGATATAGGCTCTCCGACGCCGCCGTTCAAGGTTGGGAGAAGCCAGCGCCAGCATAGCTCAACGTCGCTCCGACCGTTGAACCTTTGCACCTTGAACTTTTGAACGTTGAACCGGCGCCAGGCGCGCACTTTGAAGAACCGGCGCCGCAGGCGCCTAAAACTCGCCGCGAAATAATCCCCGCTGCCCACGCGCCTCTTCGACGCCTACTTCGATGTAGCGGATCTGCGTGCGCGGGAATCTTCGCCGGACTTCCCGGCGGATCTTGTCGGCCACATGTTCGGCGAGAAGCTCGGTGCTGGTGTTCTTCAGCGGCAGCAGGATCACATCGCTCCGCGGCAGCAGGATGCGCTGTTGCCGATAGCGAACTTCAATTTCCCTGGCGCGCCGGCGCACCTTGAGCAGCGGGCTCTCGGCTTGAATCAGTGTGCGATGATCCAGAGCGTCGCACACCTGCTTGACCATGGGTTTGAAGGTAATAAAATCAAGCACCACTCCGGCAGAATCGGGCTCACCCTCGATCCTCACGGACACCTGGTAGTTATGGCCGTGCAGCGGTTCGCGTTGGCCGTTGGCAAATATGAGAAAATGGGCTGAGGCAAAATTGAAATAATCCTTGGCAACTTCGATGCTGAAGGTTTTCGGCATGCTTCGGACGGTAGCCAAAAGCTCCCCGGCTTTCAAGCGACGGCTCCCGCCAATGTGTCGGGTTAAATAAAAATCTCTCTTTTTCCAAATTTTTACTTGCAACTCCTTCGCCAACGCGTTAGCAGGGAGAGACATAGACAGTGAGCCTCACCGCGACTGGCGGCGGCGTGAAAGGAATTCCGCGCGAATGGCAGCGCGGGATCAACCATCGTTTCCGCTTCGTCAGAAAATAAACGGTCGATCAACAATTCATTAACCGTAACGCACCTAGAAACCGCCATGATTTCCGCCGTCGTATTGGCCGCCGCGCAAACCCAGCCTGGGGGCGAGTCCAAACTGTTCTTGCCGCTTAGAGGCAAACCCCTGCTGCAATGGGTCATAGAAAGCGCCCTCGCCGCCGATCTCGACGAAATCATCTGCGTGACAAGCGATTTAAAATCGGTGCAACGGCAGATTTCCCTGGTCGACGAACGTTTGTTCTGGCTGATGAACTACGCCGCCGACCGCGATCAGAGCACGTCCGTGATCGCCGGTCTATGGGCGAGCAATCCCGAGAGCGATGGGCTGATGATTCTTCACGGTGACCAGCCGTTGATTTCAACGGCGCTGATCGACTCGCTGATCGCCAAATTCGCTGCCACTTCGGCCTGGATCGTGGCGCCCAGGTTCAACGGTGAAACACGCCATCCGCTCTTGTTCCGCCGCCGGTTGTTTCCTGAACTATTGCAGCTCGGAGGCGACCCTGGAGCGAGCTCGCTCCTCGAGCGACACCGAAAGAAAACGGCTCTGGTTGAATGGCAGGAGGAAATCTCATTTTTGCGCTTGACCGCGCGCGAAGACTTCGAGCGGATCCACGAGCTTGCCTAGTCTCTGCGTGGGCGCGATTCGCGCTCGCATCACGTGACGTTGCACGAACACGATCACGACGGCCGCGCATCTAAAAATATTTCCGGCGGCTGGCGGTCAAGTTTTGCCGGCTCACTGCCCGAGCCCTCACGGTTTCACGCCCATGCCGACGGCTTCCGAGATATGTTTTAGTCCGTCCCGTTCCAGCAAACGCAACAAACCTTTGTTGATTCGTTTTACGGCTCCCGGTCCCTCGTAGATCCAGCCGGTGTAGATCTGCACCGCACTGGCGCCGGCCTGAATTTTGTCATAGGCGTCCCGGGCGTCGAAGATGCCGCCGACGCCGATGATCGGCAGCCGCCCACCGGCGGCTCGGTAAATATGCGCGATGAAGGAAGTCACCATCTTGGTGATCGGCCGGCCGCTGAGCCCGCCGGGCTCAGGTCCGTGAGGCGACCTCAGTTTCTCGCGCATAAACGCCGTGGCGTTGGTGGCGACGATACCGCTTAGTTTCGTCGATTCGACGACGTCGATGATTTCATCGACCTGGGAGAACTCCATGTCCGGCGCGATTTTCACGAAAACCGGCTTTGGGCCGATTCGAGCGCGCTCCGCCAACCGGCGATTTGTTTCCTGAACCGCGGCAACCAGTTCCCACAACAGGCTTTTTTCCTGCAGATCGCGCAGGTTGGGCGTATTGGGCGAGCTGACGTTTAAGGTGAAAAAATCGCCGTGGGGGAAAAGCGTTTCGAAACAGGCGAGAAAATCGGCCACCGCGTCCTTGGTCTCGACGATCTTGGTGCGGCCGATATTCATGCCGAGAGGAATCTTCGGCAGTCCGCCGCGCGCTCGCAGGCGGTCGAGCTTGAGCGCGACAGCCTGCGCCCCTTCATTGTTGAACCCGAGGCGGTTGATCAGCGCCAGATCCTCGGGCAAGCGGTAAAGGCGCGGCTTGGGATTGCCCGGCTGCGCCTGGGCGGTGATCGCGCCGATCTCCATAAAGCCGAAGCCGAAAGCCGAGATCATCTTCGGCGCGACGGCATTTTTGTCGAACCCTCCGGCTAGCCCCACGGGATTATTGAAAGTCAGCGTGCCGATCTTGACGCTGAGACGGGGGTCTGCAACTTTGTAAAACTCTTCAAGAGTGCCGTAAAAGAACTCTAACCGGGCCAGCATGCTCAAGATCATGTCATGGCTGGACTCGGGGTCTTTGCGAAAGAGCAGCGGGCGAATGATGGTTTTATAGATCATGCGTATCGGAAGAGCTTAACGATCAGCAGTCAGAGTCCGGCGGCGCGCGCCAATCTCGCTTGGAAAATCGTAAACGGTCCTTGATAAACGAGAGGGAGAGCCGCCGCGGCTCTCCCTCTCGTTGAAGCCCATCGAGTGTAAATTAGATTTCACTTAAACGGCGCGCAGGGCGCAGGCGTCATGATCATATTCTCTTGCATGAGGATAAACTCTCGGGTCGGCGGCGGCCAGCCTTCGACGGTCTTGGTCGCTTCCGCTCTCAGCCGCTCGCGCTCGCCGGCGTCCTTGTAGGCCCAGACGTGAATATACTGATTGAGCGGGCCGATCAAGGTATGACCGGCAAAAACCAGCGGCGAGATCTTGGTGCGCGCCGGTATCACCTTGCCGAACCGCTCCAGCACCGCGGGCATGGTGCCCGGCTGGTAAGTATAGGTGCGGAACTCATAGAGATTCCCGAGCTTGGCTTCAGGCAGCGGCGGCGAAAATGGCGCCGGCTGGATGATTTTGTTTTCCTGCGTGACGATGAATTCCTGGGTTTTCGGCGGCCACTTGCCGGTTTTCCGCGCTTCGGCGCCGATGCGTTCGCGGTCCTCGAAGCTCTCGTACGGCCAGACGTGAACGACGCGATTCAAGCCGCCCACTTCCGAACAAAAGAGCCCGAGGAGCTTGGAAAACTGCAGCCGCGCCGTCAACCCTTCGGCGAAGCGTTCGACGAAATTGTTGGTCATCCCCGGCTTGAGCACGTAGGTTCTCATCTCCAGAATCATAGCGCACCCCCTGCAAAAATTTTTCTATCCTTCCCACAAATCGGCGAAGGATTGCAACAGCCGGGCGCGGTAGCGCGGTGAAAGACTCGGTGTTGGGGATTCGGAGATCAGAGCAGCGCTGGACAATCTCAACGCCGCGGACTTACCGAGAAATCAGTCAAATTCGGATGGGAACGCGCGGGCTCGAGTCAATGTCCGCACCGTTTCGCCATGTTCAGATACCGTGTCGGAATGTCATTCTGAGCCGCCGGCGAAGAATCTGCTTTTCTGTAAGCGGGGGAAAAAACAGATGCTTTGCTTTCGCTCAGCGTAACATCCGGCTGATTTGTAGCATTGCAACGCAGTCTCTCAGGCAAAAAGGCGCGATTTTTTCCGGGCTAAGCAGTTTGAAACTTCTCGAGTTGGAGGAGAGTGCGGCTCTCAATTTTTCCCAAGCTGCAAAAGCAGCTTACGGCTGGCAGAGTTTCACCGCACCTCCGCCCGCATGATAGTCGAACATTTTTCCGCCGCTTTGCAGCTTAAATCGATAGCCCGGAGTTAATACCTGAGCATACATCATCCCCGGCTCGGGGCAGCCGAGGGAAGCGTCCGGCCAGGTCACCTCCTCCACCGGCCCCACGAGCTCGATCGACCGCTCGGGCACCTTGAGCCGCTTCGCCAGGTCCTGCTTGGCCGTTCGCACGACAGCCGCATTATCGTCGCCGGCCACCGCAGCATCCCGAGTGTCGGCCGCGCAGCCCGCCAGAGAAATTACCAGGATCCCGATGTATCGAAGCGGTCTCAATCGTCGTCAACCTCCGTGGCTACTTGGTAAATGAATTCT
>CAZILB010000162.1:0-8298 GCA_964539925.1 uncultured Syntrophobacter sp. | reverse complement strand
GGCCGTGGTCTGGTGGAGCGGCTGATCGCGGAAAGTGAAACCCTGGTGAAACCCCCCTTTGGAGCAGGGTCAATGAAAAAGCCCGAGAGAACAAAAAAGCCCTTGAGAAATCAAGGGCTTAAGAGTGGAGCGGGTGAGGAGGGTCGAACTCCCGACCTTATGCTTGGCAAGCATACGCTCTAGCCAACTGAGCTACACCCGCGTTGAGATTTTTCTACCTGAAGGGCGCCGTTTTGTCAATTTACTGCGCCTAAACGGCGCGCGCCCTCGCCTGGCGCAGGCGAAAAAACTGCGCGTGGTAGTTTACCCCCGACCAGACGCCGATTACCGCCGACACCACCAGGAAATACATGCCCGCGGCGAAAAAATCGATTTCCCAGTAACGATAGTGAATCAGCAGGCCGACCACCGCATAGGCCTGCAGGATGAACTTGTATTTGCCCAGGGATTCAGCTCGCATGACGATCCCTTCGGTAAGCGCGATGCCGCGCAGCACGGTGACGGCGCTTTCGCGCGCCAGAATAACCACGACCAGCCAGGCGGGCACGTTGGGCTCATGCGGGCGGTCGATGGCGGCCAACATGATCAAGACGGAAGCGACCATCAGTTTGTCGGCCAGCGGGTCGAGAATCTTGCCGACGTCGGAAACGCTCTTGTTGCGGCGCGCCAGGTAACCGTCAAAATAATCAGTGACGGCGGCAAAGATAAACAGCGAAGCCGCGAGCAGCCCCGATGATCGGTCTGGAAACGTCAGCAGATAAACGAGCACCGGAATGATGAGGATGCGCGAGAGAGAAAGAAAGTTGGGCAGTGTCCAAACCAAAAGACGCCCCGAGAATCACTAAGAATTGGCGCGGACGGTTCTCTACCGGCGCGCCTGCCGCTGAGGCGCAGGATCGCCGCCGCGGTAAGAATCGTAAAAGCGTAAAACGCGCCGCACATACTCCCGCGTCTCGGCGAAGGGCGGAATGCCGCCGTGTCTTTCCACCGCGCCGCTGCCGGCGTTGTAGGCCGCCAGGGACCATTCGAGATTACCCTGATAGCGTTCGAGCAGCATTCTGAGATGGCGCACGCCGCCTTCGACGTTGTCCACCGGATCGTAGGCATCGGCGACGTTATGAAGCCGCGCCGTGTCCGGCATCAACTGCATAAGGCCCATGGCGCCCTTGTGCGAACGCGCGTTGGATTTGAAATCGGATTCCGCCCGGATTACCGCGCGCACTAAATCCGCGTCCATTGCGTGGCGAGCCGAAATCGTCCGAATCAGATCCTCATAGGCCGCCGCCCTCCCCGACCCGGCCGGCACCGGAGCGCCGCCGTCGCGCAGCACGCGCCGGTAGCCCGTGTGGTTGGGCACGTTGGTGAAAGTCAATACGCCGTTGGCATCCTTGTAGACGTAAACATCCGCAAGGACCGCGCGTGGTGATATCAAAAACAGCGAGGCCCAGAGTAAAACGCCGATAAAACTCGCCAAGAGCATGGTGTGAAGTCCGTAAGCCGGGCCAGAATAACCGCGCCCCGGCTTGATGTCAAATAACTAGACTCAACCAGGTGTCGCGGCCTCAATCGATCAGGCCGGCGCCGCTGTCTCTCACCAGCCGCCGGACGATCGGCAAGTCCGCTTCAAGAAAATCCAGCCTGTCGAGATCCGCCAAGGGGGTCCACAAAATCCTCTCGAACACCAAATTCTTCGCTTCCCCGGAGAATCCGCGCACGCTGAAAAATTTAAGTGAAACGCTCGGCCCGCCGGGATAGTCGTGCTCATAGCGGTAGACGAGTGTCGCCTCGCCCACCGCGATATCGAGCTCCTCTTTGAGCTCGCGCCTGAGCGCGGCGATGCCGTCCTCCCCCACCTCAATCTTCCCGCCGGGAAATTCCCATTTCAGTGGAAACGCCGATTCGCGCCGGCGCTGGCAGACGAGCAGCCGCCCGCCGCGATAGAGCAATCCGGCCACGACATTTATATGCTTGTGCGCCGGCGACAATTCAGCAAACCCCCAGGGGCCGGCCTCGGGATGTCATTTCGACCGACGGGGGAAAAACTTTCGATTCCACGCATTCGCTCGGCATGACCGGCCCGCGCCCGTCATCTTGGGGCATGCTTCGGGTCGGTCCAGTATCCCGGCTGCAACACTTCCACTCCATGTCCCCCGTCCACCCAGCGGGGCTGGACATAGACTTTATGAGCGGTCGGTTCGCGGGATTCCGCGGCGGGGCCGGCCTGTGCCTGCTCGATGATGATGACCTGCGGCTCGCTCGCTCCACCCACACCGGAAAATCCAACGCGATGAATAAGCCGAGGGAAGGAATGCTGCCGCGGCGCCTTCGGCGCCGCGACTTTCCTTGCGATGTGCAACGAGCGGCCCGGGTCCCTGGCGCCGCCGCTTCCGAAAAAAATGGAAGCCGAGCCCGCGCGCATGGCTCCTGCCCCAGGCGCGGATTTGCGTTGCTGGGCTTCGGCCAGGACCGCAACCCCGAACAGGATTGCTCCGGTAAAAATCAGCGGCACCGCGGCTTTTTTCATGGCGCACCTCGTATCGCCAAATTTTTACCACGCAACGGGGCCTTAAAAAAGGCACCGCCACGTCTGCCCGCGCCGCCCATCTCCACCCCTTGCTTTAGTGTAGGGTAATCTCTGTTGATCAAAAAGGGCATAGGCCCAGGGATCATCGAAACTGCCTTTTGCCGTCAAAATAACTACTTTGCCGACGCAATTGATTCAATGGTCTCAATATGTGCACTATGAGACCGAGTCGATCACGGCAGTCCGCAGAATGCGATCTTGGCGCGATCTTGGCGTCAAGCGTGGAACCGATAAAACGGAGGTGAAGAATGTTTTTTAAAACGTTTCAAGCTGGACTACTGGCGCTGGCCCTGGCGCTCGCGACCGCGTGCCCATCGCAGGCACAGTCCGCACGCCCCCAGCAGCTCAAAGTGGCGGTCTCCACGGCGACACCGCACAATACCCCGTTATGGGTGGCCAGGGACAAAAGAATCTTCGAAAAACACGGCGTCGACGTCCAGTTGATTTTCGTCATGGGCGGCGCGCTGGTCAGCCAGATGTTGGCCGCCGGCGAGATCCAGGTCGCCGCCAACGCTCCCGCTGCGCTCCTCAGCCTGATCGCCAACGGCGTGGACATTGCCATGTTCCTCGGTATTAGCAACACGTCGCCGTTTACTCTCGTGACCCAGCCCGGCATAAAAACGGCCGAACAATTGCGCGGCAAAAGGCTCGGCACCGCGCGCTTTGGCGGTTCATCCCATGTATCGGCGCTGATCGCGCTGGATCACCTGCGCCTGGACCCCAAACGCGACAATGTTATTCTCATGCAAACCGGCCTTGACCCCGAGCGCATGGCGGCGCTGGAGCAGAAGGCGCTCGATGCGGCAATGCTGCAGCGGCTCGCGACCAAAACCATGCTAAAGAAGGGCTTTACGGAACTCTTGAATCTCAATTCAGCCAAGGTTCCTTATCAGAACACCGTGCTCGCGTCGCGCCGGGATCAAATGGCCGCCAATCCGAAGCTTTTCGAGAACTTCACAAGGGCCGTGGTGGAAGGCTACGCGTACGTTTTCAACAAAGCCAATAAACAAGCGGTCAAGGAAGTGCTCGCGAAGAACCTGCGCCTGCCCAATGCTGAAGCGGCCGAAGACTTTTACCTGGAGGCCCTGGAAGAACTCGATCGCAAACCCTATCCGACCATCGAGGGAACGAGAACCGTGATCAAGTACGTCGCCGAGCAAAATCCCAAAGTCGCCGCCCTCAAGGCCGAGAACATCGTCGATATGAGCTGGCTCAAACGCCTCGACGACGAAGGATTTTTTGACAAGGTCTACAGCGGCCGATAGCAGGCTTAGTTTAGGAAATATTTCAGGGCATCCTGGGCATCGCCAGGGTGCCCTTTTATTTGACTGAACGACTTCGAAACGGCAGGCGCCGGCAAGCGCTGCGCCGTGCTTGCCTCGCTTCCCCGCCGCCGGCGCCCGAGCGCGCGAAGCTTCTCCGTAGCGTTTTCGCCAAAGGTCTCAGCGGCCCGCGGTTTCAGGCCCAAGCGAAGAAGCGAACATTAAGACATAGATCCCGGCCGACGACATCACGGCCACACCGACAGCGGCCAGCGAACGCATGAACAAATTGTCGAAGAAGTGATATTCTCATCAAGGCCGCCGGCTTTCCGACGGCGCCAAGCAATATGGCCCACTTTCCATAACGCAAGCGTCCGGGAGCACAAAGAAATCTCTGGGGCTATGGCCACTGCAGACGACGATCAGAATTTTATGTGCCTGGAGGCTTCACCCACCGAGATGGATCGCTTCTGGGCCGAGGGCTGGCGTCATTTCGGCATTTTATTCTTTCGCTACCGCACTGCCGTTCATGGCAGGAAGCGATTTTCGGTCTTGCCCCTGCGAGTCGATCTCGAGCGTTTCCGACCGACGCGCAGCCAGAAGCGCGTGCTCGCGAAAAACAGCGACGCGAGGATATGGCTTCGGCCGACCTTTGTGGACGAGGAAAAAGAGCGGCTTTTTTTAAAGCATCGTGAGAGGTTCGAAGAAAATATTCCCTTGGCGCTAAACCAATTTCTCTCTCCTGTTCCCGATTCGGTTCCCTGTCCTAATCTGGAACTCTGCGTTTACCTCGGCGAAAAACTGGCCGGTGTCACGTTCCTGGACATAGGCAAGACAGCGACTTCGGCGGTTTACGCCATGTTCGATCCCGAAGAGGCGAAGAGAAGTTTAGGAATTTTGATGATGCTTTACTCGATCCATTATTCACGGCAGCAGGGCTATGGATACTACTATCCCGGCTACGCTTACCACGAAACCTACGCCTACGATTACAAGAAGCGGTTTGTCGGTCTGGAGTATCTCGACTGGGAGGCAGGCTGGAAAACGTACGAGACCGCGTAAGAGGGCGTATGCCCTACGCGTCGAGCAAAGCAATCGGATGACCGCTCGCATCCGCGACCACCGGATCGGCCGAGATGCCTACGCCGACATCCCTTGACAAATAGGGGTTCCCCGGAGCTGAATATGGGGGGACATTCGCACAACGGCTGGAAAGGACCCTGCATGCTCTACTCGGATTTGCGCGGTTGGATCAGTGAAGTCGAAAGGTTCGGCGAGCTACGGCGCGTGCCCGGCGTTGACTGGAATTTGGAAATGGGCGCGCTCACGGAAGTCTACGCGCGCAACGAGCCCTACCCCGCGATTCTCTTCGACGAGATCAAAGATTATCCCCCCGGATTACGCGTGCTGGTCGGCGTGCACCACCAGTCGCTCAAGCGCCAATGTCTCACCACCCATCTGTCGCTCGATTACGGGCGCCATGAATTCATCCAGGCCTGGAAAGAACGGCTCAACCATCAAACATTTATTCCGCCGCGGGTGGTTCGGGACGGACCGGTGACGGAGAATGTTTTTGAAGGAAAGGACATCGATCTGCTCTCCCTGCCGGTGCCGCGATGGCACGAAGAGGACGGCGGGCGCTATCTCGGCACCGCTCATTTGGTCATCTCGCGCGACGTCGACGAGGGCTGGGTTAATCTTGGCTGCTACCGCGTCATGGTTCACGACCGCGACACCCTGGCGCTGTACATCTCGCCGGGAAAACACGGCCGGATCATGCGCCAAAAATACTTCGATCAGGGCCGGCCGTTTCCCGTCGCCATCAGTTTCGGCGACGATCCGCTCCTGCTCATGACTGCAGCCAACCACATGCCCTGGGGAAAATCGGAATACGACTACGCCGGCGGCATCCGCGGCGAAGCGTTCGACGTCATTCTCGGCAAGCATACCAACCTGCCGATCCCGGCGTGCTCGGAAATCACCATCGAAGGCGAAGTTCTTCCCGACCAGCAGAAACGCGAAGGTCCCTACGGCGAGTGGACCGGCTATTACGCCAGCGGCGAGCGCACCGAGCCTATCCTCAAAGTGAAACGCTTGATGCGCCGCAACAATCCGATCATCACCGCCGCGCCGTCCTCGCGTCCGCCCGGCGGCGCCGACGACGGCCTTTTGCGTTCGGCCTTTATCTGGGACCACCTGGACAAAGCCGGAGTTCCGGACGTGCGCGGCGTCGGCTGCTATCAGGGAAGGTTCTTCACCGCGGTATCGATCAAACAGCGCTATCCCGGCCATGCCAAGCAAGCGGCGATGATCGCCGCGCAGTGCCAGACCGGCGCCTACCTCGGCCGCTACGTCGTGGTCGTCGACGACGACATCGACGTCTACGACATGAACGACGTGCTCTGGGCCATGTGCACCCGGGCGGACCCGGCGGCCGACACCGACTTCATCCGGCGCGCCTGGAGCGGCCCCCTCGACCCGGTAATCCCCAGGGACAAGAAAGGCTTCAGCTCACGCGCCATCATCGACGCCACCAAACCGTACGAGTGGGCCAAAGATTTTCCCAAGGCGTCGGCGGCCAGCGAAGAATTAAAGACCAAGGTGGCAGCGAAGTACGGGAAGTACTTCCATGCCAAATCATAGCTCGCGTGGAATAGTGCCCTATATATGGAGGAACCCCATGTCCGAATCGGCGAATCTATTAATGCTTGAATTTCTCGCCTGGATCTCGACCCGGACCCGAACTTACAACCAAACCATGGAGGCCTGGCAGAGCCACTGCCCGCGACAAACCATCTGGGAGGACGCTCTGATCGACGAATTGATCGAGCTCAACAGGTCGGAGGCGACTCGCGATCCCGAAGTCATTCTCACCGCGCGCGGCCGGGCCCTGCTCAAAGGCAACGGCAATCGTCCTTAATTCACCTCACTCAATCACCCTGGCCAAAGGCGGCAGCTCACACAGAAGGACCATGAGCCGATGATTTCCGGAATGCGTTCAGTTATTGTTCTCGCCGAAACATCGGGCCGCACAGCGACCCACCGGAGTTCATCCTAGGCGCCGGCAGTCGATCGGAGTTTGCATGGTTATTCCGCCTTCACAAAAGGCGAGCTTGCGTTTGCTATCGGGCTCCCCAAACACTACAATGCCTAACATGAAAACCAGCAATGAGGACCGCAGCCGCTACCGAATCACCGATTCTCACCGCAACCAGACCTTTGTCGGAGTACTTCGAAAAGATCGAGATACTTACTCGTGGAAGTGGAAAGGTCACATCGATTTTACCGATGGAGACAATTTGGAATTCGCCAGCCAACGGAGTTTTAACACCGCCGCGGAGGCGGAAGATTACCTGCGCCGATTCGCCTGCGCCCGCATCGATAGCCGTCTCAACTCGGCTTAACCTCGCCATCCGCGCCTTGTATCTAGGGATCGTATCGCTTCAACCAGAAAGGGACTTTCCTTCGATCCGCCAGGACCTCTCGTAATACACTCCAATCCGCCGCTTGATTCAGTTTCGGGTCGACGGCGATTGGCAACCCTTCTCGAGCCCGCCGGATGCTGAGCGCCAGCGCTCGGTCGGAGATCAAGCCGTCTTCCGTCAACGCGCCGACCGCCGCGTCGTAGGCTCTGGCCGCTTGCGACGGGGTGAGCTCGAGATAACGCTGAATCATGCGTATGGTATCGGTTCGGTTCTGCTTAATGAAGCGCGCCCCTCGCAGCGTGGCCTGGATGAACCTTCTTATTTGTTCTCTTTCCGCCGAAAGTTTTTTTGCGGTAACGGCGACGCCTAAAACCGGCAAGTCAATGATGTCGCTCAACTGAACGAGCCGTTTGAAACCTTCCTCTTCGGCTCTGGCGGCGGTCGCGGGGTTGAGCACCGCCCCGTGAATCGAGCCTGTCCGGAGGGCATTGAGGAGCAAGGTGTCGCTCCCCAGCTCAACCATGTGGACTTCCCTGCCCGCCTCGACGCCCAGATATCTTAGCGCCAACCGCGCTAAATCATCCGCAGCGCCGAGAAACGCCTCGACGCCCAAGGTTTTGCCTCTGAGATCTCTACCGGAACCGATCTCCGGCCGCACCATCAGAATATCGAGCGGTCTCGCAGCGATCGCGGCAATGACTTTGATCGGCGCGCCCGAAATTGCCGCTTTGACCGAAGCGTCCCAGGCGAGATTGAAATCGACCTCGGCCCCAAGCAGCGCCTTGACGGCGATTTGCGGCTTGATTTGAATCTTTTGGATCTCCAGCCCTTCGGTCGCAAAGTAACGATTGCGCATCGCGACGACGATCGGCAGCTCGCTCAAGCCATGCAGCGGCGTCGCAACATTGACCCTCTCTGCTGCGCTGGCCGGCAAGCTGAGCATAATCAAACCCCAAAAAACTGCTTTAGGCAGGATATCGCTCATCGCTGGCGCCCCTACCGGGCGAATCGCAGTCTCCGGTTTTCT
>CAZILB010000161.1:0-8320 GCA_964539925.1 uncultured Syntrophobacter sp. | reverse complement strand
GTTAACGGCTTTCTCCCTCGAATGAATCATGTTACAAAAATCGAATGGAGAAGCAAAGCCACTTTCGGGTTATTATCTTGGGTTCCGGCGCCGCCGGGCTGACCGCGGCGATTTACGCCGCCCGGGCCAATCTGCAACCGCTGGTGATCGAAGGCTCGCAGCCGGGCGGGCAGCTCACGATTACGACCGACGTGGAGAATTATCCCGGCTTCCCCAAAGGTATTATGGGGCCGGATCTGATGGAGGAGTTCAAAAAACAGGCGGTGCGGTTCGGCACGGAAACGATATTCGGCGAGGTGACCTCGGTCAACTTAAGCGCGCGTCCGTTTGAGCTTACGGTCGGCAAAGACCGATATTCCTGCGAGACGCTGATCATTGCCACCGGCGCGACCGCCAAACTTCTGGGCTTGGAATCGGAGCGCACGCTCATGGGTCACGGCGTGTCGGCGTGCGCGACCTGCGACGGCTTTTTTTTCAAGGACAAGGAATTGGTGGTGGTCGGCGGCGGCGACACGGCGATGGAGGAGGCGACGTTTCTCACCAAGTTCGCCTCGAAGGTCTACGTGGTGCACCGGCGCGACAAGTTGCGCGCTTCCAAAATCATGCAGGACCGCGCCGAAAAAAATCCCAAAATTTCTTTTATCTGGGACAGCGTCGTCGAGGAGGTCTACGGCGATCCGAAGGCCGGCGGTGTCACCGGGGTCAAGTTAAAAAATCTCAAGACCGGCAAGAGCGAAGATTTTAAATGCGACGGACTTTTTATCGCCATCGGCCATGACCCGAACTCGAAAATCTTCGCCGGCCAGTTGGAGCTCGATGCCAATGGCTATATTCTCACCCGCGACGGCACCAAGACCAACGTGCCCGGGGTTTTTGCCTGCGGCGACGTGCAGGATCACGTTTACCGCCAGGCCGTTACCGCCGCGGGCACGGGCTGCATGGCCGCCATCGATGCCGAAAGATACCTTGAAAGCCAGGCGCCATAAAGCCGGCCTGCTCAACCCTTGCCGTAACTCAGCGTAGCGAAGGCGGCAATCCCGGCGAGAGGGTCAAAGGGCAGGTTCGATCGCTTTTAGTTCCGCCAAAAGAAAATCACGGCTCGTGATCTCACTGCCATCTTTGAAACGGATCAAGTAAGGATTGCTCGAATATCCCGAGTAGCTGGCGACTTTATCGATGAAATCTCGGGCGCTCTTGACCGCGTGGTCATTGGCTTCCCATTTGCCGCGCAGGAAACGGACCGCCGACGAAGCCTCGTATGGCGAGCCGTTGCGGACAAACTTCACGTCCTTGAGATCTCCCACCCGCTTGATGAGAGCTTCGATTTTTTGTTTTTCCGAGCCGATTGCGGTCTGAGCGAACGCCGCATTCGGTGCCGCGCCCCTTATGAGCAACACAAACGACAGAAGTACGATAAAAAACGTTATTCGGGTGATCTGTCCTGCCATACTAAACCCTGGATGTTCGCGTAAGTATAGTTTGCCGATATTTAAGCTTGGGCGAGCGGTGGACGCTTTCGCGTTATCTCATCCCGCTCTGAATCATCTGTAAAACTTGCTCGGTGCTTTTGACCCGCGCCATACGGGGGAAAACCGTGTTCATAAAGGCTGCCATTGAGTCATCGTAAGAATTGCTGCACGCGTCGCGCACGACGATAACATTATAGTCGTGATCCCGAGCCGAATAGACGGTCGAGGCTACGCCCACGTCCACGGCACCGCCGGAAATGATGATCGTGTCTATACCGCGCGAGCGCAGCGCCAGATCGAAATAGGTCTGGTGAAAGGTGCTCCAGCGGTATTTGGGGATGACGTAATCTTCGGGGCGCGGCGCGATTTCCTCGATCACTCCCTGCTCCCAACTGCCTTCGGTGGCGCCGTGAACCGTCGGATTGCACTCGCCGCCCGGCCAGGGGCGAAGCCGCATGTCGGTGTCGGTGACGATCATGCTGCGGCTTTGCCCGTCGGGGCGGTGGTTCGCCATGGCATAAAAAATCGGCATCGACGCCTTGCGCGCCGAGTCCATCAGGCGCACGGCGTTATCGACCACCGGTTTCATTCTTTTCTGCGTCTCCTCTGAAGCGCCGCGATAGTAGACGTTCAGCATGTCGAAAAAGAGCAAGCCGGTGCTTTTCACATGGAGTTCGTTGACATTCATGGATCGCGCCTTCAGTTGTTGAGGTAAGCGACTTCCCACCAGTTACGGTCCAGATCACAGATGAGAAAAGATTGTCCGCCGGGAATTTCCCGCAGCGCCTCGATGGAAGCGATTCCGAAGTCGTCGCGGCGCTCGCTCAGGGCGCGATGCGCTTCGGCGAGCGCCGCCGGCGACTCCACGGAAATCGTGTAACGCTGCTGCGGCGTCGGATAATGCTTGTTTTTCGGCGGTACTTCGAGGCTCACGACGTACCAGGGTGTCGAAGGATGCTTGATGTCGTGGGGCCTCACCGTCGGCACATGGGTGATCACGTCGAGGCCCAAGCCTTCCCGGTAAAATTTGACCGAGGCCGCCAGATCAGTGCACTCCATGGTGCCGTGAGTCAGCGCCTGGGGGATGTAGCCGCAACCCGGAAGTCTTTCCTCGCTAAGCTTGGCCTGCCAGGGATAGGCGATATGTTCGGGCAGCCCGGCTTTGTGCCGATTCTCGTAGGATTCGATCTCCCAGTAATTGCCGCCCGGGTCGACAAAAAACATCGAATAGGAACCGTCGCGCTCCTTGCGCTTGACGACTTTCTTGAGACCTAGATGCTCTTTGTTGGCCAGCAAATATTGGTACGCGTTGTCAACTTCCCGATTGTTGGAAACGCGCACGCCGTAGTGGTTGCGCTCGGGTTTGTCCGCGACCTCGGGTCCGCCCTCGTGGAGGATCAACTTCCAGCCGGTGTTGGGGTGTTTCAAAACAGCTTGCCCGTCGTCGCGCGCGAGCACATCTAGTGCCAACACGCTCGACAGCACAGGAATGCTCTCGTCGAGGTAGCGGCACTCGCAGTGGCCGTGGATAAGACCGGTCGGTTGGATGACGGAATTCATGGCGCTTCTCCCGTTTCGAGTTAGAGGATCGACGGCTCGGCGACGATCCGGTTTCGCAGCCCGCCAACTTTCTCGACTTCGGCTTCGAGCAGGTCGCCGGGCTTGAGCCACCAGGGCGTTTGATCGGGCTTTCTGCCGGCGGCGACCCCGCGCGGCGTGCCCGTCGTCAGCACGTCGCCGGGGTTGAGTCCCATCTGCGACCAGTAGGCGATCATCTCGCGAATCTTGAAAATCATGAAGCTCAGGTTCGAGTCCTGGCGCACCTCGCCGTTGACCGACAATTTCAATTTAAGATTCTGCGGCTCGGGAATCTCATCGGCCGTGACCAGACAGGGACCCATGGGCGCAAAGCCGGGGAAACTCTTGCCCATGAGGTGGATGCCGGTCTTGTTCTCGCCTCGAATGATGTCCCGCGCGCTAATGTCGTTAAACGCCGCATAGCCGGCCACGTAATCGAGCGCCGCTTCTTCACTCACGTCGACGCAGGTCTTGCCGATAACGATGGCAAGCTCGACTTCATAGTCCAGATTTTTCACTTCCGGGGGGTGGGGGATGTCGTCTTCGGGGCCGATGACCGTGCCGGGAAGTTTAAGAAACGCCACCGGCGAGCCCGGACCTTTCTTGGATGCCATTTCGGCGACGTGATCGGAAAAATTTTTGCCGGCGGAAATCAGCGCGCCGGGGCGGGGAACGGGCGCCATCAGCCGGACCTGCTTTAAATCAAGAATCGCGCCGTTGGCGGCCTTAGACATCGACCCGGCGTGGGCCAGGGCTTTGCGCGCGGCTTGCAAGGCGTTGTCGCCGCGCTTTAAAAACTCGACGATGTCGCCCCCGAGAGTCAAGCGCGCTAATTCATCGGCCGAGGGGTTGGCTCCCACATCGCGCAGATAGGCGCCATAGGCTCGATGCAGATCGACAACGCGGCCGGATTCGTCCATGGCGCCGATTTTTTCTTGTTGCTGGTGGACAAACGTCACGAGCTTCATCGACCGAGTCCTCCCGACGAAACTACCCGATGGGACAGCTCGCCGATCGCCGGCGATGAGCAGCGAAGGGTCGAGCCGATTTTAAGCGCCGCAGGATTTTGCAGCCTTTGGTTGTCGATTGCCATGCTGGCGCCGATGGCAAAAAAATCGCCGGGCTTGATGCCCAGGATCGACCAGCGGGCGACAATCTGCTCGATGGTGAAGGCGCAATCGCGCAGGGCAAATTTTTGCCGGACGCTGCCGTCGACGCTCAGTTCCACTTCAAGCGCCTCCAACTCTTTTCTCGCGGGTTTTAAGAGTAAGGCGGGACCCAGGGAAGTGCTCGAGGGAAAATTTTTGCCGAGCAAGTTATTGGTCGTAAGTCCCTCGTGCCGATTGATATCGCGCGCGGTGATGTCGATGAGAAGGGTAACTCCGGCAATATGGTCCCAGGCCTTCGCCGGCTCGATTCTTTTCCCGGCCTTGCCGATCACCAGCGCAAGGCAGGCATCGGCGTCGAGTTCTTCGGAGAATTTCGGCCAGATCATCGGCGAGCCGCTGGCGACGAAAGTTTGCGGCAGTTTGTAAAATCCGGTCGGGATCTCCGCTGCCGGCATGGCCTCGGCCCGTGCCCGATCGGAAAAGCCGATGACAAAACTCTTTTCGGGACATCGGAGCGGCGCCAGCAGCCGAATTTCCGCGGGATCGTAGGACGCCTTTTCGCCGGCCGGGCCCCGCAGTTCTCCCAAGCCGGTTTTTCGCGCGAAGGAAACAACCTCGTCCAGGGCCCGGGCCGACTGCTCGCCTCGGGCAAGAAATGCCTCGATGGTTTCGGGGAAATAGAAGGCGGCCCAATCGTAAGCGCTCGCCGAATCGTCCGAGTTAGCGCTGTAAGCCGCACCCGCGACGCACAGATCCACAAGCTGCCCGTCCAGGGCGGCAAAGATTCTCGACTGGTGGGGCAGAGCCGCTTCTAAAAGACCCAGGTGAATTTGCATGGGATGCGCCTCGGCGGTGACTCCAAGAAATCTCCTCTCGTCTAGCACGGAGGGATGAAAATTCAAAGCCCTGAACTACCGCTTGCGCGGGCGTCTTTTGAGAATTTCCCTGGCCGCGTAGTAGCCGGGCAGGCCGGTGATTCCGCCGCCGGGGTGGGTGCCCGAACCGCAAAGAAACAGATTCTCCATGGGGGTATGGTAGCGCGCCCAGCCGGGAACTGGACGCATGAAAAAAATCTGATCCAGGGCCATCTCGGCGTGATAGAGGTGGCCGCCGGTAAGGCCGTAGGTTTGCTCCAGATCGAGCGGGGTGAGAACCTGACGATGGAGGATCGAATTTTTAAATCCCGGTGCGTACTCTTCGATGAGGTTCGCCACCGCGTCGCCGAGAGCGTCTCGTTGCTCGTGCCAATTGCTGTCTCGCAGCGCATAAGGCGCCGATTGCATCCACACCGACATCACATGTTTGCCGGCCGGCGCAAGCGTCGGGTCGGCGATTGACGGAATGGCGATTTCCAGGAAAGGCTGTTGGGAAAACCGGCCGTATTTGGCGTCGTCCGCGGCGCGCTCAAGATAGTCAAGGGTCGGCCCAATGTGAATGATGCCGCCCAGCGCCGCTAGTTGATCGGTCGAGTTTTGGAACTTCGGTAAAGCATCGAGCGCCAGATTGATTTTGGCAACGGTGCCGCGCGAACGGATATTGCCGACTTGCAGCAAGAAGTGCGGATCGAGATAGGTGGGTTCCACGAGCTTGAGAAAAGTTCGTTTCACGTCGGTGTTCGCCACGACAACGGCTGCGCCAATTTCGTCCCCGTTATGTAAAACGACACCGGTTACGGCGCCTCGCTGGGCGACGATTTTAGCCACTTCGGCAGTGGTGCGGATCTCGGCGCCGAAGCCCTGAGCCGCGCGCGCAAGCGATTGAGTGAGACTGCCGATGCCGCCGCGAACAAAACCCCCTGTCCTGAGCGCGCCGTTGGATTCGCCCAACTGGTGATGCAGCAGGTTGAAGGCGGTGCCCTGCTGGCGCGGGCCGACAAAGGAGGCGAGCATGGCGCTCCCGGCGAGCGCGCCTTTGAGCAGGTCGTTTTCGAACCACTCGTTCAAGAGGTCGGCGGCGCTCATCGGCAAAATCCTTAAAAACTCGTACATTTCCTTCTCGCCCAGGCGGTGAAATTTCCAGCCGGTGCGCAAGAGCTCGGCGGGATTGAAGCTCTCGGCAGTGGATTTGTCGGGAAGCTTGACACCGTAAAGAGTACGGAGAAATGAAGCGAGACGCTTCAGGAGTGCGCAGAAGGGTTGATAGCTTTGCGCGTCGCGTTTGCTAGCGTGTGCGAGCTCCGCCGAGGCTTCGGCCGGATCCCGCGATATCCGCAAGGAACGCCCTTCCCGGCTCGGCGCGAAGACCAACGGGTCGAGCGCGAGCAGCTCGAAGCCATGCTTTGTTAGCTCAAGATCGGCGGCGATTTCCCCGGCAAACGACGCTGCGAGGTGGGCGCAGGTGGAGAACTTGAAACCTGGAAAAACTTCTTCGCTAACGGCAATTCCACCTACGCTATCTCGCCGTTCCAGTATCAGGACTTTCTTTCCAGCCCTGGCGAGATAAGCCGCGGCGACCAGACCGTTATGGCCGGCGCCGACGATGATGGCGTCGTAGTTTGCCACGGCGGTTTACCGCAACCTCATTTTCATGTCCTTGAGGATCTCCAGCGCCGCCAGCCGTCCCGAGGCGGCCATGACGCCGCCGCCGGGGTGGGTACAGGCGCCGCACATAAAAAGATTCTTTATCGGCGTGCGATACTTTGCCCAGCCCGGCACGGGCCGGAGAAAAAACAGTTGGTCCAGGGTCAGCTCGCCCTGAAAGATGTTTCCCTCCGTGAGCCCGAAATCCTGTTCGAGGTCCCACGGGGTGACGACTTGGCGGTGAAGAATGATGTTTTTCAGATTGGGCGCGTACTCGCTCAGGGTATCGATGACCGTGTCGCCCAGGGCTTCGCGCTTTTCCGGCCAGGTGCCGTCGGCCAAGTGATAGGGAGCATACTGCACGAAAATCGACATCACATGTTTGCCCGGCGGCGCCATGGATGGGTCGAGCATCGACGGTAGGATGATATCCATGTAGGGGCGCCGCGAAAAATCGCCGTACTTGGCGTCGTCATAGGCGCGCTCGATGTAGTCGAGGCTCGGACTGATCGAAATTGCCCCGGCCAGGTGCGGCCCGTCCCCAGGCATGGAGGTAAAATTCGGCAGGGCGTCGAGAGCCAGATTCACCTTCGCCGACGAGCCGCGGATTTTAAAGTTTTTCACCTGCCCGGTGAACTCGGCGTCGAGGTGGCCGTCGCCGACCATTTTTAAGAATGTCCGTTTGGGGTCGACGCCGGAGACGATCGCCTTGGCATGAATCTCCTCGCCGGAGAGGAGAACCACGCCGTAGGCGCGGCCGTTTTTCACGAGGACTTTCTCGACCGGCGCTTGGGTACGGATTTCCGCGCCGAAGTGGCGCGCGGCGTCGGCAATGACCCGGCTGATAGCGCCCATGCCGCCGCGGGCGAAGCCCCAGGAGCGGAAAGCGCCGTCGAGCTCTCCCATGTAGTGGTGCAGGAGCACGTAAGCCGTTCCGGGAGACCGCGGCCCCATGAAAGTGCCGATAATGCCGCTCGCCGACATGGTGGCTTTGAGGACATCTGTCTCGAACCATTCATCGAGAAAATCCGCCGAGCTCATGGTCATGAGCTTGGTAAGATCATAAAGAAGCTTCTCGCCGAGCCCGCGAAAATGGCTGCCGACTCGGGCCAAGCCCAGCAGGTCTTTGGGGTTCCACGTGGTTGGTTCGGGCGGGATCAGGCCGAGAAGCGGCTTTACGGCCATGGCCATTTGCACCATCAACTGGCCGTAAATCTCGTAGGCTTCGGCGTCGCTGACGGAATGGCGCGCGATCTCGCGCCGCGTCCTCGAGTGGTCGCCGCATCTAAACAGATAATCGCCGTCGGGCAGGGGTGTGAAGGTGCTGTCGAGGGGGATGATTTCAAGGTCGTATTTGGGCAGCTCGAGTTCGCGGATCACTTCGGGGCGAAGCAGGCTCACGACATAGGAGCAAACCGAGTATTTAAATCCCGGAAAGATTTCCTCAGTCACGGCGGCGCCGCCGAGGACGTGGCGGCGCTCGAGCACCAATACTTTTTTGCCCGCTTTGGCCAGGTACGCGGCGGCGGTGAGGCCATTATGGCCGGCGCCGATGATGATCGCATCGTAGTTGGGCATAAAGTTGATTGGCTTAAGCCTGCATATTTGGTAATTTCGTGCGGCAAGTCAACGCAAATTGGGAAAT
>CAZILB010000160.1:0-8452 GCA_964539925.1 uncultured Syntrophobacter sp. | reverse complement strand
GCCTTGAGGCGATGCCATCATGCGGACCGTCCCCAAACCCAAGAGAATAGCGATTGTCGGTGCTCGCCCGGCCCTAATTCTATCGACCGCGTCCTTCCCTGGAAGTGAGCGAGTACGATGCGTGCAGACCGTACGGCCGACGGGATGACTTCCCGGCGGTGAGCAGCGTTAGTGCCGCGCATCGGCAAACCGTTTGGCAGCGGTGGGGGGGGTCGGTCGGCAAGAAAAATTGACGGCATTAGCGCCGAGAGAAAAGCAGATCCTTCCCTGCGCTCAGGATGAAGATTCTAGTTCTCGTCGGGGAAGAAAGTCCCCCTTTACTTGTTTCGCGACGACCCCATCGCGGCATCGGACCGCGTTGATGGCGATTTGCGATTCGACTTTTTCGCTGTGGTGCGTTAGAAAATTCTGATCATGGGTTATCTTATCGCGGAACTCGACGCCGAAGCCGGTTATTTGACGCAGCAGCGCGGACGCGACTATTTTTCCCGCGGTGCGGTGCGCGCGATCGACGGCGACGAGCAGAGCGTCACGGCGACGGTGCAAGGATCGCAGCGTTACAAGGTCGAGCTGAACGCCATGGACGGGTTCCTCGACTACTCTTGCTCCTGCCCGTTTTTCGAAAGAGACTTCGATGTCTGCAAGCATATATGGGCGGCGGCGCTGGCCGCCGAGCAACGCGGCTATTTGAAAGATATCTTGACATGGGACGAGCCTGAGGAGTCCGAGCCCCGCGGGACGAACCCCGGCCGGTGGACGGTTTCAATACCGGCGGCGCCGAAGAATCCGCCGGAACCGAGCTGGAAGCAACAGCTTCAGTCCGTCCGCGTGGGGACGCCCTCCGGCGTCGGGGCGGTGCGCGATCGCGCGGCTTCGGAAAGAGAGTTGATCTATTTTATCGATGTTGATTACGCCCTCAGTCGCGGCAGACTCAACATCGAAGCGAACTGGCGCGAGCGCAAGATGAACGGCGAGTGGGGCAAGTTCAAAAGCCAGCGCATCTACGCCCGCGACATCGCCGGCCTGAAAGATCCCGCCGATCGAAAAA
Source organism: uncultured Syntrophobacter sp. (assembly GCA_964539925.1). Classification (GTDB taxonomy): domain Bacteria; phylum Desulfobacterota; class Binatia; order UBA9968; family UBA9968; genus DP-20. The sequence goes on along the minus strand of CAZILB010000160.1, from coordinate 7,404 downwards.
TTCTCGCCATTCTGTTCGGCGCCCGCCAAGAATACAGCTACGGCTATTCGTCCGACTCCGACTCGACGACACCGCAATTTACCCCGCCGCGGCCCCTGTGGGAGGTGTTGTTGCCGCTCCTTTGCGCCACCGGGCGTTTGCGGTTACGCAGCTCCAAAGCGCCGGAAGCAGGCATTCCGCTTCAGTGGGACGACGGCCCGCCGTGGGAGCTGTGTCTTCAAGTCACACCCTTGAGCGGCGGCGCCGGTTACCAACTCACCGGCTCGCTCCGGCGTGAGGGGAGCGAAATGGCGCTGGACCGCCCAAAGTTGCTTCTTTCCGGCGGGCTGGTGTTTTACGAGGGCCGCGTTGCGCGCCTCGACGATCGCGGCGACTTCGGCTGGATTTTGCTCTTGCGCTCGCGCCCATCGCTGTCGATTCCCAAATCGGAAGGCGATGCCTTTCTCGACGAGCTGGTCTCGCTGCCGCACCCGGCGCGCATCGTGCTGCCCGAAGAGCTGCGCTTTGAAACGGCGTGCGTTGTGCCCAAGCCGCGCCTGGTCATCAGGGGCGGCAGGAAAAATACATGGAAGCCGACAAATTTGGTCGCCGAGTTGTCCTTCGATTACGACGGCACGGTGATTCCGCACCAGTACGATGAAGACGGCATCTATCAAAAAGAGCGCCGCCGCCTGCTGACCCGCGACCGGACAGCCGAAGAGAACGCCAAGGCGCGCCTCCAGCAGTTGGGCTTTCGCAAGGGATGGGAATTTGACCGAGCGGATCTGGCCCTGGCTCCTGATCTATTCCCGAAAGTCATGCGCGCGCTCAGCGCCGAAGGCTGGCACGTGGAAGCCGAAGGCAACGTCTATCGCATGGGCGGAACGCTGCGCATGGAAGTCAACTCCGGCGTGGACTGGTTTGATATTGAGGGCGGCGCCGACTTCGGCGATACCCAGGTCGCGCTGCCGCGCCTGCTGAGAGCGATCAAACAAGGCGAGCATACGGTGAAGCTGGACGACGGCACCTTGGGCGTCATCCCTGAAGAATGGGTGAAAAAATACGGCATGCTTGCCGGCCTTGGCCGCGCCGAAGAAGATCGCCTGCGTTTTACCCGCTCTCAGGCCGGCCTGCTCGACGCGCTCTTGGCCTCCGAGCCGGAGGTAAGCTTCGATGCGGTCTTCGAGCGGATGCGCCAGGAGTTGCGCGAATTTGCCGGAATCCGCGCGGCTGCGCCGACGGCTGACTTTCAGGGCGACTTGAGAAGTTATCAGCGTGAGGGTTTGGGCTGGCTCTATTTTCTCCAGCGCTTTGGCTTCGGCGGCTGCCTCGCCGATGACATGGGCCTGGGCAAGACCATTCAAGTGCTGGCGTTGCTCGAATCGCGGCGCGAGCTGCGATCCGGAGCGAACGGTAACGGGCCGCGCCCGTCGCTGGTCGTGGTGCCCCGCTCGCTGGTGTTTCACTGGAAAGAAGAGGCGAAGCGCTTTGCGCCGCAGCTGCGCGTTCTCGATCACACCGGGGGCGCCCGGCTCAAGCCCGGCGATCACTTCGACGACTACGACGTCATTCTCACCACCTACGGCACGCTCCGGCGCGACGCCGTGCAGTTCAAAGACCAGCGCTTTGACTATTGCGTTCTCGACGAAGCCCAGGCGATTAAAAATGCCGGTACGCTGTCGGCCAAAGCGGTGCGCCTGCTCCACGCCGATCATCGCCTGGCGATGAGCGGCACGCCGGTGGAGAATCACCTGGGCGAGCTGTGGAGTCTGTTCGAATTTCTCAATCCTGGCATGCTCGGCAGCGCGTCGATCTTTGCGAGCGCGGGGCGCAATCCCGACGAGCGCACGCGCATGGTGCTGGGCAAGGCCCTGCGCCCGTTCATTCTGCGGCGGACCAAGGGGCAGGTGGCGACGGAGCTGCCGGAAAAAACCGAGCAGACGATCTACTGCGATCTCGACTCCACGGACAGGAAACTTTATACCGAGCTGCGCGATTACTACCGCGCCCGCCTGCTGAAAAACGGCGCAGGAGAGGGATCGGGCCAGTTTAAAATTCAAGTGCTCGAAGCGCTCTTGCGCCTCCGCCAAGCGGCCTGTCACCCCGGCCTGATCGACAAGGGTAAAACAGCCGAGTCGAGCTCCAAGCTCGACACCTTGCTGGCGCAGCTCGACCAGGTGTTGGAGGAAAACCACAAGGTGCTGGTGTTTTCGCAGTTCACCAGCCTGCTTGCCATCGTGCGCAGCCGCCTCGATAAGGCCGAGATTCCCTACGTTTATCTGGACGGTCGCACGCGCGACCGCCAGGCGCGCGTCGAGCAGTTTCAAAACGATCCGACGGTGAAGCTGTTTCTCATCAGCTTGAAAGCCGGCGGGTTGGGCTTGAATCTCCACGCCGCCGAGTATGTTTATCTGCTCGATCCCTGGTGGAACCCCGCCGTGGAGGCGCAGGCCATCGACCGCGCCCACCGCATCGGCCAGACCCGCCGGGTATTCGCCTACCGCTTGATTGCCCGCGACACGGTGGAAGAAAAAGTGCTGGAATTGCAGAAAACCAAGCGCGATCTCGCCGACGCCATCATCAGCGCCGACAACAGCCTGATGCACAATCTCACGCGGGAGGATTTGGAATTGCTGCTGTCCTGATCAATGCCAAGGTGGAGCGCTCAGCGCGGCAATAACGCGAAAAAGAAGAAGACGGAGTCACCACGAAGGCGCGAAGAGGACGAAGTTCCCCCTCCTTCATCCTCCCCCGCATGCGCGCATGCGGGGGAGGAAAGAGGTGGGGGCGACACCTCACGCGCCCTTGCGGGCGATTTCTTTGAGCAGCTTGTGCCAATGGTCGAGAGCTTCTTCGTATTGCGCCAGGGTGCCGCCCTTTTCGGGATACCAGCGCTTGAAGCCGTAATCCTTCTGGGCGCTGCCGAAAAATAGATTTTCATACAGTTTCTGTCCGTCGGGGCTTAACAGAAAATCGACGAACAATAGCGCGGCGTGGGGCCGCGGCGCGTTGACGTAGACCACCGCGCCGCCGGCGCTGGCGACCACCAAATCCATCGGCACCCAGGCCACCGGCGCGCCGCGTCTGGCGGCGACGTTGGTGGCGCTGTAGAACTGGCTTGGGGACAGGGAGATCTCTCCGGAAGCGACCAGTTGGGTGAGCGCACTCGCCGCCATCATATGAACTCTTATGTTCTGTTCTCTGAGTTTCTTGAGGAAACCCTCACCTTTGACTTTGAGCATGGCGCCGACGATGCGCGCGCCGGTGTCTTCGCCGGCGATGCCCATGTTGTCCCTGAGGGCCGGGCGCAAGAGCCCGTCGAAATTCTTTGGCACGTCGGCGGCATTGACAAGGTTCTTATTGTAGCCCAGGCCGGTGTAGGACTCGCGCACGGTGGTCCAGTAGACCAAGTTTGTCGCCGTTCGTTCTTTAGCCTCGTCGGGAAAGCCGGCGAGGTGCGGCGATGTATAAGGCAAGAGCAACTGATTGTCGCGGAAAGTCATCAAGCCGGGCGGGGTGGTTTCAAGGGCATCGGCGATATGGCGCCTTGCTTTGGCTTCGGTCAAAAGCCTTTGCGCCAGCGCGCTGGAACCGGTGCGAAAGGTATCGACACTGACACCCGGATACTTCTTCTCGAAGGCGGCGGCGATGGTCTTGTTCTGCTCGGCAGCGAGGGTGGTGTACCAGACGAGTTTGCCCTCGCGCTTGGCGCCCTCGAATAAAACGCGCTCGCGGTCAGCGCCGGTGTAGGCCGCAAGCTCGGGGCCGGTCGATGGCTTGGCGGTTTGGCCCCAAGCGGGCGTCGCAAGTCCAAAGATGATCAAAGTTGTGAATAAATAGTTCATAGCCAACCTCACGGGTTCTCAGGGTGATCATTCGGTGAGGGAGACTAGTTCAAATTCCCGGCGCGCGCAACGCGACCAACCGCAGTCGTTATTTCTCCACCGCGATCGCCACCTTGGCCGGCGGTAGCCGCAGGAGTATGGCAGGTTGCGACCGCGAGGCTTTTATTTGACATAGAAGCATCTCTGCCGGTAAGCTCGGCTTAATCTTGAAGATGCCAGAGAGAGGCGCATATGGCTTATGACATTCTGATCAAAGGCGGGCGGATTTACGACGGCAGCGGACTGCCTTCTTATCTCGGCGACGTTGCGGTCAAAGACGGAAAGATCGTCGAGACCGGGCGCATCGGCGGCAGCGCCAAGCGCACCGTCAAGGCCGACGGCCTGGCGGTATCGCCGGGGTTCATCGACTTTCACACCCATCTCGATGCCCAGCTTTTATGGGACCCGCTGGCGACCTCTTCCTGCTATCACGGGATAACGACGGTCATTCCCGGCAACTGCGCGCTCTCTTTAGCGCCCTGCAAGGAGCCGGATCGCGAAACTATACTTAAAAGCTTCGAGCGGGTGGAAGCGATCACCCTGCCGGCTCTAAAAGCCGGTGTGAAGTGGGGCTTCACCACCTTCGGCCAGTATCTCGATGCGCTGCGCGGCAATCTCGGCGTTAACGTGGCGGCGCTGGTGGGCCACTGCGCGCTCCGCCAGTTCGTCATGGGCGAGGCCTCGATTCAGCGCGCGGCGACGCCCGCGGAAATCAACCAGATGAAAGAAGTGCTCAAGGCCAGCGTGCGCGCGGGCGCGGCGGGATTTTCGACCAATCAGAATCCCGTACATATGTACGCCGACGGCACGCCGATCCAGAGCCGCTTCGCCACCGACGAAGAGATCGTCGAACTCGCCTGCGCTTTAGGGGAGATCAATCAAGGGGCGGTGCAGATCTCGCGCGGCTCGCTCGGCGTATCGGTACCGATCCCGGAGAGCCTGCGATTGTTCGAAGAGATTTCTTCGCGCTCGGGCCGGCCGGTGATCTGGCAGAGCATCGCCCACCGCTGGGATAGGCCCAAGGAGTGGCGTGTGCTATTGGATGCAGCGAAGGAAACCATCGACCGCGGCATTCAGTCTTACCCGCTTTGCAATGCGCGCCTGTTCAACAACCGCCTGACCATGAAGAACGCTCAGGTATTCGACGATCTGCCGACCTGGAAAACGATTCTTTTCTTGCCGTTGGAAGAACGAATCAAAGCGATCAAAGACCCCGAGACGCGCAAGAAGATGCGCTACGAAGCGGTCGAGGAAAAGAAATCCTCGCGCTTCTCGCGGCGCTGGGACTTGGTTTATCTAATCAATGCGGTCAAACCGGAGAACAAGCACCTGGAGAAAAAGAGCGTGGCGGAAATCGCCAGGATTCGCGGCCAGGACGTGATCGACGCTTTTCTCGATCTCTCGCTCGAGGAAGGACTGGACACCGAGTTTCAAACCTCCAGCACCAACGGCGACGAAGAAGCCGTAGCGGAGATCATCCGCAGCCCCTATGTCCTGGTCGGCCAGTCCGACGCCGGCGCGCATCTGATCTACGATGCCGGCTTCGGCTATGCGACTCGCTTGCTCGGCTACTGGGTGCGCGAAAAACAGATCATGAGTCTGGAAGAAGGCGTGCGCAAGCTTACATTTATGGTCGCCTCGATCTTCGGCCTGCATGGCCGCGGGCTGCTCAGGCCCGGCATGGCGGCTGACTTGTGTGTTTTCGATCCTGCGACGATCCGCGAATGCGATCCGCAAATGGTGCAAGATTTGCCGGGCAACGAGAAGCGCTTCATCCAACAAGCGACGGGTATCGAGATGACTCTTGTCAACGGCCAAGTGCTGGTCGAAAAAGGCAACCACACCGGCGCGCTCCCCGGCGCCGTCCTCGGCGGCGGCAACGGCCACGGGCTGCAAGCGGCGGCGTAAATCAGCAAAGTATTAGCCGTAAAGAGCACAAACGCGCTATGCGCGCGGTTCAAAAGTTCAACCGTTCAAAAGTTAAGGTTTCCGCAATCGGAACATCTCTTCCAAAGACGTAGAGTTGGCACTTCCACCCTTCCCCCCCGCGGCGCGGGGGAGGACAGAGAAGGGGTTTGAACAGAGCGTAAGCGGTTGAACGGCTTGAACGATTGGAACGAAGTTTGGGAAGTTTATGGGCGCCACTGAGAAAATTGCCCGGTTCATAGTAGACACCGGCTACGAGGACATACCGGCCGACGCCGTGGCGAAAGCCAAGCGCACGGCGCTGGACTGCCTGGGTGCTGCCCTGGCCGGTATTGGCGAGCCGGTCAGCCAAACCATTACAGGCTACGCAACGAAGCTCGGCGGGCGGTCCCAGGCATCCCTGTTTGGCGCCGGTCTCAAAGTTTCGGTTCAAGACGCAGCCCTGGCCAACGGCGCCATTGCCCACGCTCTCGACTACGACGACTGCGGCGTGAAGATCGGCCATCCCAGCGTCCTGGTTCTGCCCGCCGTCTTGAGCCTCGGCGAGCAGCTCGGCGCCTCGGGCAAGGATATTCTTAATGCCTACATTGTGGGACTGGAGGTCGAGGGCAAGCTCGCGCTCCACGCCGACTTCAAGCTGATGCAGGCCCGATTGAACCACCAGACCTGGTACGGTTCCATCGGCGCAGCTGCCGCCTGCGCCAAGCTCCTCAGGTTGGATGTCGCGAAGACCAGAGCGGCATTGGGCATCGCCGCCAACTTTGCCTGCGGCCTTTCGGCCAACCACGGCAGCATGGCCGGCGCTATGGCGGCGGGCAACGCCTGCCGCAACGGCTTGACCGCCGCGCTTATGGCCGAGGCGGGAGTCACTGCCAACCCCAACATCATCGAGGCAAAGAACGGCTTCTACGATACGCTCGTGGGCCCGGGCCGCTACGATGCTGAGTCCATGGCCGACGGACTCGGCAAGCCGTTTTACATCGAGTCTCCGGGCATCGGGCTGAAAAAATATCCAAGCTGCTATCACACCCATCGGGCTCTCGACGGAGTACTCCAGTTGCTGGGCGAGCACAGGCTCGGTGACAAGGAAATCGCCCAAGTCGACGTCGGCACCTCGGAGCGGGCGATGCGCGTGCTCGCGTTCTCCGAGCCGGCCACTCCCTACCAGGCCAAATACAGCATGCCTTACTGCATTGCCGCCGCGGTGGTGGACCAGCAGGTGACGCTCGACACTTTCACGGCTCACAAGTTTGCAGATCGCAAGATCGTCGAGACCAGGAAGAAAGTTCGCCTTTCTTTCCCCGACGTTCCCATCTGGCCCGGCCTCGCCGATGTCGGCCCCGACACCGAATTCGTCGGCAACCCGGTAACGATCCGGACGACGGATGGACGAAGCTACAGCGCGCGGGTGGATATACCGCGCGGCGACCCCGCTCTGCCGCTCACAGACGACGAGCTGCTGGCCAAGTACCGGGACTGCGGGCGCAGCCAGCTGGGCCCGGACGACATAGAGCGCAGCGTTGACTTGGTTCTGGGTTTAGAGAGGGCGGCAGATATCCAGACGCTGATGGCGACGTATAGGTCGCCCTTGGGGAAAGTGTAAGATTTGCGGTGC
>CAZILB010000159.1:3173-8552 GCA_964539925.1 uncultured Syntrophobacter sp. | reverse complement strand
CCGACCTTCTCTTTGGATCGCTCCTCCATCGAGGAAAGCTCCTCCAGGCGCGACAGCAGCGCGCCCAGCTGGGAGCGCATGCGATCAAAAGAACGAGCCAGATCGCCGACTTCGTTGGCCCTGGCGGCGCTGATCTCCAGGTCGAGCTCCCCCTTGCTGATGCGGCTGGCGACCTCCACCAATTGAACGAAAGGCCGGTTGAAAATCCCGACGACCCAGGCAAATAGCGCGGTCGCGCCGCTCAGTAAGAGCAAGATCGAGCCGGCGATCGGAGCGACAACGCGGCGGGTTTCCTCTTGGATCAGGTCGCGCCAGATCGCCAGATGCGCGTAACCGCCCTTGACGTCGCCCACGCGCACGGCGATTTCATAGACCGGCAGGCCGCGATAATCCAGTTCGACACCCTTCAGCGCGCGCTCGGCCGACCTGGGAAAATCCCGCCGCAGATAGATCAGCAACTCACGCGGTCTATGCGCGACGATCTGGCCCGACGGATCCTCAATATAAACGTAGGCCACGGTTCGGTCGGAGGCCAATTCATCGATCGCTTCGTTCAATGCCGGAGCGCTTATTTTGCGCCTGGCGATTTCTCCGAGGGTCAAGGCAATGACATCCGCCTGCTGTTTAATCTCCTTCGCCAACACCGCCTCCATGCGCGTGTAAACGATCACACTTACGGCGCCGGCGAAGAGCAGGGACAAGGCGCCGAAAGAAATCGCCAGCCTGCCGACCAGGCCCAGTTTCGTCAAGCGCGACCCAAGCTCTGGAATAGCCGTATCCGCGCCGCTGTGCGTCTCCGATAGCGGCGCGGATTTTGGCTTTACGGACGGCAAAACTACGGACTCGTAAGGCTCAGGGGTCGCGTTTCTCATCGCCGCCTTTGCCCTGGCGACGACGACGTAAAGGAGAACGATGATGCCGGAAATAATCACGCCGGGGACCAGGAATTCATCGGCCCAGGAGTAAAGCTTCGGATCGAAAAAGGGCGCGAAAATCCCGCTGAAGGTGGCCAGAATCTTGCCCAGGATTTTAGTCACGCTCCAGGGCGAGTGGTAAAACAATAAATAGTCCGCCCACAATCCGAACATCACCACGATGAGGATCGTCGGGCCGATGAGTCGTCGGGTTACCATGAAAATTTTATATTTCGGCGCGGCGGCGGGGTCGGCGCGCTCCGAATATCGGCGCGATCGGAGAGTTCCTTCAGAGGCTCGGCATATGGATCGATCCGAGAACCGCTTGGCTCTCCCGCGATGTCAGGCTTCAAGCTTTTCTCCTCGCAGCGAGTCCAGCGCTTTTTCAACCAGGCGCCGGCGCAGCTTTTTCTCGGCGTCGGCATCCAAGCGCGCATCGCCAACCACGTGAACGATGCCGTTGCCGAGCACCAGTCGATTGGCGCCGACCATCTTGGCCACAGGCAACGCGGAGGTGATTTGCACGGTGGGAATACCGGCTTTTTCCAGTTCCGTCGTGATCGCAGCGCCGCTGCGCGTGCTGGTCCCTCAAGTCGAAGTGAGGATGATCGCGTCGATCCCCAGTTTTTTCGCCTTCTGCGCCATTTCCCGGCCCATCCGGCGGGTGTTGGACAAAGGATTGGCCAAGCCGGAGGTCGAAAAGAACTCTTCGTGAAGCTTGCCGATGGCACCCTCGCGCTCCAGCTCGCGCATGACGTCGAGCGGCACCAGGCGATCGGGGTCTTCGCGCACGAACTGCGGATCGTAGCCGCCGTGCGATATCTCGTAGTCTTCACTTTTCAAGTCATCGCAGTTTTTGATGTTGTAAGCTCCCCAGCGCGTCGCCGCCGAGCCCTGAACCTTGTCGGGATTGCCCCTGGGCACCAAACCGCCGTCCGTAATCAGCATGATTTTTGCCCTGGGCAAGTCCGCCACCGCCGGCGCCATCGGCACCGGCGCAAAGTTAGCCGGCGGCATCTCGGATTCGAACGGCTCATTCCTGACTTTAGCCAACACCATTTGCACGAGCCGCTGCGCCGAAGTTTGTTCCACGAACCGGTCGAGGATCAACCCGCGCGCCAGGTAACCTTCCTCCCTGGGGGATCCGATGGTTTTTTGGGCGAACAATTTTCCCGCCAGCGCGGCCATGCGGCCCAACACCTCGCGCATCTTCGCCGCATTATCGCCTGAATCGACGATGTAAAGCAGCTCGCGATATAAATCGACTCCGGGACTTTCCTGCGCCATGCCCGTAATCACGGGAATCCGAAGATTCGCTTGCACCGCGGCACATAACGCTCCGGCGGCCATGCCGTAGCGACCCGCCAGGAAGCACGGACCGGCGACAAACAACTCCGCCTTCGCGGCATGGGTCGCTTCCAGGGCGGCGGCGATCATGACCGGTTGATTTTCCACCGCATAGTTGTCGCCGCAAATGAGCGTGGTGACGACCTTGGCGTCGGGACCGAGGAGTTGTTCGAGGAGTTTTCCCGGCCCGACCGCCCCCTCGCGCACCTCGAGCGCCACTCCGGCCCGCTCTTCCCCTCCAAGGCCGCCAAAAAATTGGTTCAAGTAATGAACGACGCGCATAACAGACTCCTTGTGAGCCGTGAGCTGTCAGCGGTAAGCCGTTAAAAGACGAATCCGAAATCCCCTACCGCTCACCGCTTACTGCTCACTGCTGACCTTCGCGAAACTTCGAACACTCGAACATCGAACCAGGGGCGACACGCAGATCGCCCCCTACTCTGCGCCTCGCGCCTTGCGCTCCGCCCTAATACACCATCGACCGCAGCCGCGACGCCCCCTGCTGATTGGCCACACCGACGACGTTGAGCGAATCGATCTCGAACGGCCCTGAGAGCATCTCGGCCATGCCGCTGTCGGCGGCAATTACGCGCTCCACCGGGGGCAGCGTCCAACGGGTGCCGTTGCCGCCGATGCAAACAATGGCGTTGACTTCGGGAAAATTGAACAGCAACGCCGACTCGACGCGATGGTCCCGGGCCAGATCGGTAACCTGCACTGCGGTCTTGATCCCGTCGCACTCCAGCAAGCGAGCCGTCTCGGCGAGATCGGTGTGCGGCACGCCGCCGCCGAACTTGGTCAACACCGCCGCGTCTGCGCGCAGCGCCCATTTGACCAGACTGGCCGCAAAGCGCGTATTCCGATCGCGATCGATATTATTCGCCGAGGCAATCGTCGCAACCGTCCCGGCGAAGTTCAACTGGTGCGCCTGGTGCATGCGGTACAGTTCCATAATGACCGGATGATTCTGATAAAAATAGCTTTCGGCGCCGCCCAGGGATGTGTGATAAGAAGGCACCAGGGCACCATCCAACCATTCGTTGGGATGAAGCAGCGTCGGCAGCATACCCTCGGTATCGGCGCCGTAAAGGATCGCTTCGTCGGGCTCGGGTTTTCTCTGCCGGGAAAAAATCTGCCCGACATAGGCGAGCCGCGGCAGAGCCGCGCTCTCTTCGCCGGCGGCAGCCTCCAGAATCCGCACTTCCTCGGGCGCTTTTTCAAAGGCCGCCTGCGCCAGGCGCACGGAAATTTTAAGTTGCGCCCGCCGGTAAGCCTTCTGCCGCACATGCCCCGGCAAACCGGGCTTGGTACGAGGAATGACGATCAAATGATGCAACGCGCCATAAGGCGAGAGCGCCGCCGGCGCTCCGCTCATTTCCAGCACGTAGCCGGTCGCTCCCCGCGAGTCTCCGGGTGACGTCTCGCGCAGGGCGGTGACCGCGGCGCCCTTGAGCACATGGGTCATGCCCCGGCCGGCGGTCTCGGGCGCGCCGAGAATTCCCGGCCAGTCGGGACTTGCACCGCGAGCTTTGGCGCGCGGTTCGACGATATCGAAGACCGGCCCGGCGCGACAGCAGTCGCCGGGCGAGGCAAATGCAAAACCGACCGACTCGAAGGCGGCATCTTCGAGCACCAACCGGCGAAGCTCATTTTCGTCAATGGCGAGAGTCTCGGCATCGATGCGGGTCGTCGCGCCAAAATGCACGGAAGCGATAGGATGAAAGGCGAGCGTTAGCGTCATGGCGAGCAACCCTGCGGTCGGATATCCCCTCGCGCGAGTTTACGGCTGAAGCGTCAAGCTTGTCAATTCACCAGGGGCCGATTTTACGTCCCAGCCCTCAAAACGCGCTTGAGCGAGATCGGCTTGACATCCACCCGGGTGCGGCATTACCCTCCAGCAAACCATGGCAAAAAACGGCTTCAAAGTCTTCGACAGCGACATGCATGTCATGGAGCCCTTGGGAAATGCGGCCTAGACGTTAACCCAAATAAGTCGGATGGAGACGTAGAATGTCACGCCCCGAAGTCATCGCAGAAATTTCGCCTGCCATCGAGGCCATGCTCAACTATTTGATCGACACCGGCGATAAGCCGGCGAGCTACGGCGGCGTCAGCACGGCTGTCGCCGACCAAAAGCGCAAAGGCAAATATCAAGAATACAAGATGCCGGTTTTTGACGGCCGGGCCATTGCCGGCCTTCTCTCGCTCGAGCGCGAGGGTTTCGTCTTCGTAAAACATGAAACCCAGGTCAAAGATTTTTTCGACGAAGCCGAAGTGCGCTCGGTCTACTATCGCGAGACCGAGCGGCTCGTGAAACAACTTTCAGGCGCCCGGCGCGTTTTGGTCTTCGATCACACGCTGCGTTCCGCCGACAGCGCGGTCCGCGACGCGAAACAGATCAGCGGCCCGGTGCGCAATGCGCACAACGACTACACGGAGTGGTCCGGACCCCAGCGAGTGCGCGATCTGCTGCCGGACGAAGCCGAGGAACTGCTCAAGCGCCGCTTTGCCGTGATCCAGACCTGGCGCCCGATCCGAAAGCCGGTCGAAAGAGAACCCTTGGCGATTGCCGATGCCCGAAGCATCGGCACCAATGAACTCGTTCCCAGCTCGCGCGTATACCCCGACCGTGTCGGCGAGGTCTACCACTGCACGTTCAATCCGGCGCACCGCTGGTATTATTTTCCCAAGATGCAGCGCAACGAGGCGATGGTCTTCAAGTGCTTCGACTCGATGAAGGACGGTCGTGCGCGCTGGACCGCGCATTGCGCCTTCGACGACCCAACCAGCCCCCCGGACGCTCCACCGCGGGAAAGCATCGAGATGAGGACGCTGGCGTTTTTCTAAAAATCCGCCGATTGCGCCGGCAAAAAGGCCTGCGTCCTTACGGCGCAGGCCTTTTTGCCGAATTGAGCATGTTTCTGAAAGCGATGAACAAAGGTTTAAAACCGGTTACTTCTTTTAAACGATCTACTTGTTATTGCGGGGTTTTTTTCTCGGCCGTTTGCGGCAGGTCATGCAGTCGATCTTAGCAGCCATTTTCAACTTCCTTTCTCCCCCACAGCCATATCACTCAACCGCTAGAGGTCAACGCCGCGTTTACGGATTTCACCTTCCA
>CAZILB010000159.1:0-3073 GCA_964539925.1 uncultured Syntrophobacter sp. | reverse complement strand
GAGGCGAGTCTGCAAGCATGCTCGCGGCCCGCGCGAGTCCTTGTCTTGTGGTGATAAATTCCGCTAAAGTCGTTTCACGCTTGGACTGCGGAGCAGGCGAATATCACCTGATAGAGGGGGAGAATATGGCGAAAATTGACAGGATCACAAAAGTGGATGTGGAAAAGGAGGCGAAATGGGGCCGGCCGACCGGACGCAACTACGCCCGTCCCACCCAGACCGACCGGCTGCATATTGCGCTAAACAGCTACGAACCGGGCGTCAACGATGAGCTGCATTGCCACCCTGGTTCCGATCATACGTTTTTTGTTGTCCAGGGCGAGTGCACGATGAAAGGCCTCAAGGACGGCGAGGAGTACCATCTCAAGCAGCACCAGGCCGTCCACGTTCCTCCCGGGTTTTTCTACCAACTCAACAATACCGGCACCGAACGTTTGATCCTTTATCAAGTGAGCACCGAGCCTCTCAAAAAACCGAAGATTGGCAAGGTGATCTACGGCGTCCATACCGGTTTGAAGGATCATTTGTTCAATCCGGTCAACCCCAAGGTCGCGGAGGCTGAGCGCCCATGACCTTTGCGGACGTGTTGGATTGGTGCCGAAAGAACCGCGCCGACGTGCGGGGGATTTATCGCAACAAGGAGGTTGCGATTTCCCATAAGGACGCTGAAATTGCTGCCGCGCTGCCGCCGATCGGCGCGATTTTTCACTGGGATGTCAAAATGCCGGGTTTGAATCATTACGTCAGCAGTTCGGACTTCGAACGGATCGTGACCGGTAAGCTCACCGTCGAGGGATTCAAGAGCACACTGCGCGGGAGCGAGTAGCAACGGATCCGCAGCGTGCAAAATTCTTTGCCTTTAAAAACCAGCGCCACCCCCGGGCGTAACCCGGGGTGGCGATTTTGCTTGCAGCTCGACCAAAAACTTACGCCGGCAGATTAGGATTCACGACTTCCGGCGAGCTCCATTTGAGATGGCGCTCGAGAAAATCAGCCACCAGCGGCCAGGAAAGGTCCGCCGCATGGGCGTTGTAGCCGGGCGCTCCCGGGTCCACATAGCCATGCCCACCGAACGGGAAGAAGTGCCATTCCAGCGGCTGGCCGTTCTCCTTAAACGCCTGCCACATCTGTTCCTGCACGGGTAAAACGGTCGTCACATCGTCGGCGCCGTAAAGATTGATCGACGGACAGCGGATCTTGCGCGCGGCCGCCGATGGGTGCACCGGCCTGAGCGGCGTTTCAGGCTCATTGCGTACAGTGGGATAATAGCCGACAAAAGCTCGCACTTCCGGCGTCGCCGCGACAAAATGAATCGCGATGCGCCCGCCCATGCAGTAGCCGCACACCGCCACGCGCTGCGGGTTCACATTGGGCCGCGACAGCAGGAAGCGCCATCCTTCGGTCAAGACTCGAGTGAACTCGGGATCCGGCGTCTTGGCCTGGATCTGCGAGCCGCTGACGATATGAGTCGGCTCGGGGTAGCCGAGCTGCTCGAACACGTTGATCGCGAAGGTCGTGTAGCCAAGCTTGGCGAACTTGCGCGTTTCGGTCTTGATATACTCTCCCAGCCCCCCTTTGGGATGAATCAAAAATAGCGCGGGCCCGGGCTCCTGGCGCTCCGAATAGGATAAAAATCCCGCGACGCCATGTTCCCTGGTGCTGAAGGCTCTTTCGATGATGCGCATGCGTTATCCTCGCATTCCAATTTGTTGAGCCCGGAACTTAACATGATCGCCCCCTCGCAGGCAAAGGCCGCGCCGTGGAACAGGCTTTGGGATCGGGCAGCAAAGCGGACGGCGCCGATCGATTCGTCTCGAGCACAGTCCCCCTGCTCGCGGCTGAGCGCCACGACGGCAAAACCGCCCGACTCCTCCGCCGCACCCCTGCTCACCCCACTGTTCAACTTCTTCCATGACACTGTTGTTATAGATCGCCAATTTTTGTGGCGTATGAGGTCCCATTGTCGCCTGCGCGCACTGACCTAATTGCGCGCTTATTTGCCCGCAAATGGACGCCTTGCCGCTACTGCGCCGAAAAAAGAAGCAGTAATTCCACCCTGGACCCCAACTGCCATGAGGGATTTTGCTGGAATAGGATTTGCTCCAGACTTTAACGACATTGCCTCTATAACGCATCATACCAACGGGGAGGATCGAATATTATGCCGCGCCAGAATGCCGGAACGGCCGCCGGGGAGCAAGAATTGGACGGTGGATGGCCCATGCAGGCCGAAACCGCGGGCGAAACCACATTCTCGTTGGGCGAGACCGCGAACTTCGCCGAGATCGAAAAACAGGCCAATCAACTCCTCGACTATATCAGCAAACTCAGTTCCGTGTCCGACCGCAGCGGCCATACGACCATCCACCCGTCCCAATCCGCTCAACGCCGCGCAGACGCGAGGGAAGCCGAAAGCGCCGGGTTGCGCCGACTCGAAAAGACCTCCCCGTCCCTCGACCAAGAGCGCCCGGCCGCCGAGCCACGAAATCAGGGTTACAAAGCGCAAATCGACGAGTTACAAAATCAGCTCAATGACAAGGATTCGCAACTGAACGAGAAAAACACGGAGCTCAAGCACCTGCGCGCCGAGATCACCTGTTTGCTTGGTCGCTTGAATGACGCGGAGGAATCGGCGAAGCAAATCGAGGCCGGGGTTCAACAACACCTTGAGCCTTTAAACCAAGAGATCGCGGCCCTCAAATCACGGCTGACCCAACAGGAGGAGACAATCCAGGTAAAGAATAACGCGCTCAAAAAACTCGACATGAGCCATCGCGCATCGGTGACCGCGCTTGAGCAGCAGGCGCGCGAGCTGGACACTCAGATACAGAGCCAGGAAGCGCAACTCAAAGAGAAACTGGACATCATCCAGGCCACCGCCAAAAAAGAAGCGGAGATGGGCAACTTGATCAAGCGCCTTTCCAGCGAGTGCCAAAAACTGAGTTTAGAGCTGCAAGAAAAGACTCGCCGGCTTAACGAACTGGAAGGAAAAAAGCCTCAAGCCGCCGTCGAAGCCGGAGCCTGGCGCCGGGCCATCGGCCGGCTTCAGGAAGAGGGAATCTAGGCTCCTCGG
>CAZILB010000158.1:0-8634 GCA_964539925.1 uncultured Syntrophobacter sp. | reverse complement strand
CTGCTATTCTTTTATCGTGAAAGCCGGGGCTCCATCAAGCGACAAAGACTTTTGTCGTCCTGATCCCAGTGAAGGACCTCGCCCGCAATATACATGCTTCGAGGAAAACTCATGACATTCTGTGGATCGAGGCGCGACCCTGGGGGAGCGATTCCTCCCTGGCGCTCGGAATTCCAGATTTCACATCGCAGATTCCAGATTTTTGGAATTTGCCATCCCGAAGGGCATGGCTTCGTTGCGCAAGGGTTGCGCCTCGATCGGCATGGCATCACGAATTATCCGGGTAGCCCCGCAGCGCGCGTCGCTAGATATTGACATCCCTTGGAGCTAGCCGCATATGCTGTACCAGCGAACAAAATCAACCGGGAGAAATTATGGGTCAGCAAGCGATGAATAAGGTGGTGGCGGCGCTCAAAGGCGGCGCGGGATTGAAGGACGAATTTATCTACTATATGCCCTTTGACGACTACAAAACTTTTCCGGATCCGTTCCCGCGCACGACCTTTGCCGTCCAGGAAGTCCAGGAGAGCATTCGCCGCTATCCCAATCCCGAAAAACCCGGCGAGCTTTTTCAATGGGACATCCACGGCCGGCTGTTCACGCCGGCAAAAATTTCCATCCCCGATACTGCCGTCGTGATGATTCACGGCGGCGCGGCCAACGAGTACGAATTTATCTTCACCCCCGACGGCCCGGAAGAATATGCCGATCTCGGCCAAACCGATCCGACCCACGCCCGGGTCGGCGTCGCCCAACATATCGCGTCGCTCGGCATTCCGGTGCTGGCCATTTCCTTGCCCGGGCACTACTCCCGCGCCGCCTGGGCGCCGATCCCCGAGCGCCGACCGGAGTTTGTCGTCGGTCGGACGCCGAGCGATACCGAACTGAAAAACCGGCTCGCCGTCTACACCTTTAGAATGTGCGCCGAGGCGATCAAGGTGCTGGTGGAAAACAACCTAAAAGAATCCATTTACATGTGGGGCCACTCCACCGGCGGGGAATATTTCTACCTGATGGAGCAATACGGCCTCAAAAACAAGCTTATTGGCGGCCTCGGCTTCGGCACGGGCATGCCGGCATGGGTGCGGAAAGAGTGGGATCTGGCCTGCGCCGAAAAATCGCCGGAAGAGCGCGCCGCACAGTTTCGAAATCTTACGGATTTGAGCCGCCGCTCGCCGAAGGGCTACGCCAAGAGCGGCTACGTCGGACCCAATCAACCGTGGGGCAGCGTCGAAAGGTGGTTCGAGTTGGAAAATCACCGCCGGCCGCAGTTCAAGCCTTTCTTGCAGGACATCGAGCATAGCGCGCACGATGTTCTGCTGCCGGAAATCAAGAAAGCTTCCGGATTGCCCGACGAGGAATTATTCATCACCTACCAGTCGGATTTAAATCGCCTGCGGGGCAAAAAGCTGCTGCACATCGTCGGCGAATACGATAAGGGCCACTGGATCGAAGGGGGCGAAAAAGGTTTGGAATTTCGCCGCGAGGTTTACGCTTTCAAACGCTTCAAGCCCTATGCGGCCGCGCTCCGTTTGATCGTCGTGCCGAATTTAACGCACTACGGCCACGTCGAGAGCTACAACGAGCGACTGGCAAATTTGATGGTCACGGGCTTCAAGGAGTATTTTCCGTAGGGGCGAGCGGCCGCTCGCCGCTGCGATCGAGGCGCGCCTCGGTGCACGCCGGCGCGACTTGCTTGACAGGATTGCCGATCTAACTTACAGATGGCCGACGAGGAAAGACTAATGAAACGGCGTTCAGTTTTCCAATGGAAAATCTTGAAGGAGACGACCGTGTCATGAAAACCATCAGCCAGACCCATGTCCCGCACAACACCGGCTGGTCCGCGGAGATGAAGAAAGACCAGGTGATCCGGATCACGGCTACGACCACGGTCGATTTCGTGTTTTTTCGATTGCACAACCTGCGCGAGCGCTTCGATCAAGCGCGCACCAAGGTTTACAACATGAAGCTCTTCGTGACCGCCGGCGACAAACTCATGGGGCGCAACAACCAGCACATGATGACGATCCTTTTCGACGGCAACAAGGTCGGCACTCACGATTTGCAGAAAGGCATGTGCAGCGGCTACCGCTTCAAACTGGCGCAGCAGGAGAATCGCCTGGGCGAATACTACCCGCGCGAGATCAAGGAAATTCCCGATCACGGCTGCTACGAAAATTTGTCGGGGGTCCTCGCCCCGTACGATATTATTCCGGAAGACATACCGAGCCCCTTCAATTTGAACCAGCACATGGTCATCGACGGCGTCACCGGCAAGATGGAACATACGCAAGTGCGGCCGCCCGAAGGCAACCATATGGACATCCGCGCAGAGATGGATCTGCTGGTTGCCCTCAGCGCCTGTCCCGACCTCGCCGTGGGCGGCAAACCGGTCGGCGTCATGATCTACGAACCGTAGAGACCAGCGGTTCGACCTCATCGTTCTAAAGGAGTAAGCGGCCATTTCCATCGTCATTGTCGCCATGCCCTACGGCGTGCTGGATTCGAGCAGGCTGTCGCAAGCTTCGCGCGTCTCGCTAGACCGCGCTCTCGACTGGTGGCAAAAATCGATGCACACCTCGAAGCACAAGACTTATTTTATCCTGGCAGGTTACGACAGCGACGCCGGGCAGGAAATTAAACTGCGCCGCGAGATCGTCGAGGCGGCGGTCCAAGACCCGGAGCTTTTGGCAAATCTCTTGGAGGTCAGCGCCGGCAGCGAAATCAGCCTGGCGCAGAAGATCAGCCGCGTGCGGGCGATTCTGCCGGTGGAGACGATCACCCTGTTCGTGGAATCGCGCAACGCGGTCAGTGTCAAAACGATCTTCAGACGAAAATTCGGCAAGACCCTTGAGCTCAAGAAATTCAATGCGCCCTTCGAGTTCAACCACCAGTGGATCACCACCTCGACGGCGATCGCGTGGTTTTCTCGGAACTGGCTGCTAAGGATTTGGTTCGATGTGAAACGGCGCTTGGGGCGGGGGTTCAGGAAGAAGATCCGCTACTGGTTCAAATCGTAAAAAGAATCGGCAGGATGGATGCGTAGGGGCGGGTTTCAAACCCGCCCCTACCGGATTTGGTTTTCAGGGTTCTACGCCACTTTAGAAATTTTCGGACCGCTGCTCTCCGACGAGAAACCCTTCTCCAGCCACCAGTGGGCCAGTTCGCTGCCGGTAGCGAACCAGACTCCCTTGTGAGATTTCATGTAACCGATAATCTCGGACAAACTCTTCGCCCTTCCCGGGCGGCTGGAAATATAGGGATGAAACTGGAATGGACAAAAAGTCGGCGCAATAGCCGACTCTTCGTAAAACTGGTCGAACATGCCCTTCCAAATCACCAGCGTGTCGTTGGGATTACCGGAGTCGCGATGACCGTAGGTTCTGCCGTCGCCGAACGGCTGGCGCGGCAGCTCGACGAGTTTTCTCTTGCCGCTCTGCCAGACGAACGGCATATCGTGGGAGAAGGAATTGCTGTTCCACAGATAACCCTGCTCCACAAGCAGCTCCAAGCTGTTCGGGCTCTGCGTGCACGAACGCCAGCCCAACGGCCGCTTCTGCGCCCGGTTGAAAATCATCTCCGTCGCGCGCTTGATTACGTCGCGTTCTTCGTCCCTGCTCAAGTCGCGCGCCACTTCATGATGGTAGCCGTGCCCGGCGACTTCATGGCTTTGCGCGACAATTGCCGCCACTTGCTCGGGATAGCGTTCGGCGATGCCGCCGCAGGTTAAGAACGTCGCCTTGACCTCGTGCGACGCGAGAATTCTCAGTATGCGCCAAATGCCGGTCTTGGGGCCGTATTCCGCCTGGGTGTATTCCTCGTGATTGATCTTGCCGTTTTTGTCCGGCCTGACATCTTCACCGCCTTGAAAATCGAAGCTCAAAAACACCGCGATCTTGGCGTCGCCCGGCCAAAAGATTTTGCCATTGGAGTGCAGTTCTTCGAGCGCCATAATCAAACCCCCGTGGTGTCGTCGTAAGCCGGTTTGTCCACCTTCACCTCCTGCCCCGCCGCGTCCATAATCATAGATAATCCACGCACCGAGTGGTTGCAAGGGCGAGCTTAATTTTGCGTTGTGGCTCAAAGAAAAAGATTGTATAGAGGGACCGAATTCAATCGGGAGGTCTCGATGTCCAACGCCAGCGGCAAGTTCGATGTCGGCGGAGTCTTGCTCGACCAGCCTTTTAAAATCCGCCGGCTCGGCCACTTCGGTTTTAATCTCGCAAACATGGAAGAAGGTGTGCGCTTTTACGTCGATCTGCTCGGTTTCCGCATTTCCGATACCATGGATTATTCGCGCCGCGCCAAGGACCCCGCCCAGGTCGCCGGCCTCGGCGATCCCAACGGCTATTTCACCCGCTACGGCACCGACCATCACGCCATGGTGCTCTTTCCCAGGCGTGTGCGCGACGCTCTCGGCCGCCGCGAGCAACCCGGCATCACAGTCAATCAAATCACCTGGCAAGTGGGCAGCCTGAGAGAAGTCGGCGATGCGATCAAGTGGTTCAACGAGCGCGGTATTGCGCAGCAGCGTTCCGGGCGCGACATGCCGGGGTCGAACTGGCATACCTATCTTTACGATCCCGACGGCCAGAGCAATGAGCTGTACTACGGCATCGAACAGATCGGCTGGAACGGCCACAGCAAGCCGCGCGCCATGTACGATCGCGGCTTCGACAGACCGCCCGAGCTGCCGCAGATTTCCGAGTTCGCAGAAGTCGAACAGGCGCGCGCCAAAGGCATCGATTTACTGTCAGGATATCGGCATATGGAAAGGCTGCCGGCGATCTACGACGTCGACGGCGTCTTGCTGCCCCGCCCCTTCAAAATCGTCCGCCTCGGCCCGGTGTATCTGTTCGCCCAAGATCTCGAAGCGGGGCTAAAGTTTTATCGAGGCACGATGGGCTTCACCCTGACCGAGGAAATCGTGTGGCAGGGCCATCGCTGCCTATTCCTGCGCTGCAATACCGAGCACCATGCGCTCGCGCTGTTTCCCCTGGCCGCGCGCGACCGGCTCGGCCTGAGCGCGCACTCTAAGTGCGCCGCCTTCGGACTCCAGCTCGCCAACTACCGCCAGCTCAAGGACGCGATTAAATTTCTGCGCGAACGCGGCGTCGAAGTGACGGAATCGATTCCGCCGGAGCTCCACCCCGGCATCGACTATTGCGCCACGGTGCGCGACCCGGACGGCCACACGCTGCAACTTTACTGCGCCATGGAGCAGATCGGCTGGGACGGAAAACCAAAACCGAAGGAGTTAAGAAAGCCACGCGCGCTTGCCGACTGGCCGGAATCTTTGGATGAAGATACCAACGCCTACCTCGGCGAAGCGTTCTTGGGCCCCTGGGGATAATAAATGATCTTCATGATGCGACTTATAAGGGAATTGGCAGCCATTTCGCGCCGTTCCGGTTTCCGGTTCTCCGAGACAGTGAGAGAATTGCCCGCCGCCGTTTGACGCATTCAATCAAATTGGAATACAAGCCGAGAGTAACCCAAGGAGGTGCACTATGGTCGTTCGAGAGCTCAAAGACGGACGCTGTTACGTCAGCTTGCAGGAGGATCACGCCGAACTGTCGGCCCAGTTCGCCGCCCACTGGGGTAATGGGCGATTCTCCAGGCTCCGCCCTTATCAAACCATGGTCATTGCCACCACTTACCACGACAGCGGCTACCGTGAGTGGGAAGGCAATCCCCCGATGAACGTCGCCAAGGGACGACCTTACGCCCACCGCGAGGATATTCCATCGTTCGAGGATATCGAACTCAAGGCCTACGCCAAGAACGTCGACTGGCTGAGCGCCCAGGATCCCTACGCCGGCCTGCTCGTCTCCATGCACCGCACCGGCCTGTGGCACAACCGCTATAACATTTTCACCGAGCCGGCCGGCCGGCTGCGGGAGCGCAGCCAGGCGGTGCAGTATGCCAAAAAACAGATGGAAGCCAAACAGGACGAAATAAAGAACATCCTGGCGGCCAAAAATCCCGGCTTTGAAAGGGAACTCGAGTACAATTACATGGCGCTGCAAGTTTTCGATCTGTTGTCGCTTTACTTCTGCTGCGACGGCTACGCTTCGGACGATCAGTTCAGGGAATACGCCATCGCGCCGGTGCGGCTTAGCTACGAAGGCGACGCAACCGTGCGGCTCACACTGCGCCCCAACGGCGCCGGCTCGGCGGTCATCGATCCCTATCCATTCGACCTGAGCCCGCTAAAATTCTCCGCCCGCGCCCGCGTCATCGCCCCGCCGACGGAAAAGTCCGAGGCGGCCTGCATCGACGCTTACCAGAAGGCGGACCGCCAAATGATCACGTTCGAAGTTTCGGCGTGATTGCGCCGCAGGGGCGGGTTTTAAATCCGCCCCCTACATTTTTGCGCGATTTGCGTTCTTTGCGGAAATACGATTTTTGGCACCAGTACGAGCGCTACTACTCGTCGTAGATCTCCACGCGGATCGCCTGTCCCCGTCCCGATTCGGGGCAGGCACTGGCCGCCGCCAGCAAATCCATCTCGGCGCGGAAATCGACATGCGCCTCCTCCGTTGGCCGAATCATCGTGTCGTACATGATTCCCGTATCCGGATCGATGCGCATGCATTGAAAAATATTGAACGGGCTCGGCACGTCGTCCGGCGCAATGTTCCAGGGCTTCAACGCGCTGCTCAGATTTTCCCAGCAGCCGTGATCGGGGATTTCCCCGTCGTTCTTGGGATTGATGTCGACCCCTTCGGCGAACACCCGTTTGGACTTTCCCCGGGCGACCATTTCAAAGCGCTTGCGGCTGCACATCCCCTTTTGCAGATCGTGGCGCCCTTCTTTGAAAGTATCTTCGAGGATCGTCAACATGGGATTATTGCGCTTGGAATACAGGACGTCGCCGGTACTGATAAAAATCTTCACTTGATTCGTTTTCGTCCGTGCCTGGTCGAAACGTTCGGGCAAATCGTCAAGATTGAAGGCGACAAAATCGACGATGCTTCTGCCCGCAATCCGAAGCCTCTGCCCCTTTCTCAGCTCAAACGCCGCGCCGGAATTTTTGGCCACCACCGTACTTTGCAAAAGCGCCATAACACACTCCTGAGAAATCTTGTCCGTTGGTAAAACGATTTTCAATCAGGCTGGCGGCCGTGTCAACCAGACCCGGTTTGGTACAAGCGAATTGATTGAACCGAGCAACCCAAGCATGTTACAAAAAACCGGCGGTTGACGCCACAAGCCCGCGCATTGGGCGCCGCGCAGGAGGTCGTGCCGCAAGCACTGTCGGCGGGGCGGAACAAAGCCCGAGTGAGCCTCCAGCCCGCGCAACCGCGGCATCAAGGAGAACAGGATGGGTGCAATTGACGCCGACGCGCACGTAATCGAAACGGTGCAAACCTGGAGCTATCTCGAAGGGGACGATCGCCGTTTTACCCCGCAATTGATGACGCAGACCTTCGGCGCGGAAGTCCGCAGCAACGAAGGCCTGACCGTGCCCGATTTCTGGGTGATCGAAGGCCGGGCCCACGGTAAAGACCGCAACGTCGGCACCGACACCTCCAGGGAGTCGAGGGAGATGCTCAGCGTCGAGGCGCGCCTCGCGCATATGGACGCGCTCGGCATTGAAACCCAAGTCCTTTATCCGACGCTGTTTCTCCGGCCGATCGTGCAGGACGCCGAGCGCGAGCGCGCGCTCTGCAAGTCCTACAATCGCTGGCTGGGCGACCTTTGGCGCCAGGGCAAGGGTCGATTACGCTGGGTGGCCAAGCCGCCGCTGCGCCTTCTGGAAAAAACCGCCGCCGCGGTGAGAGCCGAACTGGAGTGGTCCAAGAAAAACGGCGCCTGCGGCATCTTCCTGCGCGGCCTGGAGTGCGAGCGCGCGCTCGGCTCGCCCTATTTTTATCCGCTGTGGGAAATGGCCGGGGATCTCGATCTGCCGGTCTGCGTCCATTCCGCCAACGGCAGCTTCCTCCATCATGATTTCTTCGCCGACGACACGACCTTTACCAAGTTCAAGCTCGCGGTCGTCGGCGCCTTTCATACCGTGCTGGAAAAAGAGCTGCCAAAAAAGTTTCCGAAGGTACGCTGGGGCTTCGTCGAAGTCAGCGCCCAATGGGTGCCCTACGTTCTCAACGATCTGGCCGATCGCTTGCGGCGCGCCGGCAAGGCATTTCCAGAGAACGTTCTGGCTGCCAACCATATGTGGGTCGCCTGCGAAAACACCGATGAACTGCCCTACGTTTTGAGTCACGCCGGCGAGGACTGTCTGATGATCGGCACCGACTATGGGCATCACGATCCATCGACCGAGCTGAATGCCATTCATCTGCTGCGCAAGGAAACGCGAATCCCGACGGCGGCAATCGACAAAATTCTGGAGGCCAACCCGCGCAAGTTCTACGGGCTCCACTGACCCCTGTTCAAGGTCATCTCCCGCCCCTTCCGCCGTCGCGCCGGCCATTAACGTTCGATGAGCCAAACCACGAACTGGAATCCCGAGAGCTACGCCAAGGCCATTGGGTGGCCGACTACCAGCGACTAAGATTCTACGCGACCATGCAAGGCTGAACGGAAGGATCAAAAAACACGACTGAAGCAGCGCCCACGACGTTCACTCCAGGCGGCTCGCGTTAGCGGCGTGCGGCTTTTTTCTGA
>CAZILB010000157.1:0-8671 GCA_964539925.1 uncultured Syntrophobacter sp. | reverse complement strand
CAGCTCCATGAAGTCGGCCCGTGCACGAGCTGTGCCGAGGACGAGTTTTTTTCCTATCGGCGCGTGGGGGGCGAGACCGGCCGGCAGCTAAGCTTCATCGGCTGGCTGCCGGATTGAGACTAGACCCTTCCCATATATCCTCTGGCGCGGACGTTCCTTGCGGCAGGGCGGACTCTTTCCTTATTCTCTTCATTATATTATCCACATAAAGAACGATCATCCCAAGGACGGAAGCGCGGGCGGCGTTGGCGCGTTTCGTCCGATCAAAGTAAAAAGTGCCAACGATCCATCAACGGAGGAGGTAGCGATGAAGATATCCCGCCGAAATTTTCTGACTAAAGTGAGCGTCGGAGTGGCCGGTCTGGCGGTGCTGCGCGACCTTGGCTGGGCGCAGGCCAAGAGCAGGATCGGCTATATGCGTATTGCCGATATGACGCCCATGTTCATGGCGATCGAAAAGGGCTTTTTCAAGGGCGAAGGGCTGGTGCTGGACACGGTGCCGATGGCAGGCGGCGCGGTGATCGTCCAAGGCGTGACTTCCGGTGATTTGCAATTCGGCTGGACCAACGTGATCTCGCTCTATCAGGCCCACGTCGAAGGATTCGATTTCAAGTTTATCGCCGGCGGCGCGACCAACGTGCGCAAGAGCAACGAGACCCACGCGATCCTCGTCCTCAAGGATTCGCCGATCAAGAACGCCAAAGACCTCGCGGGCAAGACCGTCGCCGTCAATACTTTAAACAACATAGTCCATTTGATGGCGATGGCCTGGGCGGACAAAAACGGCGGCGCCTCCGGTAAAATTAAGTTCATCGAGCTGCCGTTTCCGCAGATGGAAGCCGCGCTGGTTGCCGGCCGGGTAGACGCGATCAGCGCGCAAGAGCCGTTCGTCACGGCAGCCCTGGGCCGTCCGGAAATCAGGGTACTGGCGCACCCCTGGGGCGACGTGCTGCCGCGGTTTTTGATCGCCAGCTATTTCGCTTCGGAAAAATGGCTACAGAAGAATCGGGACACGGCGCAGGTTTTCGTGCGGGCTTTGAACCGCGGCGTCGATGCGGTCAAGGCCGATGAAAAGGGAGCGCGCGAGGCGTTGGTCAAATGGGCGGGCCTCAAGCCGGAGATCGCCGGCAAGATCGTCATGCCGGTGTTCGAGAAGGCTTTATTGGAAAAAGATCTGCAAGGCACCATCGATCTCACACAGAAATACAAAATGATCCGCCGCGCCATCAAGGCGCGGGAAGTCATCAGCGATCTCGCGCCGAAGGCGTAACAAAACCTGGAAAGCTGGAATGGTGGAAATTTGGAATAATGGGTTATAGCTACCCATCTTCCAGTATTCCATCATTCCAGAAGCTTCGCTTCTCGTGTCTATTCTCGACATCCAAGGACTCTCCAAAAGCTACCGGCAGGCCGGCGGCGAAACGACGCAGGCCGTCGGCGACATTACCTGTGCCGTGGAAGCGGGCGAGTTCGTGTCCTTCGTCGGACCGTCGGGCTGCGGCAAGACCACGCTGCTCATGTCCATTGCAGGTCTGCTGGCGCCGAGCGCCGGGCGCGTGGTCGTCAACGGCAAGGAAGTCGCCGGCCCGCCGCCCGATCTGGTTCTGCTTTTTCAAGAGTACAACAAATCGTTGTTCGCCTGGCGTTCGGTGCTCGGCAACGTGCGTTTCGGCCTGGAAGCGCGCGGCAAACGCTCCGCCGACGCCGAGCGCAAGGCGCGCGCCTTGGTCGAGCTCGTAGGGCTAAAGGGATTTGAGAAACATTATCCCTGGGAGCTTTCGGGCGGCATGCAGCAGCGGGTGGCGATCGCCCGCGCGCTCGCTTATGAACCGCAGGTGCTGCTCATGGACGAGCCCTTCGGTTCCCTGGACGCGCTGACGCGTTTGGAGCTTGAAGACGCGCTGCTGGCCATCTGGGCGGAGCTCAAGACAACGATTCTTTTTATCACTCATGATATCGAGGAGGCGATTTATCTCTCCGATCGCATCCTGGTCTTGAGCCGCCGGCCGTCGCGCATCACGGAAGAGATTTCTGTGCCTTTTCTCCGTCCGCGCGACCAACTGAGCACGCGCGCCGAGGCGCGTTTCATGGAAATCCGCAACGACATCTATCGCAAGATCAGTCATTCCGCTGCGCCGTGAACGAGTCAAAAACATTCAACTGGATGGGTTGGCTGATCTTCGCTCTGCTGCTGCTTGGCTGGGAGCTGGGATCGCGCGCGGCGCCCGCTATGCAACTTTACTTTCCACCCGTCAGCCAGGTGTTGGCGGCGCTTGCTGAGTCGCTGTTATCGGGGCCGATGATCGCCCAACTGGCGGTGACCGTCGGGCGTTTTTTGCAGGGGTACTTGCTCGCCGCGGTCATCGGCGTATCGCTGGGGGTCGTTCTCGGCCACTTCCGCTTTTTGCACGGCCTTTTGGCGACGGTGATCGAGTTTTTGCGGCCCATGCCTTCCGTGGCGATCATCCCGGTGGCGGTGTTGATGCTTGGCATCGGCGACGCCATGATTGTTGCGGTGACGGTCTACGCGACCCTGTGGCCAGTGCTCATCAACACGATCGACGGCGTGCGCCACATCGAAAATATTCTCATACAAACCGGCCGGACATTCGGACTCAACCGGGGGCCATTGCTCTGGCGCGTCATCCTGCCGGCGGCCTCGCCTTATGTCGTCACCGGATTGCGCATCGGTTTGTCCATCGCCCTTATTCTGGTCACCACCGCCGAGATGGTGGTGGGCAGCCGTGGGCTGGGTTTTTACATTTTAGACGAAGAGCGTTCGATGAATACCGCCAATATGTACGCCGGTATCGTTCTCGTCGCGGCGCTGGGCTATGCGCTCAATCGGCTTTTTCTGTTGCTGGAAGCGCGCATGCTCAAATGGCGCCACGGCATGATGGCGTGGCAAACGGCTTGAGATGATGCGGTCGGTGAAGCTGCACGGCTTGTTTTTTCTCCTGGCCCTGCTCGCAGCGTGGGAGATTGCCGCGCAGGCCGAATGGGTCAATCCCTTGGTCGTGCCGCCCGTCAGCCGGGTTGTCAAAATCTTCTGGGATCTCCTTGTGTCAGGCCAGATTCCCATGCAGGTCGCCGTCAGTATGAAGCGCGCCGCATGGGGATACGGTCTTGCGGCGTCGGTCTTCATTCCTCTGGGAATTTTGATGGGTCTTTCCCAACGCGTCCACCGCGCCCTCGAAGTCGTGGTTGAGATGCTGCGGCCGGTGCCGCCGCCGGTGGTGATCCCGGTGGCGCTGCTCTTTTTCGGCATCGAAGACGAGATGAAGATTTTCGTGATCTTTTTCTCCTGCGCCTGGCCGATACTGCTGAACACCATCGACGGCGTGCGCGGCGTGGACTGGGTGCTGCTCAACACCGCCCGGACCTTCCGGCTGTCGCGCGCCAAAACCCTCTGGCAAGTCGTGCTTCCCGCCGCCGCTCCGCAGATCATGACCGGCCTGCGCGTCAGCCTGCCGATCACGTTGATCCTGGTGGTGATCTCGGAAATGGTCGGCAGCACCGACGGCATCGGCTACTTTATCCTCGATTCGCAGAGAAGATTCCGCGTGGCGCAGATGTATGCCGGCATGTTCACGCTGGCTATTCTCGGCTACGCGCTCAACCAGCTCTTCGAGTTACTTTACCGCCGCCTGCTCTCTTGGCACTGGGGAATGATGAGGCGGAAGGATGAAGGATAAAAAGAAAGGCGAAAGGATAAAGGATGGAGGCGGAAAGATAAAGTCCGAATAAGCTTCGGGTTGTTTATTTCATCCTTCAGCCTTCATCCTTCCGCCTTTATCAGACGACGTGCATGCCGCCGCCGGGCGGCGGCGTCGGTTGATTTTTACCAGGGAGCCACTCGACTTCCTTGCGCGGGCTGTTGCCTTTGACGGCGAACTTGGCGCGGCCCATATTCTCGAACTCGATCTCAATGGTATCGCCGGAGTTGACCGGCTTGAGGCCTTCGTGGAAGGTCCCGGTGGCGACAATATCGCCTGGATTGAGCCGCACGAAGCGCGTCAGCCAGGCAATCTGATTGGGGATCTTATGCGCCATGGCGCCGGTGTTGTAGTTCTGCCTGGGCTCGCCGTTGGTCCACGACTTCACTCTCACGTTGTGCGGGTCGGGGATTTCATCTTTGGTGATAATCCACGGGCCGCAGCAGCCGTGCGAGTCCTGACCTTTGCCGATGAACTGCGTGCGGCGCACGAGCCCGCGGGTGGAGATGTCGAAGAACGGCACGTAGCCGAAGATATAATCCAGCGCTTTGTTTTCCGCCACGTCTTTGGCGCTCTTGCCGATGACGAAGGCGAATTCCGCTTCCGGTTGGTACACCACGCAGGCGGGAATGTCCCTGAGCTCGACGGCGCCGTCGGGTCCGACGAGATCGGGCGACTTGTAAAAATATTCATTGGGAAAATTGTCCGCCGTGCGCTCCGGGCGGTCGATGTAGTTGCTGAAGGCGGCAATGCACTTGCTCGGGCGGGGCAGCGGGCAGAGGATCCGGACGCTGTCCACCGGCACGCCGCTTTGTTCGGCCAGGACCTTCTCAAATCTGCGTCGATACTTGCGCCACCCTTCGATGACTTCCTCCATGACGCGCTGAGGTCCCTTGGCCTTGCGCGAGCTGACGCAATCGCTCACATCCACGACCATATTCCCGTCTTTGATGACGCCGATCCGATCGTCGTTGAATCTTAAAATTTTCAATGTTTTCTCCTCCCGGGGCGATTTTCGGCCTATCTTTGCGACAACGGGTACGAGTTGTCAAACCGAAATTGGCGCGGCGTGCGGCAGAAATTTCACGGGTATGCTTTGCAAAATGATGCCATTGTTGTAAGGCATGAGCAGGAGGAACCTATGCTGCTGATCAACAACCAGGAAGTGGAAAAGCTCTTTACCATGAAGGATTGCCTGGCGGCGCTCGAAGACGGTTACGACGATCTGCTCAAGGGCGATGCGGTTTATCGGCCGCGGCTGGATCTCTGGATGCCCTGCGACCGGCCGGACGGTTACTATCGCTGGGGCACCATGGAAGGGGCGAGCCGCAAGATCGGCGTGTTTGCGATTCGCATGAAATCGGACATCGTTTACTGGCCCAACGGCGACACTGAAGAAAAGTACTGCATGCAACCCGGCACCTGGTGCGGTCTGGTGATGGTCTTCAGCGTGCGCAACGGCGAGCCGCTGGCGATCATCAACGATGGCTTGATCCAGCATATGCGCGTCGGCGGCTGCGCCGGTCTGGGCGTGAAATATCTCGCGCGCGAAGACGCCTCTGACGTCGGCATCTTCGGCTCAGGCGGCATGGCGCGGAGTTATTTGGAGGCGTTCTACGAGGTGCGCAAACTGCGGCGCGTGCGCGTTTACAGCCCGACCAAGGCCAACCGGGAGCGCTTTGCCAGGGAGATGACCGGCAAGCTGGATATCGAAGTGATGGCTGTCGACGCGCCTGAAAAAGTCGTGCGCGATGCCGACATTGTCGCGACTTGCACCGACTCTACCCGCACCGTTTTCGACGAGCCCGAGTGGCTCAAAGAGGGTGCCCATATCACCTGCGTGCGCGCCTGCGAGGTCGGGCCGAAAGTTATTAAGAAATGCGATCTGTCGGTGAAGCTCGGCAGAAATACTATCGAAGCGATGGACGAAGGCATGATTCGGCTGCACGGCAATGTCGGCTACATCGCCGGGCAGCCAGAGGAGCGCAGCCGCATTCCCAACCCGACGGTGGATAACTACCGAGGCGACTATTTTAAATACTTCATGGACGTAAGAGCCGGGAGAGCGCCCGGGCGAACCAGCGGTAAGCAGGTGACGTTTTTCATCAACGCCGGCACCCAGGGCCTGCAGTTTGCCGCCTGCGCCGGGAAAGTCGTCGAATTGGCCAAACAGAAAAACGCCGGCCGCGAGCTCCCGACCGAGTGGTTTTTGCAGGATATTCGGGACTAAACGCGTTTCGGGTTGCGTGTTATGGGTTTTGCATATTCCAAAAAACGCGCACTCGAAACGCGCAACCCGAAACGGTTCAGTAGCCTAAATCCTCGATTTCGTCCTCGTCCATGCCGAAGTAGTGCGCGATCTCGTGCAATACCGTAAGGCGAATCTCTTCGCGCAGTTCGTCGGGGTCGGGAAAATCTTCCTGCAAGGGTTCGGCAAAGATGGTAATCTTGTCCGGCAGCCAGGGCGGGTCGAGGCTGGAGCGCTCCGGCAACGGCACGCCCTGGTAGATGCCGTAAAGCGTATCGCAGGTCGGATCGAGTCCTTCTTCGCGCAGGAGTTCATCGGAGGGGCGCTCTTCAACGACAAATTCGACGTTGCGCAACTGCTCGCGGAAATGGCGAGGCAGCCGGTCGAGAATGCGTGCAACCTCTTTTCTGATCCGATCGTGATCCACCGCGGCTTAGTTTCGCGTAAATGATATTGCGCTTCAAGTCCGTCGTTTTGTTCTTGCTCTGGCTTGGCGTACTCACGCTCTCCGGCTGCGCGCCGATGCTAAAACCCGGGCCGACACGGTTTGACCCGGGGCTGGCGGTGGTCGCCGATGACTTGGATTCGGAGTCGCTGCGTGCCGCAATCCGCCAGAGCAAAGCTTATTTGACCAGACTGCCGCCTGAAACGATCGTCGGCGTGGAGCCACGACTCCTGGCCGCAGGAGAGGTTCTTGATGCGCTGACCGTTTTTGAACTTCTCCTGGATGATTGGTTCTGCGCGCCGTGTGTGGCGCGCGCGCTTGAAGAGCGCTTCGAATTCCTTCCTTCGAGCGCAGATGAGGCGCTGGCGGAGGTTCTATTTACCGGCTATTACCAGCCCGTGATGGACGGAAGTCTCATTCAAAGCGATGAGTACCGCTATCCGCTATACGCCCGGCCGCCGGATTTACTGACCGCCGAGCAGGTGGCGGTGGCGCCGTCGCCTTCCGTCAAGAAAGTCTTTGGACGAGCGGATGGCGAAGAGTTCCTGCCTTACTACACGCGGCGCGAGATCGACGAGTTCGGCGCGCTCGAGGGTCGCGGGCTCGAGATCGCGTGGGTTAAAGATCCGGTCGATGTCTTTTTTCTCCATATTCAGGGATCCGGCATCGTCCGATTAGCCGAGGGAGGCCAGTTGAGCGTCGGTTACGCGGGGCAAAACGGCCGGCCCTACCGGAGCATTGGCCGTTTGTTGATCGATCAAGGAAAGATTGACCCAGAGGATATGTCGATGCAGCGGCTCAGGCGCTACCTCGCGGAGAATTTCCAGGAACAAAACGAAATCTTTTCATATAACGAGAGCTACGTTTTCTTCCGAGTTTTGGAAGAGGGGCCGTTGGGCAGCCTGGAAGTGCCGGTGACGCCGGGACGAACCATCGCCACCGATTCCCGACTTTTTCCAAAGGGTGCGCTGGCCGTGATTCAAACGGAAATTCCGATCATCGACGGCGCGGGTCAACTGGCGGGCTGGCGGCCGATCACCCGTTTTGTGCTCAATCAAGATACCGGCGGGGCGATCCGCGGCTACCGGCGCGCGGATCTCTACTTCGGCACCGGCGACGAGCCGGGGGGGATGGCGGGATATATGAATCGCCCTGGGAGGATGTTTTTCTTGGTCTTGAAGGACGGTGGCGAAAGGATGAAGGAGTTCGAGAAAGGCGAAAGGATGAGGGATGGAGGATGAAGTGTTCGGGGAGTCAAGATCGAGGCGAGTTTCTCGAGCTTCATCCTTTCCTCGACCGCTGTCTTGAGCCAATCTTACTCGCAAGGGAGTATTGTCGAGATTGATGACAACCACGGCGCGGCACAGCGAGACCCGGCGACTCAGGTGGGCCTTGGCGATCACCGTATTTTATTTCTTCACCGAATTGATCGCCGGGTTTTTGACCAACAGTCTGGCGTTGCTAGCCGATGCCGGACATATGCTCTCCGACATCGGCGCGATGGGGTTGAGCTTGTTCGCATTTCGCATGGCCAGCCGGCCGGCGACGGAGCAAAGCACCTACGGCTTCCACCGAATCGAAATCCTCGCTGCGCTATTCAACGGCCTGGCGTTGTGGCTTATCGTCGGGATTATCTTTGCGGCCGCCTATCAACGTTTCATGGAGCCGCCCCACGTCGAAAGCCTCGGCATGATGATCGTTGCGACGGTGGGTCTGATCGTCAATCTCATCGCGGCCGCGATGCTGCACGGCGGCCAGCGCCATAACCTCAATCTGCGCGGCGCGTTTTTGCACGTCGTCAGCGATGCCCTGGGTTCGGTGGGCGCGATTGCCGCCGGGGCGACCATGCTGATGACCGGCTGGTATCTGGCCGATCCGCTGATCAGCGTTTTTATCGGCATCTTGATTCTCTTTTCCTCCTGGAGCTTGGTCAAGGAATCGCTCAGCGTGCTCATGCAAGCGGTGCCAAAGGGGATTCGGCTCGACGAAGTGCGCAAGACCATCGAATCGGTGGCGGGCGTGAGCGCGGTGCACGATCTGCATGTGTGGGCGGTGACCTCGGACATTTACACGCTGAGCGCCCACGCCGTGGTCGAGAACGGCGGGGATTTCCATCAGGTTTTAAACCAAATCGAGGAGACGCTGAAAGCTCGTTTCAATATCGAGCACACGACCATTCAATTGGAAACCGAAAGCCGGGAGGATAAGGAATTCAAAGCGTTTTAGCGCTGCAGGGCCGAACGCGTCAGCGCGATTCCTTCA
>CAZILB010000156.1:0-8686 GCA_964539925.1 uncultured Syntrophobacter sp. | reverse complement strand
CGGCAGCATCGCCAATATGATGCGCACCCTGGGCATTGTCTTGGGCGCCACCGGCTGGAGCATGCTATTGGACGCTAGGCGCCAGATTTATTCGGAACCGCCATCCCCTCAAACATCCACCGACCTGCAGGGGTTCGTCCCGGCTTTTCAGGATGTTTTCGTCGTTGCGGCGGGATTATGCATCGTTGCCTTTGTCCTGTCGCTATTTCGCAAGCGGGAAGCGGCCGAAATTCGAAACTGACTGCGGCGCAGTCCAGATGCTGGCAGGATCCGTGAATTCGGTTTTCTGTTCGCCCCGCGGCGAGAAATTCGCTGGACTCCGCCCACAGTCGGCAGGTCCAAACGGTCCGTTGAAGTCCCATGAAGCGACCCAAAAAACTGCCCATCTGGTTGCGCCGCATGGAACTCGTCAGAGACGAACTCAAGGCGGTGCGATCTGCGGCGACGGCGGGTGTTGTTTTCTTTATGACTGTTATCCTGGTTCATCCAGTGGCGGCGCAGCCGGTCTATCGTTTAAGAAATTCCTGAATCAGGTTGGCTGTTTCTTCGGGTTTTTCGACGTGGGCGCTGTGACCGGCGCCGGGAATAATCGTTAGCTTCGCGTTGGGGATTCGCTCGGCGTAGGTTTCGCCGTGCTGGCGCGGCACCATGTGGTCGTGTTCGCCCCAGATAACCAGCGCCGGCGCGGTGATTCGATGCAGCCGGTTCTTCAGCGAGTGGTTGTAGAAGTAGGGCGGTTTGAAGCCGATGCGGGAGCTTAGGCGCAGCATCTGGTAGCGGCGGACTTCGTCTTCCAGCGCGCCTTTGCCGTCGGGGAAAAGCTCCAAGGCCAGCGGATGACTGTCACTGGAAAAAAGCAGCTCCCGCAATGTGGCGTAACTGGAACCGTACTCGGGCTGGGCGTGCATGAAGACGTCGCCGATGAGCGCGCCTTGGATGAACAGGCCGGCGGCGCCGATAAGGACGAGCTTGCGGATCTTTTCCGGGTGGCGTACGGCCAATTCGGCGGCGATCCAGCCGCCCACGCAGTTGCCGACCAAATCGAACTGCGCGAGTCCCAAGGCGTCGAGAAGTTCAAGGGAGGAAAACACCACGTCTTCGACGGTGTCGATGTCTTTGTCTTCATCGCTCTGGGCGCAGCCGGGATGGGCCGCGGCGATAACGCGGGCGCCCTTGGCGAGCTGTTCGTGGAACGGCAGCCAGCTTTCCTTGACGGAGTGGACGTCGGCGAAGCCATGGAGATAGAGCAACGGCGCACCGCCGCCGTTTTCCAAAAGCCAGACTTTGCGCCCATGTACGTCGATGATGCGCCCGCTCAACGTACTGCCTCGGCCGGTTGTTCGACGTTCGCGCCGGGAAACTCTCTGCCGAACTGCTGCAAAGATTGCTGGCGCAGCGCCGGCGCGACTTTATCGGCGAAGAGCTTCATACTTTTGCGCGCCAGGTGGTCGGGCATGTTGCCGAGCTGAAATTGAATCAGCAGATTGCCGACCTTGGCTTTCTCGATCAGATTCTGAATTCGCCGCGTGACGGTCTCCGCGCTGCCGACGATGATCGACTGCGAAGCATCCAGCTCGTCCCAATTTTCCACGTCGCCCAAGAGCTTGCGCCCGGGCTGATAGCCCTTGAGATACTCTCGCCAGGCGGCGGCGGGGATATAGGGCACGCCGGGGCCGTAGGTGAGCTGGCGGCCGACCCGCCGCAAATGGCCCTTGAGGCAGTTCTTTAAGAAATACCACACGCCTTCTTCGCATTCCTCGCGCGCTTGCCGATCGGTTTCGGCGACATAGGTTGACATCAAAATGCCGAAACGAAAGGGATGGTACTTGTCGCCGTGGTTTTCCAACACCGCAGCGAATTCCTGCTGCGCCCGGTGGGTCTCGCCGCCATGGCTGCGCGAGGAAAGAAAATAGCAGTAGCCGCGCTTGGCCACTTCGATCATCGTCGATGGGCTGCGCGAGCCGGGAATCCATACCGCGGGAAACGGCTTTTGCAACGGCTTGGGCCAGAGATTGACGTAGCGCAAAGGGTAATAGCGCCCCTCGTGGGCGAAGGGGCCGTCTTCGGTCCAGGAACGCACGATCAAGTCCGCCGCTTCCCAAAACTTCTCGCGAGTGTTGGCCGACGGCACGTCGTAGTTGAAGGTTTCGGGGCCGCCGCCCGGAGCAAAGCCGGCGATCAAGCGGCCGTGGCTCATCTGGTCGAGCATGGCGTACTCCTCGGCCACGCGCATGGGGTTCATATGCAGGGGCAAGAGATTGCCGAGGACGACGATCTTGCCGCGCGAGGTGCGCTGGGTGAGGGCCGAGGCGATCAGATTGGGCGATGGCATCAGACCGTAAATGTTCTGATGATGCTCGTTCAGAACCATGCCGTCGAAGCCGAGCTCGTCTGCGTAAGCGAGCTGGTCGATGTACTCCTGGTAGAGACCGCGGGCTTTGCGGTTGTCCCAAAGTCTGTTCGGCACCGTCACCCAACCCGAATACTCCTTTTCGTCAAAATCCTTGTCGAGGTAAGGATAGGCCATGAAGTGCCAGCAGAAAAGTTGCACCGGTTTCATTTTTTACCTCAAGCGTCGATAGGCTCTGACGGGGTCGCGAAGTTTTTTCGACGTTATAGCTTCAATCCTTCGCCCAACGCAAATGCCTTTATCGCTGGCTGTGATTGCGGCGCAGAGGACGACTGAGTCCGGGAATCCGGGTTCAGGCGTATTGCTCCCGCCGTTTTTGGGTGCCGTCGAGAAGGGAAACGGCCGCCTGTTTTGTAACCGCGCACGCATGGACAACCGTGAAAAATGCCAAAAATTTGTATGGTTGCCGTGTAAAGGAAACCCGTGGCGGGATAGCCGCGGACGACGGTTACGGAGCTTCGAGCAGCAACGCGTTGTCAGCCTGTGCAGCGATGACCATAAATGTCGATAATCTTTTCGGCGCGCAGTCCCGCGAGACAAAATTTCTTATTAAAATCAAATTATTTTCTGCCGGCGGACTGTGGCACGGCGATTGCGCTGCCTATGGATGCCGCGGCGGCTTGCCAACCATGGAAAGCCGGAATGGATG
Source organism: uncultured Syntrophobacter sp. (assembly GCA_964539925.1). GTDB lineage: Bacteria > Desulfobacterota > Binatia > UBA9968 > UBA9968 > DP-20. Next base: position 5,627 of record CAZILB010000156.1, on the reverse strand, counting down.
CCCCGTTCGGACCGGTCAAAATGGCCGGGGCTGTGCAGTCCTAAAACTCATCGGCCGGATGCGATAATCGTCTCGCTTTAGCGACGCAATCAACAATGGCAACAAACAACTCTCCAAGCCTCCGCCTGCGTCTCGTCCAATTGGTTCTTTTGGCGGTTTTGCCCGCGCTCGCGCTGATTCTGTACGGAGCTCGCGAGGAACACCGTTCAGCCGGAGAAGCGGCGGAACGGCAATCTTTGAGGGTTGCCAGGACCGCCTCCGACAGCTATGAGCGGCTTTTCGACGGCACCCGCCAACTGCTCGTGACCCTGACCCGGCTTGCGGCAGTGCGGCTGGGCGATCCCCGTGCCTGTCCGGCGCTTTTGACCGCGATGCTGGAAGAGTATCCGCTTTACAGCAACCTGGGGGTCGCCGACCCGAACGGCGACATTTTCTGCAGCGGTTTGCCGCTTCACAAACCTGTCAATATCGCCGATCGTAGTTACTTTCAGCGAGCGGTTCAATACCTCGATTTCAGCGTCGGCGAATATCAGATCGGCCGCCGCACGGGCAAAGCGACCATCAATTTCGCGTATCCGGTGGTCGACGATCACGGCACGGTGCGGTCGGTCGTTTACGCCGCCTTGGATCTGGCCTGGTTGAAGCGGCTCGCCGCCGCGTCGCAGTTTCCGGAAAATACGGTTCTCACTGTCGCCGACGAGCGCGGCACCATCCTCAGCGGTATTCCGGAACCCGGACCCTGGGTCGGCAAAACCATACCCGAGGCCGAGATCGTAAGGATCGCTCTGGCCGATACCGAGGGCACTGCGGTTGCCGTCGGACTGGACGGCATCCGGCGCTTCTGGGGATTTACCACCGTAAACATGGCGCCCCGCCAGGGCCGCATTTATGTGATCGTCGGTATTCCAACGGATATCGCATTGACAGATGCCAGGAGAGACTTGGCGCGAAATCTGGCCGGTTTGATTGCGGTCGCTCTGCTTTCTCTGGCCGTCGCCTGGCGGGGCGGCGACCGATATATCTTGCGGCCGGTCAATGCGCTCCTGGATGCCACCGCAAAACTCAGCGCCGGCGATTTGAGCGCGCGCTGCGGAACAGCGCGCGGCACGAACGAGATCGGCCGTCTCGCCTTGGCCTTCGACAAAATGGCCGAGACCCTGGAAGCGCACGCGCTGGAAGTGCGGCGCACCCAAGAGCGGCTTCAACAGAGCCTCGATCGCATGCAGGCGCTGCACGATATTGACATGGCGATCAGTTCCAAACTCGATCTCAACGCAATGTTGCATGTGCTGCTCGATAAAATCGACCTCGTCCTGCCCGGCGGTGTCACAACCGTCAGACTTATCGACATGGAAGGCGGCTCATTGGAGCCCATGGCCTGCCGCAATATCGATGAGGAGACATGGCGCACGAACCATCGCGGCGTCGTCCACGGATTCGCCAAGACGGTGCTGGAAAGCAAAACCCCCATCACCGTTGCCAACCTCCAAACCGATGCGCGCGCGAGCTGGCGCGGATTCGCAAAACGATTCGGTCTGGTCTCCTATCTCGGCGTGCCGCTGATCGTCAAGGATGAAGCCCTGGGACTGATGGCGTTTTACACCAAGGAGGAGCATGCGTTTACCGACGAAGAAATCGAATATCTTGCGACCCTTGCCGGGCAGGTGGCCATCGCCATTCACAACGCCAGACTCTACGAAGAGATGAGGCGCGGCAAGAACGAGTTGTCCGCCCTGCACGCGCTTACCGTAGCCGCGACACAGTCGCTGGACTTGACGACGGTGTTGGACGAGGCGATCAAGAAAATTACCGACATCTTTCATTTCGACGTGTCGCGGGTCTTTCTCTTCAACGCGGACATGACCGAGCTGGAAGTTCGGGCCTCCTTTGAAACCAAGCCGGAGTACTGGCAGCAGTCAGCGCGCTTTAGGCGCAACGAATCGGTGGTCGGCCGGGTCGCCGAAACCGGCGAAAACATCATTTTCGAAGACATCAACCGGGACCCGCGCTATCAAGAGTTGAGTGCCAGTAAAAGCTCGCGAAACGCCGGAACGCGTTTTTTGGCGATGTTTCCGATCCGAACAAAGCTCAAAACCTGGGGCGTGCTCGTTTGCGGCGCCGCGGCGCCGCAAACGCTCAAAGCCGCCGAAATCGAGCTGCTAAGCGCCATGACCAGTCAAGTCGGCATCGCCGTGGAAAACGCGACCCTTTATGAACAGACGGCGACGAAGGCCAAGGAACTGTCCGCGCTTTATGCCATCGCCGGCGTCGCCAGCGAGTCGTTGGATATTCATTTGATTCTGCGCAGGACTGTGGAAAGGGTATTGCAAATATTTGGTTTCGAAGCCGCGCGGATCTACTTATGCCAAGGCCAAGAACGGGATTTGAATCTGGTCTTTCACGAAGGCTTCCGCGCGGATCTTCCGCTGGCGGCCAGGTACAAGGTCGGCGAAGGGCTGGTGGGCAAGACTTTCGAATCGGGAGAGCCGCGAATCATCGAAGACATGCAAAGCGATTCGAGCTACCACGAATTGGCCCGCAATAAGCTCATGTTTCAGGCGGGCTTTCGCGCGTCATTTCTTATTCCTCTCAAAGTCCGCGGAGAAACCCTCGGCGTCATGAACTTCTTCAGTCGTCGGCCGCACCAATTTTCCGAAAGCGATCTTCAACTGATCAAAGCGATCGCCTACCACGTAGGAGTCGCCGTGGGAAACGCCCATTTATTTTCCCAGGTTCGACAAAAGACCGTCGAGCTTGAGAAAGTCAACAAAGGCAAGGATGAGTTTCTCGGCGTTATCTCGCACGAGCTGCGCACGCCGCTCAACGTCATCAAAGGCTACACGGAGATCATGCTCAACGAAGTTCTCGGCGGTCTCAACGAGGACCAAAACAAAGCGCTCCAGACCATCAGCAACCAATCCATGGAGCTTTTTTCCATGATCAACGGTGTCCTGCAGGTGACCCGGATCGAGGCAGGGGCCGTGCGGGCCGCGGCTTGGGAAGTTAAGCTCGGCGACCTACTGGATGAATTGCGCTCCAATTACAATTTCCCGTTCGGCAAAGATATCACGCTCGCATGGGATTATCGGGCGGATTTGCCGGTGCTCGAGACAGACGACGAAAAGCTCAAGGCGATCCTGCAGAATCTCATCAATAACGCGATCAAGTTCACCGAGAAGGGCAGGGTGACCATCTCTGTGCGCCATTTGTCCGCAGCCAACGGGATCGAGATCCAGATCGCCGATACCGGGATTGGCATTCCGGACGAAAAGATTCACAGCATCTTTGACATGTTCGAGCAAGTGGACAGCTCGGCGACGCGAAAGTTCAGCGGAGTCGGTCTGGGACTCTACATTGTCAAGAAGTTTACCGAGTTGCTCGGCGGATCCGTTCAGGTCACGAGCGAGGTGGGTAAGGGGTCGGTGTTTACTGTAAGTTTGCCCCTGAGCCGAAGCCGCCATGAGCGCGTAATTGAGCAGCCCCAGAGCTTTGCCGGCAACCCATCCTTTCATTAAACGCGGGCTACACAATCGAACGGGTGCGGCGCGTTCATCGGCGCTGCAAAAGCCCTGGAGCGGCTAAGCTGCAAGCGCGGTTTCGCCCAGAGCCTCAGAGTTCGCAATCCTTTCCGAATAAGAACACTTTTCTCTGCGCACTCCGCGCCTCTGCGGTGAGCGCTCTTCTGGACGATGCCATCGGACGAATAACCGGAAAATGCCGCCAAGGCGCAAAGCGCTCTGTGAAATTTTCACCGGCGCTCGCAAAAGCGCCGATGCGAGGGTAAGATTTCCTTGCCCTGAAGAGTTTCCGCGAGGTTTCCATTGCCACGATTTGTATACCTGCTGTTTTGGCTTGCGCTGACGGCATGCGGCGGCGCTGAAGTCGATTTCGCGCGCTCGCTGGCGGTGCCGGCGCCAGCCGATCTGATTTTGCGCAACGGCAAGATCATCACCGTGGACCGGGATTTTTCCATCAAACAAGCCGTGGCCATCCGTGACGGGCGGTTCATTGCGGTTGGCAGCGACCGCGACGTACGCGTTCTCGCCGGGCCGTCCACTCGGGTCATCGATCTTGGGGGGCGCACGGTGATTCCCGGCTTGATCGACTCAAACATTCACGCCACCCTGGCGGGAATATCCTGGGACGGGGAGCTGCGCTGGGAGAAAACGCGCACGCTCGTCGACGGCTTGAGACAGATCGCGGCGGCGGCAAAGGCACAACCTCCTGGATCGTGGATCGTGGTAGGCGGCGGCTGGGTGCCGACGCAGTTTGCTGAAAGGCGCTTTCCGACGCGAGCCGATCTGGATACCGTTGCGCCTCATCATCCGGTCTATATTCAGTATCTGCGCCAGGGAGTGCTAATTAATAGCGCCGCGCTCAAGGCCGCCGGGATCACCGCCGCATCGCCGGATCCGGCGGGCGGCAAGTTCGAGCGCCATCCGACCACCGGTGAACTGACGGGTTGGCTCCAGGGCGCGCCCGCCTGGGAGTACGTGTACCGAAAGATTCCTCCTCTGAGCTTTGACCGGGTGCGGCAAAGCCTCAAGAACTCCTTTCGCGAGCTCGGTCGGTTCGGTGTCACCTCCGTGGGCGATATCCACACCGGCGCGGTCACTTTTGCTCACCGTCGTTTACTCGCGGATATGGCGCGCGCGGGCGAGCTGGATTTGCGGGTACATTTCTACATTGCACTCGACGACGGTGATCTCGACCCACTCAAACGCACGGCGCAAGAGATCGGGCAGTTGAAGCAAAACGATTTTTTTCGCTTTGCCGGCTACAGCGCGACCCTGACCGGCGGCGACGGCGATGTCTTTGATGTTCCGCAAACGATCGCCCTCGACGCCCGCGCGAAGGAAAGATTTCGCCGCATGGCGCGCCTGTTCGCCGCCGAGGGGTACAACTTCCGCGTAATTGCCGCGCAAGACAGCGGCGTGCGCCAAGCGCTCGATTTGCTGGAGGAGATCCACGCGGCAACGCCGTTCCAGCGCCAGCGTATCGCCTTTGCGCACCTCGAAGACGCGACTCAAGAGACCCTTGCGCGAATCCAAAATCTCGGCGGAGGGATTTCGCTAACCAGCCGCCTGGCGCTTGCCGGCGAGCGCTACGTCGAGCAGCGGGGTTTGGACAAAGCGCGCAACGCGCCGCCGTTGCGCCGGATGATCGAAGCCGCGATTCCTTTGGGCGCCGGCAGCGGCGCCTTTCAATCGGCGAGTTATTCGCCGATGCTTTCTTTGTGGTGGCTGATCACCGGCGAGACGGTGGCCGGATCGGCGGTGCGCAGCCCGCGTCAAAATCTGACCCGCGCCGAGGCCCTGCGCACGCATACGATGGGGAGCGCGTGGCTGACTTTCAGCGAAGCACGCAAGGGATCCATCGAAGTGGAGAAGTTTGCCGACCTTGTGGTGCTTAACGCCGACTACTTGAGCGTGCCGGAAGAGCAGCTCCGCTCCCTGGAGTCGCTTATGACCGTGGTGGGCGGAAGGATCGTTTACGCCGCCGGACCGTTGGCGCAATTTAAACGCTAGCGGCATCGACCCTTACAGCGAAAGTCTCTTCGGTAACCTAATGATTGTTTGTCAAGCTCGGGCGAGCCTTGCAAAGAACAGAGGGACTGCGTAATTCTC